>NZ_JAKMZC010000003.1:0-379099 GCF_029890535.1 Vibrio sp. S/42/10 | reverse complement strand
TTACGGACAGTGCCTGGTGGGTAGTTTGACTGGGGCGGTCTCCTCCCAAAGAGTAACGGAGGAGCACGAAGGTGGGCTAAACACGGTTGGACATCGTGTGGTTAGTGCAATGGCATAAGCCCGCTTGACTGCGAGAATGACAATTCGAGCAGGTGCGAAAGCAGGTCATAGTGATCCGGTGGTTCTGAATGGAAGGGCCATCGCTCAACGGATAAAAGGTACTCCGGGGATAACAGGCTGATACCGCCCAAGAGTTCATATCGACGGCGGTGTTTGGCACCTCGATGTCGGCTCATCACATCCTGGGGCTGAAGTCGGTCCCAAGGGTATGGCTGTTCGCCATTTAAAGTGGTACGCGAGCTGGGTTTAGAACGTCGTGAGACAGTTCGGTCCCTATCTGCCGTGGGCGTTGGAAAATTGAAAGGGGCTGCTCCTAGTACGAGAGGACCGGAGTGGACGAACCTCTGGTGTTCGGGTTGTCATGCCAATGGCATTGCCCGGTAGCTAAGTTCGGAATCGATAACCGCTGAAAGCATCTAAGCGGGAAGCGAGCCTTGAGATGAGTTTTCCCTGGCACTATAAGTGTCCTAAAGGGTTGTCGTAGACTACGACGTTGATAGGCAGGGTGTGTAAGTGCTGCGAGGCATTGAGCTAACCTGTACTAATTGCCCGTGAGGCTTAACCATACAACACCCAAGGGGTTTTGTGGACTCAAAGAAAGACAGACCTTGAATGCGTTTGAAGAGACATAACTTTTAACAGTTTTCCGAATTTTAAAATTTGCTTGGCGACCATAGCATTGTGGACCCACCTGATTCCATGCCGAACTCAGAAGTGAAACACAATAGCGCCGATGGTAGTGTGGGGCTTCCCCATGTGAGAGTAGGACATCGCCAGGCTTTAAATTTTTAGAGTCGTTTTTTAACGGTTCTTAAATCGCTGATATAGCTCAGCCCGGTAGAGCGCACCCTTGGTAAGGGTGAGGTCCCCAGTTCGAGTCTGGGTATCAGCACCACTATTTAGTTGATTTGATTTATCAAGTTAACAACAGAATTTGTTTGACGACCATAGCATTGTGGACCCACCTGATTCCATGCCGAACTCAGAAGTGAAACACAATAGCGCCGATGGTAGTGTGGGGCTTCCCCATGTGAGAGTAGGACATCGTCAGGCTCATATTGCTTTATGCTGAATAGACACTGCGGAGTGGTAGTTCAGTTGGTTAGAATACCGGCCTGTCACGCCGGGGGTCGCGGGTTCGAGTCCCGTCCACTCCGCCACTTATAATAAGCCTCGCTAGAAATAGCGGGGCTTTTTTGCATCTATTCCGCCCTTCTATCGAATGGCTTCCCCACCCGTTTTCTCGTAGCTCATAACTCCTAGCAACGTGTTCCTATTATTCCATCGCTTATCAGAAATCCCAACTTTACGATTAGAGTGACATCATTTCTGATTCCGGTGTGAGTTGACACGAGCACGACTTTAAACATTATAGCTTTAAGCTGAGTGATCAAATACCTCGAGCCATATGACGTTGTAAGTTAGCTTTATGAGATTGAACTGACTCAACATATTATCTTCTCAAAACCTGAAGCTATATAAGCCCTACAACCCATCTTTCTGCTCTGTACTTGTATGTCGCTTCTTTATTTAGCAAGTGTCCTTTCAGGTACTCGGTTTACAGCTTTTCCTCTATGAAACCTTGCTTCTACCCTACCTGTGAATCTATAGGATAGTTCTGCTAAGAACGCTATAGCCCTAAATGAGTCGACTTAATGCTCTATGCTTAAACCTTTCTCGATGGTATTGAGTGCCTTTTTCGACGTATTTCAAAGGGTGAAAATGGACTAGATTCACTTTGAAGGTGAAAGTCGCTAGATTGCGGGCCTACTAAAGTAATGTCGGAGGGATGATAAGCTAAGAAATAGAGCATCCTTCACACCCGTGTCTATACATGTAGTGCTGTTTATCACCCAGCTGATTGCTATATTCTCTGGTTCTAGGCATTGGTATTTTAGGGTGACCAGTATCTCTTCTATTCTGAGGTGTTTGTTGACTCGATATGAATTAGTCGTTTTGACCACTTTGCTCTCAACATATTAATTTCTTGCTGGTTAGTTCAAGCTATGTTTTGGTTATATTTCGACTAATATAAAACTAAGAAGTGTTATGGCTTATTGCTTGGTAAGAATAGAAAATTCCCCAAATCATCGCGGATAGTTTGTTATTATTTTAATAAATAGATAAAGCCTTAAATAAACCTAATGGGTAGAACTATGAAATTGAGCTTTAACTTTGAAGATGCGAGCCAGATCTTTGTGGGATCTTTTGCTTTGGCCGTGCCGATTTCTTTTTCTGAAGAGGCCTGGAAGTTAGGGGAGACCTTACCTACCGCAAATCTATTGCTGTTGTTTTTGCTGTCTGCGGTGTTCCTGGGCTTCTATACGTATGAGAGTGTCTTTCAAAAAGACGTTGTTGCTCGGTTGCCAGTGTTTATTTTCAGAATAGTGATTGCTTATGTTATGACGGCATTGGTCGTTGCTTTGGTACTGACTTGCCTGGACAAATTACCTCTATTGAGTGATCCAGTTGTATCGTTCAAAAGAGTTATTGTTATTTCAATGCCAGCCTCTATGGGCGCTATTGTAGTGGATAGTTTTGATAAAGAGTGACTTGTGTATCATTTGGATTGAAGCGCTTTTCAGAGCTTTTCTAGCGCTTATTTGATTCGTTACTTAGCTTTCTCATTTCCAGGCTTAGTATTGATTTGTCCAGCGGTTCTCCTCATTAATAAAATGATTAGTAACGTTACTCTGAATAACTCTTACGTGAATGTGTCGTTTGTTGTTGGGAAATATTGAAGAGAGTTAAGTAGCGAAGATTTGTAGCTTTGAAAGGATATGAAAACGGTTGGTTTCTGAATTGAATATGGTATTTGAAAGGTGAGGGTAGTTGTATTGATAAGTTAGGATCTATAAATGCAAAAAGGCCGCATCAATGATGCGGCCTTTTCTAATTGGCTCCCCTTGCAAGACTTGAACTTGCGACATACGGATTAACAGTCCGCCGTTCTACCAACTGAACTAAAGGGGAATTGATTGTTTAGTCTCTAATCAAGAGAATGGTGCCGACTACCGGAATCGAACTGGTGACCTACTGATTACAAGTCAGTTGCTCTACCTACTGAGCTAAGTCGGCATCATGAATCAAAAAGCTTATGCTTGATGATTAACTTGGCTCCCCTTGCAAGACTTGAACTTGCGACATACGGATTAACAGTCCGCCGTTCTACCAACTGAACTAAAGGGGAATTATTCTTAAAGCTTTAAAGAAATGGTGCCGACTACCGGAGTCGAACTGGTGACCTACTGATTACAAGTCAGTTGCTCTACCTACTGAGCTAAGTCGGCACATAAATATTTCTTTGTGCTTTACTGTTGTTGTCTAGGACACCAACAAATAAATTGTGGTGCCCGGAGGCGGAATCGAACCACCGACACGAGGATTTTCAATCCTCTGCTCTACCGACTGAGCTATCCGGGCGACGAGGTGTATTAAACGTGTTTTCGCGTTCTGGGTCAACATTAAATTGCAAAAAAAGTATCGTTTGATGTTTTTCTATACTTAGTGGGTTGTTTTTGTTCATTTGGTTCAAAAAACCCAGGTCTAGCATGCTCTAAAAGATCGTAAAACTTCTTTTAACTACACTGAATGGGTGCCGAAATAAAAAAAGCACGTGTGAAAACGTGCTTCTATGGTTGGAGATTTTCCTGTGAGTTTAGTGTTTTACTTCAAACCTATTAATCCAAGCTTCTAATTCGTTAGAAAGGGAAGCGAGTGTTTGGGTGCTATTATGACTTTCAGTTACTACATTACTTAGTTGGTTGCCGCTCTCTTCGATCATGTTGATACGCTTTGAGATATCATCGCTCACCTGAGTCTGCTCAGCCGCTGCTGTCGCGATTTGATGACTCATTGATGAGATGGACTCTAGAGCAATAACAATCTGTTGTAGTGCTTCAGAGGCACTCTGAGACTCTGTGACTGTACTCTCACTGGTAGTCGCACATACTTCCATCGTTTGAATCGCATTACGAGAGCCTTCTTGAAGGTTATTGATCATTAACTGGATTTCTTTAGTGCTTGATTGCGTTCGGCCTGCAAGGTTACGAACTTCATCTGCCACAACTGCAAATCCACGACCTTGTTCGCCAGCTCTAGCTGCTTCAATGGCTGCGTTCAGTGCCAACAGGTTAGTTTGCTCCGCTATATCACCAATCACATCCAATACTTTCACAATGTTGTTTACATCGCTATCTAGGTTAGCGACAGCTTCGCTTGCTGTGTTTAGTTGCCCTGCCAGGCCTTGAATGTTGTCTACAGTGTTGTGAATGAGTTGTTGGGTATGTTGGCTCTGTTTATCGGCCTCATCGGTGTTGCGCGCGGTATCGCTAGCTGAATCAGCAACGTTGTTTGCTGAAGAAGCCATCTCGGTCATTGCTGTTGCGATCATCTCTGTTGATTGCTGCTGGGTCTCTGTTAGTTGAGCAATTGACCCTGCACGGTCTTCTACGCGTTGCAATTCGGCTCTCAGTGCCAGCATTGAAGCATCAAGGTTTGAGACTAGCTCGGCTAACGACTTACTCATTTGTTGTACGGCGTGATAAATACTGCCGTTTATTGCCTGAGTTTCAAAAGAGGTTTGAATGCGGCCTTCTGCGACGGCTTGTACCGCTTCTCTTACATCTTTAGGCTCGCCGCCAAGAAGCGCTAGCATTCGCTTAATAGATACGATTAGGCTTGATAAAATAAGGCCAGCAATCACGACACATAGAAACAATTGCCATTGAGCCGTTGACCAGAAACGTGCATTGACTTCATTGAAGCCGATACCTGTACCGACAACCCAACCCCAATGCGGAGTCTTCTCTGCAATAGACAGTTTGTCTTCAATCGTTCCGTCTGGAAGCTTTTGTGTCCAGGTGTACTCAATGATCTGGCCAGTACGATTGCCAAGTACTCGTTGAATGAGTTGGCCAACACTATTGCCGTCGCCATCTTTAAAGTCATTAAAGCTGGTTCCGTGTAGTTGAGGATCTAGTGGTGTCGCGACAAACGTCATGTTTTCATCAGCAACGTAGACATATTCGTTGTCTTTATAAATGTTGTTTCGTAATAGACGAGTGGCAAGTTGCTTAGCTTGCTTTTCTTCTAGTGTGCCATCAATCGCCATTTTCTCGACTTCAGTAAGAATGCTATATGCACTCTTAAATAGCTCTGTCACGCGAGCTTTGTTGTCCATGTTGCTAGCGACTCTCAATGTCCATAAACCAGTAGCAGTCAGGGCTAGCAGGGCAATCAATATTATGCCCGATAATAAGTAAGCTTGCGTTTTAAGTTTCATATTTCCCCGCGCAGCGATGTAATAATAAGATTAGGTATAACGTATCGAATCTTAATCTAAGCGGTGTAGGTCTGATATTAGAAAGGTTTCAAAACATGATGAACATTAAATTTTCGAAGAAAAAAAAGTAACAGAACTATGTATTGTTTACTCGAGTGTGATTATGGGCGTGTTGCAGAATGTATAATATCAAACCACTCGACTTAGTTTGGGTAGGGAAGACTTCGTTAGAAATGAAATAAATGTTGTACTTAAAGTAGAAGGAAAGTGGCTCTCTTGATTGGTTCATCAATATTTCGTGTTGATCGAATACGAAGACTGGGTCTAGTTAACCTTTGTTCAAACGAAAAAAAAGCCAAGTCTTTCGACTTGGCTTTCTCGGATGTGGCTCCCCTTGCAAGACTTGAACTTGCGACATACGGATTAACAGTCCGCCGTTCTACCAACTGAACTAAAGGGGAATTACTTGTCTCAACATCTGGTCTATTAAAGACCACTATTTGTTAAGTACCAAATAATGGTGCCTCGAGGCGGAATCGAACCACCGACACGCGGATTTTCAATCCGCTGCTCTACCGACTGAGCTATCGAGGCAAAAGAATGGTGCCGACTACCGGAGTCGAACTGGTGACCTACTGATTACAAGTCAGTTGCTCTACCTACTGAGCTAAGTCGGCACACTAAATTCTTTGCTTTAGAGAGTAAACTCTCTAATTAAAACCTCATATAAAATGAAGTTCTTTAAAATGGCTCCCCTTGCAAGACTTGAACTTGCGACATACGGATTAACAGTCCGCCGTTCTACCAACTGAACTAAAGGGGAATTACTTGTCTCAACATCAGGTCTATAAAGACCATTATTTGTTAAGTACCAAATAATGGTGCCTCGAGGCGGAATCGAACCACCGACACGCGGATTTTCAATCCGCTGCTCTACCGACTGAGCTATCGAGGCAAAAGAATGGTGCCGACTACCGGAGTCGAACTGGTGACCTACTGATTACAAGTCAGTTGCTCTACCTACTGAGCTAAGTCGGCACACTAAATTCTTTATGCTTTTGTTCGTGTTGCTACTCCCTGTTAAAGAGTAATGACACCAACAAATCAAATTGTGGTGCCCGGAGGCGGAATCGAACCACCGACACGAGGATTTTCAATCCTCTGCTCTACCGACTGAGCTATCCGGGCAACGGAGCGCTATTAAACGGATTTTCTGCATAACCGTCAACACCTTTTTTGAAAATAATCAAAAAAAACGTTCGTTAGTTGTTTTTTTATTCAAAAGTGAGGCTTACGTTTTACCTTGGTTAAAATCTTTCTTGAATTTTGTTACTTTTTCTAAGTATCGACGCGACTCTTTGTTTGGGTGTTTCTTTGTAAGTGCCCAGTAAGCTTGACTAGGTTGCAATGAGTTTAAGTCACGCATTGCCCGCTTTCTGTCCTTACTGAAGGTATTGAGTACGCCACCAGTACCACCGTTGTATGCTGAGATCATGCTGTATTCGAGAGTTGTCGGGTGTTGCACGTCCTTCAAATAACGATTTTTAAGGATGTAAAAGTACGCAGTGCCAGCATCTATGTTGTTTTCTGGATTGAATAAATACTCAGGACTTGGTTCTCCAGGTTTCTTTTTGACAAGCTTAAAGACATCTCGACCTGCGGTTTTTGGGACAACCTGCATAAGTCCATAGGCATTAGCCCAGCTCACAGCGTATGGGTTAAAACTGCTTTCTGTTTTGATGATCGCGTAAATCAAGTCTTCAGGAATGTCATAACGCTGAGATGCTCGTTGCACTATATCAGCATACTTATAACTACGTTTACTGGCGTGGTCGGCCACCATAGGAATTTCAACGTAGTAAGCTTTTTTAAAGTCGATTTCTTTGGTTTTTAGGTTATTAGCGATCAGATAATCGGCAAACTTATTCGCGCGCCATGTCCATTGGATTGGTTTTTTTTCTTGGTCTACAACTTGATTGTAGAGAAAAGGTTGACCTTCTAACTTGATGCTTTTGGAAGAAAACAGGTCGACATGCGCTGGATCATCTGGCGTTAAAAGCGTTGTCATTATTGCGTTTTTTAGGTGTTTTTTAGGATCTGTGGAGGAAACAGTTTCTACCGTTATGAGGCCTTCGCTAAAATTCACCTCTGAACGACTCAAGTAATTATCTATGTATTTCACATAGTTACTCTTACCCGCTATTTTTACTTCACTGCTTCCCCAGCGCTTTTGGATATTGCCTGAAAAGCTATTGATTAAAGAGTCTAATGCGCCCGTATCTTTTTCAAATTGACCGGGTAGCTCCGCCAAATTACTTACGAATCGGTTGGTCGGTTCATAATTAACATCATAAATGCTTTCGACAAATTCACGACTGCACCCTGTTAATAACAAGGTTATTAGGAAGTAACTTAGCTTTTTCATAGTTCCTCAAACAAAAATGACACCGTAGCGTGAACTATGATGTCATTAAAAATTGCTTAAATAAATGTCTTATTCGCTTGGTGGAGTATAGCCATCAATAACGACATCTTTACCTTCGAAAAGGAAGTTAACCATCTCAGTTTCAAGAAGTTTACGGTGTTCTGGGTCCATCATGTTTAGCTTCTTTTCATTGATGAGCATAGTTTGCTTGCTCTGCCATTGTCCCCAAGCTTCTTTAGAGACGTTGTCAAAGATACGCTTACCTAAGTCACCTGGGTAAAGTTGAAAATCTAGGCCTTCAGCATCTTTTTGAAGGCGAGCACAAAATACAGTGCGGCTCATAGTGGTTCCTCTTATCGCGTTCGCTTATTCAAACGTCGTCGTTTAGTTCAAAGGGTAGGCTCTCAATAAGCTGCTTTACAGGAGCGGCTAGGCCAATTTCTTCCGGTTTTGATAAGTTATACCAGAGACCTTTAGTCCCTTCCATTATCAAATCTGGTTGTTTATCTAATTTTACTAATACTGGCGTGATATCTAAGTGGTAGTGGCTGAAAGTGTGCCTAAACGCGATCATTGTCTTGATTGAATCGGTTTCATTGTCTTTGATCGAACGAAGATCTAGTTGGTGTTCGACCTCTGCATTTTCATTTTGAGGGAAACAGAATAGTCCTCCCCAGATACCAGATTGAGGGCGCTGTTCGAGCCACACTTGGTTGTCGTGATACAGAATCACAAACCATGTTTCTTTTACTGGCTTTTCTTTCTTAGGCTTTTTGCCCGGGAATTCGAGCTGTCTATCGAGCTTCTTAGCTTCACACATGCTTTCAATCGGGCATAAGGTACATTTTGGCTTGCTACGAGTACAAACCATTGCCCCCATGTCCATCATTGCTTGATTGTATTTATCGACATCTTGGTTGGGCGTGTTTGCCTCAGCGTGTTCCCAAAGCTGGTTTTCAACTTTCTTTTGCCCAGGCCAACCTTCAACGGCAAAGCTTCTCGCCAGTGTACGCTTAACGTTACCATCAAGAATCGCATGAGGAAGCTTGTGAACGGATGACAGTACTGCTGCTGCCGTAGAGCGCCCAATACCTGGTAGCGCGTTCATCTCTTCAATCGATAGCGGAAACTCTCCACCATACTGCTCTGCAACGATCTTGGCTGCTTTGTGAAGGTTGCGAGCTCGTGCGTAATAACCAAGCCCCGTCCATAAGTGGAGTACTTCATCTTGTTCGGCATTCGCTAGGTCAATCACCGTTGGAAAACGTTCTAAGAAGCGCTGGTAGTATGGGATGACCGTAGCAACCTGAGTCTGTTGAAGCATAATTTCAGATAGCCAAACGGTGTAGGCGGTTTTGTTTTGTTGCCAAGGTAATTCTTTACGCCCGTAGGCGTCATACCACTTTAATATGGCGGTTGCGAAAGGAGTCACGACATGCTCTATGCTTTGCTATTATTAGGAGTGAAATTGCACCACACTTACGGTTGGATGTAAAACAGACAAATTGTGTGGGAATTTATCCACGGAAAGACTTGCACCGGAGGCAATTCTTTGGATAATCCCCGCTTTGATTAATCAATGTGCAGGCAAAAATCAATGAGTGAAGTGACCACTAACGAATATACTGAAGACGGCAAACTGGTTCGTAAGATCCGTAGTTTTGTTCGCCGTGAAGGCCGCTTAACAAAAGGCCAAGAGAACGCGATGAACGAATGTTGGCCAACAATGGGTATCGACTACAACCCAGAGCTTCTTAACTGGAAAGAAGTATTTGGCAACGATAACCCTGTTGTACTAGAAATTGGCTTCGGTATGGGTGCATCACTGGTTGAAATGGCAAAGAATGCGCCTGAGAAAAACTTCTTAGGTATTGAAGTTCATAGCCCAGGTGTTGGTGCATGTTTGGGTACAGCTCGCGATGCGGGTGTGACGAATCTACGCGTAATGTGTCACGATGCAGTCGAAGTATTTGAGCACATGATTCCAGATAGCAGCCTGCATACGCTGCAACTGTTCTTCCCTGACCCATGGCACAAAGCTCGTCACCATAAACGTCGTATCGTTAAGGCAGAGTTTGCAGAGATGGTTCGCGGTAAGCTGCAACTTGATACCGGTATTTTCCACATGGCAACAGACTGGGAAAACTACGCAGAACATATGATTGAAGTGATGAACGTAGCTCCAGGATTCGAGAATATTGCTGAAGATGGTGATTACATCCCCCGTCCGGATGAGCGCCCGCTAACGAAATTTGAAGCTCGGGGCCACCGTTTAGGTCATGGTGTTTGGGATATCAAGTACAAGCGTACCAAGTAATTCTGAACAAAAAATGAAGGTGAGATCGGATTAAGATCTTAACCTTACATTTTGTGGGATTGATAAAAGCCAACATTATTGTAGTGTTGGCTTTTTTGTCCTTAGGCTTTTATCAAATTAGAAGTTTAAGGACAAAATTGAATGTTATACCCCTACAAAAATAACAATAAGAAGTAAGCTCACATGAAACCAACTCAAGCTATTTTAGCCGAGATTTTAGACGAAGTTCGTCCCTTAATTGGTCAGGGAAAGGTCGCTGACTATATTCCTGCATTGGCTCGCGTATCGAACCAGAAACTGGCGATTGCGGTATACACTAATGAAGGTGAAGTCATTCAAGCGGGTGATGCCAACGAAGCTTTCTCCGTGCAATCAATATCGAAAGCACTGAGTTTGACCTTAGCTATGGTGCTTTATAAGCCAGACGAAATTTGGCAGCGCGTAGGCAAGGAACCTTCAGGTCAAGCTTTTAACTCGATGATTCAGCTTGAAATGGAGCATGGTATTCCTCGTAACCCGTTTATCAATGCAGGTGCTATTGTCGTAGCGGATCTATTACAAAGCCGCCTGTCAGCACCGAGACATCGCTTATTAGAGTTTGTGCGCCAGTTATCGGGTGACACTCATATTGTGTATGACAAGATAGTAGCGGCTTCTGAGATGATGCACAGCGATCGTAATGCGGCTATCGCGTACTTGATGCGTTCATTTGGTAATTTTGAGAACGATGTTATCCCCGTACTCAACAATTACTTTCATGCTTGTGCACTTAAAATGACATGTGTGGACTTGGCGAAAACCTTTAGCTATTTGGCGAACAAAGGTGTGTCGGTTCAGACCAAGAAAGAGATCATCACACCTGTGCAAACCAAGCAGTTGAATGCTTTGCTTGCAACATGTGGTTTGTACGATGGGGCAGGTGAGTTTGCTTACCGCGTTGGTATGCCGGGCAAATCGGGTGTCGGTGGCGGTATTATTGCCATCGTTCCTGGCGAAATGACGATTGCAGTGTGGTCTCCAGAGCTGGATCCTTCGGGCAACTCGTTAGCGGGCACTAAGGCGCTAGAGCTGCTTTCTGAGCGAATTGGTCGTTCTATTTTCTAAAAGCGCTTTTAAGCTGGGGTTCTACATTTGCAAGAGATCCCCAACTCATTCGCCCTCGTTCTTGAGGATGACGGTGTGTTTGTAACTTTCGACGTACTGACCTCTAACTTTTGCGGGATAAGACTTGCTTGATACCCGTCATTCCCGATAGCGACGAAGGAGCGTAATCGGGAATCTATTATTTGTCGGCGCTCAAATTAGAAAAGGGTTGACCCTTAAGCCAACCCTTACGCAATACTTCTCGAATCTCGAATCTCGAATCTCGAATCTCGAGCTATTCGTCTTCTTCAGCCATAAAGGCTTCCAGCAAATCATTTAGGAACAGCTTTCCTTTTTCGGTAATCTGCCAATGAGTGTCGGTTTCGCTCAAGTAACCGAGATCTTTTGCCCACTCTATTGTTGGCTGGATCGAGTCAAAGTCTAGCCCCGTCGTATCAATGAAGTCTTGCTTTGGACACGCTTCCATTAGCCTGAAGCGATTCATGAAAAATTCAAAAGGGCGGTCTTCATTAGTGACTTCAAGTTCATCTGACAGATAGGGCTTCACTAAATTCTGATACGCTGCTAGGTAGCCTCTAGGGTGTTTAACCTTAGTGGTTCGAACAATACGTCCATCTGCAAAGCTCAGCTTGCCATGAGAGCCACAGCCAATACCTAGGTAGTCACCAAAGCGCCAGTAGTTGAGATTATGCTGACACTGATATCCCGGCTTGCTGTAGCCTGAAATTTCGTACTGCACATACCCTGCGTCTGCGAGCTTCTTATGACCCAAGTCGAAGATATCCCAAAGGTCATCATCGTCAGGCAGTTTGGGCGTTTTGTAATAGAACATGGTGTTAGGTTCTATTGTTAGCTGATACCAAGACAAATGTGGAGGGTCGAGCTCGATCGCTTTGTCTAGATCAGCCAAGGCCTGATCAATGCTTTGATCCGGTAAGCCGTGCATTAGATCTAGGTTGAAGCTATTTAATCCAATCTTATGCGCTAAGTGAGCTGCGTTGACCGCTTCATCTTGACCATGAATACGCCCAAGCCTTTCCAGTTTCTCTTGCTCAAAACTTTGTACGCCTACCGAGATTCGACTCACCCCTGCCTTTTGGTAACCAGCAAAACGCTCAGCTTCGATAGTTCCCGGGTTGGCTTCCATGGTGATTTCTATTTCAGGTTTGAACGGGATACGCTGTTCAATGCCTTGTAGCAATCGGCCAATTCCTTCAGGAGAAAACAGGCTTGGGGTTCCGCCACCAATAAAGATCGAATGTAGCGGACGAGGCATACCATCGAGCTGATATTTTTCAATGTCAGTATCGAGATCCTCAAGCAGTGCATCGATGTACTCTTTTTCTGGGATCTCGGCTTTGAGAGCGTGAGAGTTAAAATCACAATACGGACACTTTTGTACACACCATGGGATGTGGACATAAAGGCTAAGTGCGGGTGGAATTAGCGCTGTATTGTGCATTACAGAGCTTGCTCTTTGAGAGTCTTAAATAATGACGCGAGGGCTTTACCACGGTGTGATAGTTGCTTTTTACGCGACGATTCAAGCTCTGCTGAGGCGCAGTTATCTTCTGGCACAAAGAATACAGGATCGTAGCCAAAGCCATTCTCACCGTGTTCTTCAGTCAGAATACGACCTTCCCATTTACCGTGACACACCAATGGTGTTGGATCGTTTTCGTGACGTATTAGAACCAACACACAGTGGAAACGAGCGGTACGTTTTTCAACGTCGACACCTTGCATAGCATCTAAAAGCTTTTCGATGTTTTGCTTATCAGTCGCCCCTTCACCTGAGTAACGCGCTGAGTAGATACCGGGTGCACCATTAAGGTAATCAACTTCTAAGCCAGAATCGTCAGCAATGGCTGGTAGCCCCGTCTCTTTCGCAGCGTGGCGAGCTTTGATGATGGCATTTTCAATGAAAGTTGTTCCCGTTTCAGCGACTTCTGAAACGTTAAACTCACTTTGCGCGACAACGTCAAAACCAAACTCAGACAGAATATCTGCCATCTCGCGAACTTTACCTTGGTTGCCTGTGGCTAAAACAATCTTACTCATGGGGATGTGGCTCTAATAAGTTAGTGAACAGAAAAGTGGTGGTTGAAGCTACTCTTCTATATAGAATTTTTGTGTGAATCGCAGTGGGCCAGTGCCTTTCAAACCTGCGTTAACATCGATATTAAAAGTGATGTTTTCTTCGTGTGTTACAGGGAACTCAGCTAGGTAATAAATCGCATCACCTTCCTTTATTTCGCGGAAGTTAAGCGTGCGAGTGTTGCCTACAAGGTTCTTCGCTGTTCCCGTGATTTTAGCTGTTGTTGCAGGCTTGCCAAGGGAAGCTTTGTCTAACACGCTGATGTTCAGAATCGCTGAGTAGCCATTTCGCTTAAGCTTGTATTGCTTAGCGACTTGAGCAGTTAGAAATGTCGAGTTAAAAGCCGAGTAGTGAACCTCGACATCCTTAATGTTTTTAAATTGTCCTGCTGAGCTTGGTAGGGCAACAAGAGCGGTAAGTAGTGCTGTAATCCATAGACGCATAGTGACTCCAATAAATAGCAAAAAGCCATCATAGGATGGCTTTGACTTCAGTTGGGATCTGGCTTGGCGAGCATATTCGAACTTGCTTATGCTGACCGAGCTCTCCCTTTTCTATCTTAATTTGCCCTTTAGCGACCTTAAACTGTTTCGCAAGGTATTTCGCTAAGTGGGCATTGGCTTTGCCATCAACCGGTGGTGCGGTAATGGCAATTTTTAGTTCTTCGCCGTGCAGGCCAACGATTTTATCGCGGCTTGCTTTGGGTTGGATATAAAGCCTAAGAAGAATATCGTCCTCCTCGGCCCAAACGGCTTTTGGCATCGTCAAAGTACCTGATGTTCGTACTTGAATTATAGCTGATACCAAATAGGGCCGATCATGTCGCCCATTAGGAAGTTTGCAAACTGCAGTACAATAAACAAAACCAGTACGCTTAGATCGAAACCACCCATGTCAGGAAGGATACGGCGAATAGGCATTAACATTGGTTCAGTCAGTTGATGGAACACGTACTCGATTGGGCTTCGGCCTTGGCTAACCCAGCTCAGGATTGCACGGATTAGTAGAACCCAGAAAATTAAACCTCCCGCCGCTTTGAGCAGAGAAAGGGCGCCAAAGATCAGGAAGCTGATATCAAATACAGCCGCACCGCCAGAGATAATCAAGTTTAGAGCGACGAACTTAAGTACACACAGTACATAAGCGAAAACAACAGTCGCAAGGTCAAGGCTGCCGATTGATGGAATCACTCGGCGTAGTGGGGCTACAACCGGTTGTGTCGCTTTTACGATAAATTGTGAGAACGGGTTGTAGAAATCTGCACGTGATGCTTGTAGCCAGATACGCAAGATCACAACCATGATGTAAAGATCAAAAACGGTCGAGATCAGAAAGCTCATCGAATTCATATTGTTTCCTTTTTCGGATTTACTTGCCGCTTAGGTATAACCCGAACGACATAATGCTTTTGTACTGTAACGAGTATTAAAACAGTTTTTCCATCTCTTCAGCTCGAGCGACTGCCGCTTGCATGGCTTTGGCTACGATGTCTGATAGTTGATGTTCATTGAACGTGCGCAACGCTTCTGCGGTTGTTCCGCCTTTTGAAGTCACTTGTTCACGCAGAGTAGATAATTCAGTATTTGGATTCGCTACCACCATCTCTGCCGCGCCTAATGCAGACTGCTGCACTAATTTACGAGCGGTTTCTTGGTCGAAGCCTTGGTTGATTGCCTCAGCTTGCATCGCTTCCATAAACAGGAAGAAGTAAGCTGGAGCACTCCCCGCTGCCGCAATGATGTTGTTGATACCAGACTCTTGCTCAACCCAGCTGACTTCACCTACAGCTTGCATCAGCTGAGAAGCGAAGTCTTTATCATCTTGGCTGACCGCTGAGTCGGCATAAAGACCGCTCATCCCTTTACCAAGCAGTGATGGCGTGTTTGGCATCACACGAACAAGGTTCAGTTGGCAGTTTAACATCTCATTGAGTCGATTCGCATTAATACCCGCAGCAATTGAGATAACCAGTTTGTTACTAAAGTCGATGCTTTGTAAGGGGTTACATACATTAGCCATCATTTGTGGCTTCACTGATAATACAACAACGTCTGCTTGCTCAGCTGCGGCAATATTATCGCTGGTAGTATTGATGCCGTATTCTTGCTCTAACGGCAGCCTTCTGGTTTCTGAAGGCGCTGTTGCCGTAATCTTTTGCGCTGGATAACCACTTGCTACTAAGCCCGCTACAATTGAGCGAACCATGTTTCCTGCCCCAATAAAGGCGATGTTCTTATGTTCCATATATAAAATCCTGAGCGTGTCGCTGCGCGGTTAAAGCGAAGCGGTATCAATACTGTATTTTTCGTTGCTACTTGTTGTTGCTTGCTGTAGCTATTTCTTGTTACTTGCTGTGCTATTTCGCGTAATCACGAGCACCGAAAATAGCCGTTCCAATACGAACCATTGTGCTACCAGCCTCAACTGCTGCATCCATATCACCACTCATACCCATCGAAAGGGTATCAATGTCTGCATACTTAGCGACTAGCTTTTGTTGAAGCTTTGCCAATTGAGAAAATGCATTAAGCTGTGATTGATAGTCAGAGACGTTTGCAGGAATTGACATCAATCCTCTTAAAGTGAGGTTAGGGAGCGACGAAATCAACTCTGCGAGTGCAAAAACTGTTTCTTCTGACGTTCCTGATTTGGAATTTTCACCGCTGGTATTTACTTGGATGAGAACTTGCAGAGGTGGAAGCTCGCTTGGTCGCTGATCATTGAGCCTTTGTGCGATTTTATCGCGGTCGACAGAATGAACCCATTGGAAGCTTTCAGCGATTGGACGGGTTTTATTGGATTGAATTGGACCAATAAAATGCCACTCCAAATTTAGATTAGAATGATGTTCTGAAAAGTGTTTTACTTTATCAACACCTTCTTGAACATAGTTTTCACCAAAGGCAACTTGGCCTCCGAGTGCGGCTTCTAGAATCGCATCAATAGGTTTCGTTTTGCTGACGGCTAAAAGTTGCACGGAGTCTGGATCTCGTCCGCACTTTTTCTCAGCACTACGAATCTGTGAGGTGATTTGTTCGATATTTTGTTGAATACTACTCATAGCTGACTTTACTTAAGGGAAAATAAATGGATATCACTGAGTTACTAGATTTTAGTGTAAAGCATAACGCGTCAGATCTACATCTTTCTGCGGGTGTATCTCCAATGGTACGTATAGATGGTGAAGTAAGGAAGCTTGGAATACCAGCTTTGAGTCATGCTGATGTACATCGTTTAGTTTTTGAGATCATGGACGATTCACAACGCGGTGAGTTTGAGGAAAAATTGGAAGTCGACTTCTCTTTTGAATTACCCAATGTTGGTCGCTTCCGTGTTAATGCTTTTAATCAAGCTCGTGGGTGTGCTGCTGTCTTTCGAACTATCCCTGTAGAGATCCCGACTTTAGATCAGCTTGGTGCGCCAGAAATCTTTGAAAAGATTGCGAACTACGAGAAAGGTTTAGTGCTTGTCACTGGCCCTACAGGTTCTGGTAAATCGACAACTTTGGCGGCGATGGTGGATTACGTAAACCGCAATCACAACAAACACATTTTGACGATTGAAGATCCAATTGAATTCGTTCACACCAATAATAAATGCCTAGTAAACCAGCGTGAGGTTCATCGTGATACTCACAGCTTTAAAGCGGCGTTGCGCAGTGCATTACGTGAGGATCCGGACGTGATTCTTGTTGGTGAACTTCGTGACCAAGAGACGATCAGCTTAGCGTTAACCGCAGCTGAAACGGGTCACTTAGTTTTTGGTACTTTGCATACAAGCTCTGCGGCAAAAACTATCGACCGTATTATCGACGTTTTCCCAGGTAGCGACAAAGATATGGTTCGTTCAATGTTATCTGAATCACTACGCTCGGTGATTGCTCAGAAGCTGTTAAAACGTGTTGGTGGTGGTCGTGTGGCTTGTCATGAAATAATGATGGCGACACCTGCAATTAGAAACTTGATCCGTGAAGACAAAGTCGCGCAGATGTACTCGATCATTCAAACGGGTGCCGCACATGGCATGCAAACCATGGAGCAAAATGCGAAGCAATTGATCGCGCAAGGTTTGGTTGATTCGGACGAGGTCGAGAAAAAGATCGAAATTCAAGCCTCTATGTTTTAATCAAGGTGATAAAAATGGAATTGAATCAAATTCTTGAAGGTATGCTTTCACAAAAAGCGTCGGATCTTTACATCACGGTAGATGCACCGGTTCTGTTTCGTGTTGATGGTGAATTGCGACCTCAGGGAGAGAAACTGAATGCGGCTCAGGTTGCGCTGTTACTGGATGCGATGATGGAGCAAGACAGGCGCGACGAGTACAAACAAACGCGTGAGGCTAACTTTGCTATTGTGCGTGATTTTGGTCGTTTTCGTGTTAGCGCATTCTTTCAGCGAGAGCTACCAGGAGCGGTAATTCGACGTATCGAGACTAACATCCCAACCTTCGAACAATTAAAGCTTCCAGACGTACTACAAGACCTTTCAATCGCAAAACGCGGACTTGTGTTGGTGGTTGGGGCTACAGGTTCTGGTAAATCAACCTCAATGGCTGCGATGACGGGGTATCGCAATACCAACCGTTCGGGGCATATCTTGACGGTTGAAGACCCGATTGAGTTCGTGCACGAACATAAAAAGTGCATTGTGACTCAGCGAGAAGTTGGGCTCGATACCGAGAGCTATGAAGTCGCGCTTAAGAACTCGTTACGCCAAGCCCCTGACATGATCTTGATTGGTGAAATCCGTACCCGTGAAACCATGGAGTACGCGATGACGTTTGCTGAAACCGGTCACCTTTGCATGGCGACTTTACATGCCAACAATGCCAACCAAGCGCTAGAGCGTATTCTTCACTTGGTGCCGAAAGAGCAAAAAGATCAGTTCTTATTTGATTTGTCGATGAATCTACGTGGTGTCGTTGCTCAGCAATTAATCCGAGATAAGAATGGTAGTGGTCGCCATGGTGTGTTCGAAATCCTACTCAACAGCCCACGGGTGTCTGATTTGATTCGTAGAGGTGAGTTACATGAACTCAAGTCGACAATGGCTAAATCAAAAGAGATTGGGATGCAGACCTTTGACCAAGCTTTGTATGACTTAGTCGTTGCAGGCAAGATCAGTGAAGAGGATGCGTTCCATAGTGCCGATTCCGCTAATGATTTGCGCTTGATGCTCAAGACTAAACGTGGTGATGACGATTACGGAGTGGGAGCCTTAGCGGGAGTTAAAATTGATATGGGTTAGATCGATGCTAAATGCTGAAAAAACCGCTGTGAAGGCGGTTTTTTTGGCTAGATAAATTAGTGATTGCCGTAACTATTGTTGTTACCAGAATATCCTCGTTCTTTCTCTAATTTAATTTTTGTCGGATATTGTTCACCGGTATAGCCTGCTGAGCCTCCGCTCATTGAACTGCACGCTGTGATTGCTAGAGAGGCGAATATTGCTAGAAAAATTTTCATATGAACTCCCACGTCCTTATTATGACTTGCTCTGGCACTACGGAGTTAAATTCGTGTGGGATCATAAATTAGCTTAAATTTTGCTCACTTAATTTTTGCTAAGAATATTGCGCTTCAAACCAACTTTCTAAAATGACAACAGCTGATTGGTTATCGACGTTACCTTTGCTTAGCGCTTTATAGCCGCCCATTTCAAAAAGGTCGGCCCTTGCTTCTGTCGTAGAAAGTCTTTCATCATGCAGTTCAACATCCACACCAAAGCGTCCTTTAAGACGGTTTGCGAACTTCTTTGCTCTCGGTGTAATGGCTGCTAAATCTTTACCATGAAGATCGGTTGGTAAGCCAACAACGATAAGCT
This sequence comes from Vibrio sp. S/42/10, assembly GCF_029890535.1. Taxonomy (NCBI): domain Bacteria; kingdom Pseudomonadati; phylum Pseudomonadota; class Gammaproteobacteria; order Vibrionales; family Vibrionaceae; genus Vibrio; species Vibrio sp. S/42/10. The sequence goes on along the minus strand of NZ_JAKMZC010000003.1, from coordinate 359,926 downwards.
TTGGCTGCCACTCTTTAATTTGCTTTTCAATATCATCCCAATTCGGGATACCATCTTTGGCTTTGAAGGCTTTTAAAGGGCTGGCTGTGCCCGTGATTTCCTGTCCTATCGCACTACCGATACTTTTTGTACCGTAGTCAAATGCCATAATTGTTCGTGACATGAAGTTTCCAAATTTATCTGTGTTTGAGAGTGTCTGTTATTTTATTTAGCTGATTTGAGCTAGGCGTGACCGGCGTCTGCTGAAAGCTGAGCCGCATTGATACCTAACATTTGCACAGCAACTTTCCAGCGATCCGAAATTGGCGTATCGAAAATAACCTTTGGATCCGCTTCTACGGTTAACCATGAGTTTTCTGTAAGCTCTACTTCTAGTTGTCCTGGCTCCCATCCTGCATAACCAAGCGCGACCAGATAATGCATTGGTTCATCTTCTGTACCTAACACCATTAGAATATCTTTCGAGGTTGTTACCGAGATTTGATCCGTCATGTTGATGCTGGATTGATAACTGCCTTTGGGTTTGTGCAAAATAAACCCTCGGTCTTCTGCGACTGGCCCACCATTAAGTACTGGCTTATCAAGGCTTGCTTGGTTGGGTTTCGGCTGTTCAGAATCAACCTCAACCTGCTTAAGCATGCTGCCGACAGTGACATCGATAGGAGCGTTGATCATCAAACCCATCGCACCTTCGTCATTGTGCTCACAAAGATAGATCACCGAATTTTGAAAGTATGGGTCTTTCATTCCGGGCATAGCGACCAGAAAGTGGTTCGTTAAATTCATAGAGCCTCCTGCCAGTGTGTTCCCAGTAAAGGAAAAAGAGCGGCGTAAAGCCGCTCATTGTTCTTTGCCTAGATATTTTTGTGTTTCGAATAGCTAAGGCTTTCTTTAGTTTAGGCTATTTAGCGTTAACGCGACGCTCAATTGCATCCATTAATTTACCTGTAACTGAAATATCAAAAGCGGCTTCAATTTCACGGATACAAGTAGGGCTAGTCACGTTAATTTCAGTCAGCTTGTCACCGATAACATCAAGCCCTACAAAGATTAAACCTTTCTCTTTCAGTGCTGGAGCAACTGCTCTTGCGATAGCCCAGTCTGTTTCACTCAGCGGGCGAGCTTCACCTGTACCACCAGCAGCAAGATTACCTCGAGTTTCCCCTTTTGCAGGAATACGCGCTAGACAGTAAGGCATTGGTTCACCGTCAACCACAAGAATACGCTTGTCACCATTGCTGATGTCTGGAACAAAGGTTTGTGCCATAGCGTAGTTTTGACCGTGGTTAGTCAGTGTTTCAATGATCACTGATACGTTTGGATCGCCCTCTTTTACTCGGAAGATAGACGCGCCACCCATGCCATCAAGTGGCTTTAAGATCACATCACCGTGCTCTTCTCGGAATGCTTTAATTTTTTCAGCTTTACGAGTCACGATAGTGGTTGGTGTCAGTTCAGGGAACCAAGCCGTGAATAGCTTCTCGTTACAGTCACGTAAGCTTTGTGGCTTGTTGACGATCAGTGCGCCGTTCTCTTCAGCACGCTCAAGAATGTAAGTTGCGTAGATGTATTCTGTATCAAACGGAGGATCTTTACGCATCAGTACTGCATCTAAATCAGAGAGAGCGATAGTCTGTTCTGATTTGAATTCGTACCAGCCGTTTGGATCTTCTTTTAGTTCAACAACCTTAGTGTCAGCAATGGCTACGCCTTGATCTAAATGTAGATCATCCATTTCCATGTAATGGATTTCGTAACCACGACGCTGAGCTTCAAGCATCATGGCAAAGCTAGAGTCTTTTTTGATGTTAATGGATGAAATTGGATCCATTACGATGCCAAGTTTGATCATTTTTTTCTCCTAGCCTAGATCGCCAAAACGGACTTGTAAGGCAGTAATTGCGGTTAGAGCTGCTGTCTCGGTACGAAGTACACGTGGGCCGAGTAGCGTCTCTTCAAATTTGTATTGTTCTGTCATACCGATTTCTTCAGCTGACAGTCCGCCTTCAGGACCGATCAATAGGCGCACCTTACTGATCGGCTCTGGAAGGGTATTGATTGAGTATTTTGCACGAGGATGCAGGTTTAGTTTTAACGCTTCGCTCGGTTCGCTGCACCACTCTTCAAGTTGCATGATTGGGCGAATAACTGGAACCGTATTACGGCCTGATTGTTCACATGCTGCGATAGCAATCTTTTGCCACTGCGCGAGCTTTTTCTCGAAGCGTTTAGTATCAAGCTTAACGCCACAGCGCTCTGAAATCAGTGGGGTAATGGTGTTGACACCAAGCTCAACCGATTTCTGAATCGTAAACTCCATTTTATCACCACGTGAAATCACTTGGCCTAAATGCAAGTCTAACGGAGATTCGCTGCTACGCTCGATACGTTCAGTAACATTAACTGTGACATTCTTCTTTGATACTTCTGCAATGGTTGCTGGAAATTCAGCGCCGCTGCCATCAAATAGAAGCACTTCTTGGCCTTCTTTCATGCGAAGGACTCGACCAACATGACCCGCGGCATCTTCGCCTAAAGCGAGTGAACCTAACTGATGAATGCGTTCTGGGTGATGGATACGAGGGATTCTCATGCTGGTAAACCTATAAATATGTTCATTTGGGTATTTTATCTCTGCCTAACATGGATGCTTTTAGTCGAAAAAACAAGGGTAGGGCAAGAGTTTCAGAGGCAATTTTGAAACTCTTGTTTGTTCGAGGTGATTGTGTGGTAGAAGTTAGTTACAAGCAGGGTAGACAAATGGGTTGTGATTACCTTGGATAGCATAGATTCGCTCATCACGAGTACATTCCCATTTATTTACGGGAAATTGCTTGTTCCATGCCATCATCAGGTTCGTTTGCTGCTTAGATAGTTTAAAACCGTATTCTTGGCTCATATAAAGATAAGTTCGCGCGATAGATCCTTTTGCTCGGTCCGGTGGCATAACTTTGCGCTGTTTGAAGTTGACCTGCATTTCACACTGACCATAGCTCACGCCATCCATTCCATTCCACTGACTGAAATTGTAATTGGATCGATCACCGTTAACCTCGCCAATGGCAGGTGTCAGGTTATGAAGATCGGCTTCCATCGATTTGAATATCTTGTCATTTCGAGTGCAGTTCTTACGTCCGCCGTCTTGCCAGCATTGACGCTGGTGGCCGAACTGCCAAGCTGGGACCACATGTTCCCACTCAATTCTACTCGCTCGCTTTTGTTGTTTTCTGACTTGATAACCACAACCATCAAGGTCGGGAATACCTTTCTTTTTGTCTTTCCAAGTAATGTCACAGCCACAATAAAATGAGGTCGGGTGGTCGAGATAAATCTTCACTGCTTCTTTTTTTGCTTTGGAAAATGAGCTCGGTGGTGCCGCGAAAACACTTTGGGTTACCAGTAGGCCAAATACTATCGTTAAGTAAAAAGACACAGGTAGGCCAAATGCTTTGAAGGTGATTTTTTGCATAGAAAAAGACTGATAAAAGTATGATAAACATCAGTCTAGCACTCAAATGTTAGATCTCTCTATTAGATTTATTCTATTGAGTTAATCAACCCCTAACTAGCTTAGTTGAGTCCCCGTAAAAGCTAAGGTTTGCTGGCACAGTTGGCAACGGTAGGTCGATTGGTTTCGAAGTACTTTATTGTGTCGCCTTATGGATAACGGGTAAGTGGTGCACTCACATTGGTACTCAAAGGTTTTCCCTTGTACTGAGGTGATTTCAAAGCTGTGAGTGGTTTTGGCTGGTACGTTAAATACCTTTTCCATTACGTACTTCCATTCATTGCCGTGCGGTCTAACGCGTCCAAAGACTTGATGTGTGATCAGGTGTGCGACTTCATGAGGGATCACTTCGTTGATAAAGGCTTCTTCATTTTCTGTAAAAAGTATTTGGTTGAGCTTAATTTCATTCAGCTGCAAGTAGGCTTTTCCTGCTGCCTTACCTCTTAACTTGTAAGTGATGAGCGGGCATGGAAATACACGTGAGAAATGTTGGTTAGCGGTGGTTAAGCATTCCGCCAATTTCTTATTGGCTCGATGTTGTTGCGGGGTGTATGACAAGCGAGTTAACTCCAAATAAAAGGCCTCAGCATTAACGCTAAGGCCTCATAATAACACTGCTCGTCGATCTCTCTACGATTTATACGTGATGTTTCTTTTTGATGATTTCATGATAAGCATGCCATGTACCATAGCCAAGTAGCGGCATGGTGACGATCATTCCGATTCCGTAGGTTGCAAAGCCCACCAGAATACCGGTACAAATAATACTCGCCCACACGACCATTGCAGGGATGTTCGATTTCACGGCATTAAAGCTAGTGAAAATAGCGCTCATGACATCAACACGTCTCTCCATCATCAATGGAATTGAAAAGGCAGAAATACTGAATATTAGGCTTGCGATAACAAAACCAATCACAGAACCCGTGATTAAAAAGGGAGCAAATTCGGTCAATGGCGCGCCTTGTACTGAAGGGTAGAGTGCGTGCAATAACGCAGCGATACGCATCCAGAATATCATCGCGACCATTAATACAATCGCAAAGGCCCATTGATGGGTAGAATTACGCGTGATGGCTTTCATCGAGTGCAATAGACTAGCGTTGTGCCCTTTTTCTCTTTCCCAAGCAGCGTCATACAAGCCCAGAGCAAGAAATGGCCCTATCAACATGTACACGATCAAACTTGGCATCACGACCAAGTGCGTTCCTTGCCACTGGACAAGTTGAACAATGGCGATTGCCGCAGCCATAAAGCACAGCCCGTAAAACGCGCTGATTAATGGCATTCTCACTAAGTCATGCAGAGCAAGCGACAACCAATGAAAGGGTGCAGAAATACTGATTTGGTTGCAAGGAATGGTGCGAGCATAATCCTGATCGCTGACCTTGTGTTTTTTATCGTTCAGTTCGGATGGGTGCGCGGTACGAGGCATAGATCCCCCTAGTTAAATAACGTCCTAGTTATAATTCCATAGAGCTCAATATTGTGGCTTAAATGAGCATTATGGGATTGAGCTAAAGTGCTCGTTATCGTCCTAGTTATTGTTCTAGCGTTCACTTAACTATTGATATTAGGCTTAACTGCATTGGGGTTAAATGTGAGCTTGATCTGCTAGGAGTTACCTTAACTATTGTCATTAGTACTAGAAAACACAAATTATCAATGGCTTTTTATACTAAGTGGTTAACGGTAAAGAAGGCAGGTAGAGCGAGTTACGCAGAGTAAGGGTTAGATAAGTACATAAAAATAAAGCCCTTACTAACAAGTAAGGGCTTTAAAGAAACAAATCGCAGTGGCTAAATTATTTTAGACCGGCGAAGTCGGCAAGGATTGCTGCTTTGTCAGTCGCTTCCCAAGGGAACTCTTCACGACCGAAGTGGCCGTATGCAGCTGTCTGCTTGTAGATAGGTTGAAGAAGGTTCAGCATTTCTTGAAGACCGTATGGACGTAGGTCGAAGTTTTGACGAACCGCTTCAATAATGATTTCGTGAGCGACTTTCTCAGTACCAAACGTTTCAACCATGATAGATGTTGGATCTGCAACACCGATAGCGTAAGACAGTTGAATCTCACAACGATCAGCCATACCAGCAGCAACGATGTTTTTCGCAACGTAACGCGCTGCGTAAGCTGCAGAACGGTCAACTTTCGATGGATCTTTACCAGAGAATGCACCGCCACCGTGGCGAGCTGCGCCGCCGTAGGTATCAACAATGATCTTACGACCTGTTAAACCACAGTCACCCATTGGGCCACCGATTACGAAACGGCCTGTTGGGTTGATGAAGAAGTTAGTGTCTTTGTTGATCCATTCAGCAGGAAGTACTGGCTTGATGATCTCTTCCATTACCGCTTCACGTAGATCCGGAGTTGTTACTGAATCACAGTGTTGAGTAGAAAGAACAACAGCATCAATACCAACAATCTTACCTTGGTCGTACTGGAATGTTACTTGAGATTTCGCATCTGGGCGAAGGAAGTCAAGTTTGCCGCTCTTACGTACTTCAGCTTGCTTCTTAACAAGAAGATGAGAGTAAGTAATTGGAGCTGGCATTAGGATTGGTGTTTCGTTAGTCGCGTAACCAAACATGATGCCTTGGTCGCCAGCGCCTTGCTCTTTAGGGTCTGCTTTATCGACACCTTGGTTAATGTCTGGAGACTGCTTACCAATTGTGTTTAGAACGGCACAAGAGTCAGCGTCAAAGCCCATATCAGAATGAACGTAACCAATTTCACGTACTGTTTCACGAGTGATTTCTTCGATATCAACCCATGCAGACGTTGTTACTTCACCGCCAACCATAACCATGCCGGTTTTTACGTAAGTCTCACAAGCAACACGTGCTTTTGGATCTTGTTCCAAGATGGCATCAAGAACAGCATCAGAGATTTGGTCTGCAATTTTATCTGGATGGCCTTCTGAAACAGATTCAGAAGTGAATAGGTGCTTAGCCATGAGAGCTCCACTTTTAGTTTTTAGTTGCAATTAGTTTTTAGTTGCAAACAGTTAAATGCAAATAATTTTAGGCATCGCAAGCTAGCAAGCGCTGCCATTAAATACAGTATATTTTGTAGGTGTTTCTACATCTAGACGGCTATTCTAAATTCCAGCGGTCGAATTACAAGCTCTTTTTTATGATATGTCATAACTAAACGTTTGCGTATCGGTCGGGATAAGCCATTGCCAAGCGATGTAAATGTTCGAAAATTGCGAAAAATGACTGTTAAAATGCCAGTAAAACGTTTGCAGTCGCTAAAGTCGTTTGAGAGAATACCCGCGCTAATAAGAATGAAAATTTTAGCATTAATCTCTTTTTTAAATCGCTTATGTACTCAGGAGCAGACATGCCTTCTCGTAAAGATCTAGCCAATGCAATTCGCGCACTTAGCATGGATGGCGTTCAACAAGCAAATTCAGGCCACCCTGGCGCACCTATGGGTATGGCTGACATCGCTGAAGTTCTTTGGCGTGGTCACTTGAACCACAACCCAGAAAACCCAGAGTGGGCTGACCGCGACCGTTTTATCTTGTCTAACGGGCATGGTTCAATGTTGATTTACTCTCTGCTTCATCTGGCAGGTTACGAGCTCTCAATTGAAGACCTTAAGAACTTCCGTCAGCTGCACTCTAAGACGCCTGGTCACCCTGAGTACGGTTACGCTCCTGGTATCGAAACAACGACAGGCCCTCTAGGTCAAGGCATCACTAATGCTGTTGGTATGGCAATGGCTGAGAAAGCACTGGCTGCACAGTTCAACAAAGAAGGCCACGACATCGTAGACCACTACACTTATGCATTCATGGGTGATGGTTGTCTGATGGAAGGTATCTCTCACGAAGCATGTTCTCTAGCGGGTACGCTAGGCCTTGGTAAGTTGGTTGCTTTCTGGGATGACAACGGCATCTCTATTGATGGCGAAGTTGAAGGTTGGTTCTCTGACGATACACCTAAGCGTTTTGAAGCTTACGGTTGGCATGTAATCCCTGCTGTTGATGGTCACGATGCTGACGCTATCAATGCTGCAATTGAAGCGGCTAAAGCAGATCCTCGTCCAACACTTATCTGTACTAAAACTATCATCGGTTTTGGTTCTCCAAACAAAGCGGGTACGCACGACTGTCACGGTGCTCCACTAGGTGCAGATGAAATCACAGCAACTAAAGCAGCGCTTGGTTGGGAACACGGTCCTTTCGAAATCCCAGCAGATATCGCAGCTGAGTGGAATGCGAAAGAAGCAGGCGCAGCGAAAGAAGCAGCGTGGAATGCTAAGTTTGACGCATACGCAGCGGCTTACCCAGAGCTAGCAGCAGAATTCAAACGTCGTACTAACGGCGAACTTCCAGCTGAGTGGGAAGAGAAAGCAAATGCAATCATTGCTGATCTTCAAGCTAACCCTGCAAACATCGCTTCACGTAAAGCATCCCAAAACGCACTAGAAGCGTTCGGTGCTATGCTACCAGAATTCATGGGCGGCTCTGCTGACCTTGCGCCTTCTAACCTTACTATGTGGTCTGGTTCTAAGTCTCTTGAAGCAAATGACTTCTCAGGTAACTACATCCACTACGGTGTACGTGAATTCGGTATGACGGCTATCATGAACGGTATCGCTCTGCACGGTGGTTTCGTACCCTACGGCGCAACGTTCCTAATGTTCATGGAATACGCGCGTAACGCAATGCGTATGGCTGCTCTGATGAAAGTTCAGAACATCCAAGTTTACACGCACGATTCTATCGGTCTTGGCGAAGATGGCCCGACTCACCAACCGGTTGAGCAGATCGCTTCTCTACGTCTGACTCCAAATATGAGCACATGGCGTCCATGTGACCAAGTTGAATCAGCAGTTGCTTGGAAACTGGCTATTGAGCGTAAAGATGGTCCTTCATCTTTAATCTTCTCTCGTCAGAACCTTGCACAACAAGATCGTAACGCAGAGCAAGTAGCTAATATCGCTAAGGGTGGTTACATCCTGAAAGATTGTGCTGGTAAGCCAGAGCTAATCATCATTGCTACAGGTTCTGAAGTTGAGCTTGCTGTTGAAGCAGCAGCACAACTAACAGCTGAAGGTAAAGCAGTACGCGTAGTCTCTATGCCTGCAACTGACGCATTCGATAAGCAAGACGCTGAATACCGCGAATCTGTACTTCCATCTGACGTAACTGCACGTATCGCTGTAGAAGCTGGCATCGCTGACTTCTGGTACAAGTACGTTGGTTTCGGTGGCAAGATCATCGGTATGACAACGTTCGGCGAATCTGCACCAGCGGGTGAGCTATTCAAGATGTTCGGTTTCACTACTGAAAATGTAGTAAACACAGCGAAAGAGCTTCTTGCTTAATCATTGACTGATGGCCTTGTGCTAACAGTTAAATGAAGGAAAAAACCGAGCGCTGAGCTCGGTTTTTTGTATCTGGGATTTGTTTTCTCCTAGACTCATCTTTATAAGTAGCAGATCAACCTGTCCTAAGTAGACTGAGGTATTCAAGTAATGCCTTTTGGGTAGGATTCAGTTATCATCTGTTGCACGAAATTTTGGTTAGATGTACGGAACTATGCTAAAAGTCGCGATAAATGGATTTGGACGAATAGGGCGTAATGTATTGCGCGCTGTCTATGAAAGTGGCAAAAGCCAACAAATCAAAGTGGTAGCTGTCAATGAGCTTGCTCAGCCTGACGCTATGGCTCACTTATTACAATACGACACCAGTCACGGTCGCTTTGGTAAGAAGATCTCCAACGATCAAGAGCACATCTATATCCACCATGGTATTGGTGCAGAAGATAAAGGCGAGTTTGATACTATTCGTATCTTACATCTTGCTGATATTGAACTGCTGCCTTGGCGTGACCTTGAGGTCGATATTGTTCTCGATTGTACTGGCGTCTACGGTTGTAGAGATGATGGCCTAGCGCACATCGCTGCAGGGGCTAAAAAAGTTCTATTTTCACATCCTGGTGCGAATGACCTTGATAACACCATTATCTACGGTGTGAATCACGACACTATCACAGCTGACCATCGAATTGTTTCCAACGGTTCATGCACGACTAACTGTATTGTCCCTATCATCAAGGTACTTGATGACGCTTTTGGTATTGAGTCTGGGACCATCACGACTATTCACTCTTCAATGAATGATCAACAAGTGATCGATGCATATCATAGCGACCTTCGCCGTACTCGAGCTGCAAGCCAATCCATCATTCCTGTTGATACCAAATTGCACAAAGGTATTGAAAGGATCTTCCCGAAATTTTCTAACAAGTTCGAAGCGATATCTGTGCGTGTGCCTACGGTAAACGTAACTGCGATGGATTTAAGTGTCACAATTAATACAAATGTGAAAGTTAATGACGTAAATCAAACCATTGTTAATGCGTCCCAGTGTACATTACACAATATAGTTGACTATACTGAAGCGCCGCTCGTTTCCATCGACTTTAATCACGATCCCCATAGCGCAATTGTTGATGGTTCACAAACGCGAGTGAGCAACGGCCACCTAGTGAAAATGCTGGTGTGGTGTGACAATGAATGGGGCTTTGCGAACCGAATGCTGGATACGGTTCTTGCAATGCAAGCTTCTGAAGGCAAGAAGTAAGACCTAGAAGCAAATGTGCGGATTATTTATTTTTTAGCTTGAAATAAATACAAAGTATCCACATATTATGAGTAGTTAAAGAATTACCAGTTGAATAATTTATAGGCTTAGCAGGGTTGCTGAGTTTCCAAAACTTTATATTTATTTAAATTTGAGAGGACAAAACATGTCTGTGATCAAGATGACTGACCTGGAACTTGCAGGTAAACGCGTATTTATTCGTGCTGACCTAAACGTACCAGTAAAAGACGGTAAAGTAACTTCAGATGCACGTATCCTTGCATCTCTACCAACTATCAAACTTTGCCTAGAAGCTGGCGCAAAAGTTATGGTTACTTCTCACCTTGGTCGTCCTACTGAAGGCGAATACAACGAAGAGTTCTCTCTAGCACCTGTAGTTAACTACCTAAACGACGCACTAGACTGCGAAGTTAAGCTAGCGAAAGATTACGTTAACGGCCTAGAGCTAAACGCTGGTGAACTAGTTGTTCTTGAAAACGTTCGCTTTAACAAAGGCGAGAAGAAAAACGAAGAAGCACTTTCTAAGCAGTACGCTGCACTATGTGACATCTTTGTAATGGATGCATTCGGTACAGCTCACCGTGCACAAGCTTCTACTCACGGTGTTGGTACTTATGCACCTGTAGCATGTGCTGGTCCTCTTCTAGCTGCTGAACTTGAAGCTCTTGGCAAAGCAATGGACAACCCGGCTCGTCCACTAGTTGCTATCGTTGGTGGTTCTAAAGTTTCTACTAAACTAACGGTTCTAGAGTCTCTTTCTAAAATTGCTGACCAACTTGTTGTTGGTGGTGGTATCGCGAATACGTTCATCGCTGCTGAAGGCCACAACGTAGGTAAGTCTCTATACGAAGCAGACCTAGTTGAGACAGCTAAGAAGCTAATGAAAGAGTGTGCTATTCCAGTAGCAACTGACGTTGCATGTGCTAAAGCTTTCGATGAAAACGCTGAAGCTGAAATCAAGCACGTTTCTGAAGTTCAAGACGACGACATGATTTTCGACCTTGGTCCAGATTCAACGGCTGCTCTTGCTGAAATCATCGGCAATGCAAAAACTATCCTTTGGAACGGCCCTGTAGGCGTATTCGAATTTAAGAACTTCGAAGCGGGTACTGCTGGTATCTCTAAAGCAATCGCTGAATCTGCAGGTTTCTCTGTAGCCGGTGGTGGTGACACGCTAGCAGCTATCGACAAGTTCGGTATCAAAGCTGACGTTTCTTACATCTCTACTGGTGGTGGCGCTTTCCTTGAGTTCGTTGAAGGTAAAGTACTTCCTGCAGTAGCAATGCTTGAAGAGCGTGCTAAAGCATAATTGATTCAGAAAGGCGAGATGTGAATCTCGCCTTTTAACGTTTGCGGCATATCACACTTTTTTGCTAGAATGGCACAAGTTGTGAGCAAACGATTGCAAGTTTTTGAACTTAAGTTTTTTAATCTTAAAACGATAGAATAAATAGGACTATTTCCATGTCTAAGATCTTCGATTTTGTAAAACCTGGTGTGATTTCTGGCGATGACGTACAGAAAGTATTTGAAGTAGCAAAAGAAAACAAATTTGCTCTTCCTGCTGTAAACGTTGTTGGTACTGACTCTGTAAACGCAGTACTAGAAGCAGCTGCTAAAGTTAAAGCTCCAGTAGTTGTTCAGTTCTCTAACGGTGGCGCTGCATTCTTCGCAGGTAAAGGCGTTAAACTTGAAGGTCAAGGCGCACAAGTTCTTGGCGCTGTAGCTGGTGCAAAATATGTACACGCTGTAGCTGAAGCTTACGGTGTTCCAGTTATCCTGCACACTGACCACGCTGCTAAGAAACTTCTTCCATGGATCGACGGTCTACTAGACGCTGGTGAAGAGTTCTTCGCACAAACTGGTAAGCCTCTATTCTCTTCTCACATGCTAGACCTTTCTGAAGAGTCTCTAGAAGAGAACATCGAAACATGTGCTAAGTACCTAGAGCGCATGGCTAAAATGAACATGACAATCGAGATCGAACTTGGTTGTACTGGTGGTGAAGAAGACGGCGTTGATAACTCTGATATGGACGCATCTGAGCTTTACACTTCTCCAGAAGACGTAGCATACGCATACGAGAAACTAATGGCTGTTAGCCCACGTTTCACTATCGCTGCTTCTTTCGGTAACGTACACGGTGTTTACCAAGCTGGTAACGTTGTACTTACTCCAACTATCCTACGTGACTCTCAAGCATACTGTGCAGAGAAGTTCGGTATTGCACCTAACGCTCTAAACTTCGTATTCCACGGTGGTTCTGGTTCTTCTGAAGCAGAAATCCAAGAGTCTATCGGCTACGGTGTTATCAAAATGAACATCGATACTGATACACAGTGGGCAACTTGGGATGGTATCCGTCAGTACTCTGCTGACAACTTCGACTTCCTACAAGGTCAAATTGGTAACCCAACTGGCGAAGCTGCTCCAAACAAGAAGTACTACGATCCACGCGTATGGCTACGTGCTGGTCAAGCTTCAATGGTTGCTCGTCTAGAGAAAGCATTTGCTGACCTTAACGCTGTAGACGTACTATAATTCTTTGAATTAAGTACTCTTTAAGTTTTTAAAACCCGCTCATAGAGCGGGTTTTTTTATGTCTGATAAAAACTTGTATTAAATATGTGAAAAACCTAGCCTACGGTGAATAAATTTCGTAGTCTTTTAGTTATCGGTATTTGTGTTTATTAGTAAGTTTTATTAATTCAAAAGCTTACATAAATATGACTTTGCAATCTGTCAAAGATAGGATATCGTGCCGAAAAACTGAACTTGGTTCAGTTTATAAAAAGGACTTGGCTTTAATTTACTTTTAACACAATGACTTAACAGAGGTTAATCTTTTTCGTTATCGTAGAGTAAGTTTGGCTTAAGGCAGTTTAGCCCATAGCATATTATATAGAGGATGCACATTATGGCTGATAGTTCGACAGCAATTGAAACCCCACTTGTGGACGGCTTGTCTCACGCTGAGCAGTGGTTAACAAATAATTCAGACCTATTTATCCAATATGGCGTAAATATCATTTCTGCACTGATAATTTTATTTATCGGTAACATCATCGTTAAAGCAATAGCGAATAGCGTGTCCAAGGTTCTTGAGAAGAAGAAAATGGACCGAGCTGTTGTGGAGTTTATCCACGGTTTAGTTCGTTACTTGTTGTTTGTTATTGTTCTTATTGCTGCACTTGGTCGTCTAGGTGTTCAAACTGCATCTGTGGTCGCTGTTATTGGTGCTGCTGGTTTAGCGGTAGGTCTTGCACTACAAGGTTCGCTATCTAATTTTGCTGCCGGTGTACTTATTGTTGCATTCCGTCCATTCAAGTCAGGTGACTATGTAGAGATTGGTGGTGTAGCAGGTTCGGTTGATTCTATTCAAATCTTCCAAACAATCCTAACAACGCCAGACAACAAAATGGTTGTAGTACCTAACGGCAGTGTTATCGGTAGTCCAATCACAAACTACTCTCGTCATGCGACGCGACGTATTGATCTAATGATTGGTGTTTCTTACAACGCTGATCTTCAGAAGACAAAAGCGCTACTGACTAAGATCTGTGAATCTGATGAGCGTGTACTAAAAGAACCTGGCGTTCAAGTTGGTGTTCATACACTTGCTGATTCTTCAGTTAATTTCGTAGTTCGTCCATGGGTTAGCACGGCTGACTACTGGAGTGTTTATTTCGACCTGATGCAAGCAATCAAAGAAGGCTTGGATAATGAAGGCATCGAAATTCCATTCCCGCAAATGGATGTACACATGAATAAAGTAGAAGCTTAATCTCTAGTTCGTTTTTATAGCGATAAGCTTTTATAAAGAAAGGCGGATAACTTAAGTTATCCGCCTTTTTTGTGGGCTACGTTTTGTTTTGAAATCAGGTTACACGTATTGTTCAACTAGTCCGTTGGCAAGTACAAACGCAATAGCAAACATCATAGCCGCTACTGCGATATCGATGCCTTTCTTAACATTCGGTTTAGATAGCGTTGGGCCTAATTTTGCAGCGCCTAGTGACAATGAGTAAAACCACACGAATGAAGCCAAGATCGTCCCCATAGCAAACGCAATTCTGTCATTACCTTCAAATTGCCCACCGATTGAACCTAGAATCACTACGGTATCCAAGTAGAGGTGCGGGTTTAACACGGTCACCGCTAACGCACCTAAAACAACGGTACGCTTGCCACGAGCCAGTATCTCACCCTTTGATTCATTACTTGTACGTGTTCTAAATGCACTACGTAGTGATAACAACCCATAGACCGTTAGAAAGGTAATACCACCCAAAGTGACAGAGGTTAACAACAATTCATTTTGCGAAAGGATCGCTCCTCCGCCAAAAATACCCAATGAGATAAATAAGGTATCGAGCAGGCTACAAATTGTCGCTGTCGTTAAATGATGATTGCGCTTTATCCCTTGATTTAGGACGTACGCATTTTGAGCGCCAATAGGGATGATCATGCTCGCCCCTAGACCAAAACCTTGTAATAAAACCCAAAAATTCATTTTAACCTCCACTTATTTAACGATATTTATGTGCTATATGGCGAAGATACTCTGACCCTTTGAATAAGTATAATTAATGATTTTAATCTATTATTAGAGTTGCTAATGTAAAGGATGATTAGGTTAAAAAGGAAGCAAGTTGATGCGTGGGTTGGACTATAAGTGGATAGAAGCACTCGATGCTGTGGTAAAACAACGCAGTTTCGAAAGGGCCGCTGAGCAGTTATATATTTCTCAATCAGCGGTGTCACAGCGTATCAAGCAGCTCGAAAAGTGGATAGCACAGCCGGCTTTAGTGAGAGAAAATCCACCAAGGCCGACACCGGCAGGTAAAAAGCTTTTGGGTTTATATCGTCGAGTTCGCTTACTAGAGCATGAGCTTGTACCTGAGCTAATGAATGAAGAGGGTTCTCAACCATTATCGATCTCTATCGCAACCAACGCTGATAGCTTAGCAACTTGGTTGTTACCAGCATTATCGGATGTAATGACGTCGCGTCAGGTTGAATTGAATCTTGCGATTCATGGTGAATCGAGAACCATTGAGAAGATTAAAAGCGGTGAGGTTGCAGGGGCGATCAGTTTAGAGTCCCAAGCGATTCCGGGCTGCAGTGCAGACTATCTGGGTAGGATGGATTATGTGTGTGTATCTAGTCCGGATTTCCATGAACGCTATTTTTCTGAGGGTGTAAATTACGTAACGCTCAGTAAAGCTCCGGCTGTTTCTTATGATCAATACGATGATCTACATAAGAAGTTTTTGCATGATCATTTTAATGTGCCGAGAGACAGTGTGATAAACCATACGGTTGGCAGTTCAGAAGCATTTGTTCGCTTGGCGTTGTCGGGTGTCGCTTACTGCTTGATCCCTCGATTGCAAATTATTGAGGAGTTGGAATCTGGTGCTTTGATTGATATTACTCCCGGCTTCTTGTTGTCTTATCGAATCTATTGGCACCATTGGCAACTAGAGAGCGGGGTATTAAAAGAGATATCTCAAGCGATATTAAGCTATACCCACAATCACTTACCTCAGTAAGCTGTTGGTTTTTGCAGCGTCAAAGTTGTGTTAGAAGTCCTGCCGTGGGATTGGTTATGTGACAAATTGCTCTATGATAAAAGAACATTTGTTCAGCATAGGTCTACCTAATGAAGTTTGTACCAAAGATGTTAGCAACGTCTCTTACTCTTACTGCTGCGTTGAGTACTGTGAGTTTTCCATCATTGGCTAACTCACCATCTTTTCCGCATATCTCAACGACGGGCTACGGTGAAGTGATCGCAACACCAGATATGGCGACATTTTCCGTGAGAGTCGTAGAATCGACGATGACTGCTGAACAGGCTAAAAATACCGTTGATAAAGTGGTGACTGGTTTTCTTAACAAGCTGCATCAAGCTGGTGTAGATGAGGCGAGTGTGCACAGCTCGAACCTCTATTTATCGCCTCAGTACCATTACCCTAAAGATGGTAAGCCTGAATTGGTGGGCTATAGAGCTTCACGTAATGTGACAGTTCAAGTGAATGAGTTAGCAAATCTCAATGAGTATATGGATATTGCTATTGGGCAGGGCATTAACCAGATCGATAACATCCAGCTTCAAGTTCGTGACCAAGCTAAGTATCAAGAGCAAGCGCGTTTAGAAGCAATCAAAGATGCAAGATCAAAAGCCAAATCATTAGCGAGCGGTTTTGAACGAGAGTTAGGTGATGTTTGGCGCGTAGATTACAACGCACAATCTTCTCAGCCTGTATTGATGCGTTCAATGGCGATGGATGCAAGAACCGAGTCGAATTCTTATGAAGATTCGACGATCACCATTCGTGACCGAGTGAATGTGATCTACCAACTAGAAGAGTAGTGAGCGTACTTCAAAGAGTCGTTAGATCATCATGATCTATTTACCTACGGTAGACTAAATACTAAAAAGGCTCTCATTGTGAGAGCCTTTTTGTTGTTACTTAAGATCTAATTCGATGATTAGTGAAGTAAACGAGCGCGGATTGTGCCTTCAATTTCTTTCAACTTAAGTAGTGCTTCTTCTGAACGGTTTGCTTCTACATCAATAACCACATAACCCATATCTGCTGCAGTCTGTAAGTACTGACCTGCGATGTTAATCCCTTCTTCAGCGAAGATGGTATTAATTTGAGTTAGGATTCCTGGGCGGTTTTCGTGAATGTGAAGTAGGCGAGAAGTACCTGTATGCAGTGGCAATGATACCTCTGGGAAGTTAACGCTTGATAGTGTTGAACCGTTATCTGAGTATTTAGCTAACTTACCTGCAACTTCTACACCGATATTCTCTTGTGCTTCTTGTGTTGAACCACCTACATGAGGAGTAAGAATCACGTTATCGAATTGCATCAATGGCGACTCAAATGGGTCGGCATTGGTTTTTGGTTCTGTTGGGAATACATCAATTGCTGCACCTGAAAGGTGACCAGAATCTAGAGCGCCACACAGAGCCGGAATATCGACTACAGTACCGCGTGCTGCATTGATAAAGATAGAGCCAGGCTTCATGCGCTCGAACTCTTCTTTACCCATCATGTTCTTCGTTTCATTGGTTTCAGGTACGTGTAAAGAGATCACGTCACACTTATTCAGCAATTCAGTCATGGTATGGACTTGAGTTGCGTTACCTAGAGATAGTTTGTTTTCAATATCGTAAAAGTAAACGTGCATGCCAAGGTTTTCCGCAATAATCCCCAGCTGAGTACCAATGTGGCCGTAACCAATAATACCGAGACGCTTACCACGAGCTTCGTTTGAGTTATCGGCACTCTTTTTCCAAATGCCGCGGTGAGCAAGTGCGTTCTTTTCAGGAATACCACGTAATAGTAGTAGAACCTGGCCAAGAACCAGCTCAGCCACGCTTCGAGTGTTTGAGAACGGTGCATTGAAAACAGGAATACCGCGTTTTGCTGCCGCTTGAAGATTGACTTGGTTAGTACCAATACAGAAACAACCAACTGCAACTAGCTTTTCAGCGGCATCAATCACTTCTTGGGAGATGTTTGTGCGAGAACGGATACCAATGAAATGAGCATCTTTAACTGCTTCAAGAAGTTCATCTTCAGGTAGCGAGCCTTTATGGTACTCAATATTTGTGTAACCAGCGGCTTGCAGTACTTCTACAGAAGAAGGGTGAAGACCTTCCAGAAGTAGAATTTTAATCTTTTCTTTTTCCAGTGAAACTTTGGCCATTGTTCTCGTCCTTAAAATGGAAAGGTTGGGCAAATGCGGCGCACGTGCTACAAAATGGCTGAAAGGGGAACAAATTCACCACTTTGTCAGGAGACAAACGTTTTCCCTGTGCGTCTTCTGAACAATAAAGTAACAAAAAAAAAATGTTTTGGGTAAGAAAATTACGGAATAAGACATAATTTTACAGACAGAAAGCAAAAAAAACGGCGCCCTTGGGCACCGTATGTAATGAAGTAACAGAAAAACTCAATTTTCTATTATTTATTCTTCGATTTTTGCACCTTCAGGTGTGCCAGTGATTACCACATCAGCACCACGGTGAGCAAAAAGACCAACCGTCACCACACCTGCGATACCATTGATGATATCTTCCAGTTGTTTTGGATTTTCGATGGCCATGCCGTAAACATCTAAGATCACATTGCCGTTATCGGTTGTGCAGCCTTCGCGGTAAACTGGGTCACCACCAAGTTTTACTAGTTCACGTGCAACGTATGAACGTGCCATCGGGATAACTTCAACAGGCAGTGGGAATTTACCCAATACATCAACGGCTTTAGTACCGTCAACAATACAAATAAACTTATCAGAGATCGCTGCTACGATTTTTTCACGGGTCAGTGCAGCGCCGCCGCCTTTGATCATGTCACGTGAACCGTTAATCTCATCTGCGCCGTCGACATAGATGTCTAGTTTGAACACGTCGTTGCACTCAAAAACTTTGATTTCTAGTGCTTCTAATTTTTCAGTAGAGGCTACAGAGCTTGAAACCGCACCTTTGATTTTGTCTTTCATTGTGCCAAGTGCGTCGATGAAGTGATTTACTGTAGAGCCAGTACCTACGCCGACAATGCTGCCTTCTTCAACATATTGAAGTGCTGCCCAGCCAGCTGCTTTTTTCATTTCATCTTGAGTCATGCCATTCTCCTGAATAAGGTCTTGCGCTTTGAATTAATCGTTCGCGTATTGAAGTTAACGTTTATATATCGAGGTTAACGTTTGCGGCGCGATTATAGCGCTTTAATGGTTGTTTTCCCATTGCCAAGTTTTACTCGGAGTCACGATTTTAGGTAACGGAATGTCCCATTCTTCAATCGGTAGGGTATCAACATGCTGGCAATCATGAGCTAAACCAATGGGAGTTGCGCCTTCCCCTGTCTCGAACCACTTCGCCAAGGTGCGATCGTAATATCCGCCGCCCATACCTAGGCGATGGCCATGGGAGTCAAAGCCGACAAGGGGCGTAAGAATAAGGTCTAGTTGTTGGCACGGCTTAACGAGCAATTTATTGAGCTGAGGTTCGACAATACCGTATTTATTCAACACAGTGGGTGTGGTTGGCGAGTAGTGCAGGAACAGAATATGTCCGGCAGAGAAGGGGTGTAATACTGGTAAATAAGTTTGCTTACCTTGCGCCCATAACCATTCGACTAAAGGCTGAGTATCGAGTTCGCCATCAATGGAGATATAGAGGGCAATATGTTGAGCTGACTGAATCTCATTGAGTTGAGAACATTGCTTTACTAAGTCGATACCGGATTGAGTTTGTTGTTCGCCAGATAAGGCATTGCGTTTGATACGGATCTGTTTGCGAAATTCGCTGCGTGTGAGCGTCTTCATAAGAAGGGATACCCCAAAGTGCCGTTGAGAATAGATGGCCCTTGAACCAGCGAGTTCAAGGCGGATCAGCAATGATTACCGTAGGCTTCTCGGTCAGGCCGAGCATGCTCAATAGCACTCAAGTACTAACCCTTAGGGATTGCTTATCGGCTCGGGGACGTGAATCCTCTGACAAACACTCCAGGGTAAATTTTGTGTACGCTATTGCTGTCCGTGCTTAACTTTACTGAGAACATCTGAAAGTGATGTCGTGAGCTGTTCCATTCGCTCGGTCAGTGCGTTTTGTTCGTCATTTGCTTCAAACTTCTTCGTTTGTAATTCGTAGCAAATATTCAGAGCTGCAATCGTTAGCAGCTTCACTTCATTGGTTACCTTAGTACGTTCAGCCATCTCTTTCAATCGATTATCAAGATCGGCCGCCGCTGCAATCAATGACTCTTCTTGCCCTGGGGGACAATTCACTCGAGTCAGTTTTCCTAATATTTCAACGTCTACCGCTTGATTACTCATGATGGATGAACTCTTTAACGCGCTATTTTTAAGGCTGCTGCTCTTTATCATTTTTTTTAAAAGAAAAAGTGCAAGTACCGATGAGGAAGCAATCTCCTCTGAGGGAGAAACTATAGGTAAACCGCTATTAAGATTCAAGCTTTTCAGAGTGACTGTTTGTAAATGAGAGCTTGAGCACACAGTAATTCAGCAAATTGAACAATTGGTAGTCAGTCATCCTTCAATTGCTCAGGATCGATGCTTACCAGAATTGGGGTGAAGTGGTACGATTAAACTATCGATATAAAGAATAACTGAGCGAGCTATCTGATGAGCGAAACTACTTTACCTGACTACCTAACGGTTGCGACTGAACTTCAATCGGCAAGTCTAGCCGTAACCCCTGCTGAGATGCATGGTTTATTAACGGGTATGTTGAGCGGAGGCTTAAACCTAACAGATAAAAGCTGGCAACCACTTATCTTTGATTACACCAACGAAGGTATGGGATGGCCAGATCGTGCTTTGACATTAGCGGAAGCGACACTAAAAGTAACGACCAGTGAAATCACAGGTTCAGGTATGGAACTATCTATGTTGCTGCCTGATGAAGATGCAAGTGCAAGCTTGTTTGATTTGGCGGATGGCGTTTCTGACTGGATTAACCACTTTATTTCTGGTTTAGGTCTGGTTGGCGCTCAATTAAACAAAGCGTCTGACGGTACTAAAGAAGCATTAGCTGATCTTGAAGAGATGGCAAAGCTCGGTATCGACGAAGAAGATGATCTAGAAGAGCAAGCACAGTTGCTAGAGCATGTTATTGAGCACGTAAAAGCGTGTGCATTGACAATTCATGCTGAATTCGGTGCTCGCCCATCTGAAGATGTGGCTCCAACCATTCATTAATCCGTTTGTCGGTTTGAGGTTATGATGGCTCAGTATGATGTTGTAATTGCTGGTGGTGCAATGGCAGGGGCTACGTTAGCTCTTGCTCTGAACCAATTAAGTCAAGGTTCCTTGTCGATTGCGGTAGTGGAGCCTTATCAGGTTAACCATCAAGCTCATCCAGGGTTTGATTCTCGTTCGATTGCTTTGTCTTATGGCACGGTACAGATCCTCGATTCTTTGCACTTGTGGCAAGCTATTGCTCCGGTTGCGACTCCGATTAAAGATATTCACGTATCGGATCGAAGTCATGCCGGAATGACAGATATCTACAGTGAAGAGCTTGCGGTAGATGCACTTGGCTATGTGGTTGAATTGGCGGATGTGGGGCGAATCTATCAGCAAAAGCTTGAATCAGAAGCCACAATTACGATGCTTTGCCCTGAGTCTGTCAGTAACGTGGTACGTGATGAAGCACTAACTACCATTGAACTGACAAGTGGAAAGACAGTCACAACCAAATTATTGGTTGCTGCTGATGGTGCTATCTCAACCTGTTGCCAGCAACTGAATATACCATTGAGTGAACATGACTTTGAGCAAGTCGCTGTGATTGCTAATATTGTGGCGAGTGAACCCCATCAAGGTCGAGCATTTGAGCGTTTTACTCATCATGGGCCCGTCGCTCTATTACCGATGAATGACAACCGTTTGTCGCTGGTTTGGTGTTTGTCACCGGAACAAGCACATCAAGTTATGGCTTTAAACGATGACGAATTTCTTGAGCAGTTGCAGAATGACTTTGGTTGGCGACTTGGCCGATTAAAGAAGGTAGGCAAGCGTGCTAACTACCCATTGATTCTTCGCCACCGCCAACAAAATATTTCTCATCGATTCGCGATTATAGGTAATGCAGCTCAAACTCTTCACCCGATTGCCGGGCAAGGTTTTAACCTCGGTATTCGTGACGTCGCTTCATTAGCTGAAGAGCTGTGTTCTCAATTGGATGACGTGGGTCGTTATACCGGTCTTGTTAACTTTAGAAAGCGTAGAGAACAAGACAGAGATACCACGATAACGCTGACATCAAGCCTAGTCCACCTGTTTTCAAACGATTTTTTGACTGCTCGTATTGGGCGAAATCTTGGGTTAGCTGTCATCGATAACCTCCCACCTCTTAAAGGTCCACTTTTGCGTCATACGCTTGGCCTAGTAGAAAGATAAGGTAGAAAAATAATGATGCAAAGTGTTGATATCGCCATTGTTGGCGGTGGCATGGTTGGTTTAGCACTCGCTGCAGCACTGAAAGACAGTGACTTAAGAATTGCTGTTATTGAAGGCAAGGCACCTAGCGAAGGGCTTAGTGAATTACCTGATGTTCGAGTTTCGGCTCTGAGTCGTTCGAGCGAATTGATTCTTCGTAATTTAAGCGCATGGCAAGGCATTGAACAAAGGCGCGCTGCACCTTACCAAGCGATGGAAGTATGGGAACAAGACAGCTTTGCTCGCATTGAGTTTGATTCAACGCGCTTGGCTCAGCCTAATCTTGGCCACATTGTTGAAAACCGTGTGATCCAATTAGCTTTGCTTGAGCAGGTTAAGAAGCAAGACAACGTTAGCCTATACATGCCTGCAATCTGCAAAACGATGGCGATTGGTGAAAGCGAAGCATGGTTAACATTAGATAATGGACAAGCACTGACAGCCAAGTTGGTCGTTGGAGCGGACGGTGCAAATTCTTGGGTTCGTAAGCAGCAAGACATCCCTCTGACACATTGGGATTACGGCCACAGTGCGATTGTCGCGAATATCAAGACCACAGAGCCGCATCACAGCGTTGCTCGTCAGATATTCACACCACAAGGGCCTTTGGCATTCCTACCAATGCAGCCAAGCCATATGAGCTCGATTGTTTGGTCAACGGATCCTAATCGTGCAGAGAAGCTTGTATCAATGTCAGATACTGATTTTAACAAGCAACTGACTGCTGAATTTGACTCAAAACTTGGCTTATGCGAAGTGGTTGGTGATCGTTTTGCCTTCCCTCTGCGCATGCGTTATGCACGTGACTTTGCTGTAGATCGTGTTGCTTTGGTGGGTGATGCTGCTCATACGATTCACCCGTTAGCAGGGCAAGGCGTGAACCTTGGCCTATTAGACGCAGCAAGCTTAGCGCAAGAGCTATTAACGTTATGGGGTGCTGGTGAGGATATTGGTACCAAGCGCAATCTTCGTGGTTATGAGCGCTGGAGAAAAGCAGAGGCGGCGAAAATGATTGCTTCAATGCAGGGCTTTAAAGATCTGTTTGAAGGCGATAATCCAGCCAAGAAGTTGATTCGTGGCATCGGTATGAAGCTAGCGGGTCAACTGCCTGGCGCGAAAGATGAAATCATGAAGCGGGCACTTGGCTTATCAGGTAATCTTCCTGATTTAGCCAAACGTCCCGTATCGCAACGATAGTCGCGCACGACGAGTCATTGTTGATAGCAAATAGAAGATTTTAGTCATTGCATCACAAACACGAAAAAAGGGTTGGCATAATGCCAACCCTTTTTGTTTTTAATTCTTTAGGTAATCAGATCATGCGTATGCGCAGCGCAGTTTCATAATTTCACTATTTATCTCTTTCACAGTTTGAAAGTGACGTTTTTCTGCTCGATCTGGCAGCACTAGTTTACCGTTATCAAACTCAAATTTTCCTACGCCGTAAATGTAGATTCGTCCTTTGAAAAGTCGACTTACATGTTTAGCAATCATACCCGGTGTATAGCGCTTAAACAGTCTCATTCTAAATTATCCTTATATTTACCTAGCCTGCATATTATAGAAAAACTCCGAGATAATAAGTGTGACAAGTATGGAGTTATATGCAGTAGAGTTAACGTGAATTAGATATTTGTGCTGCTCTAGGCACTTTCTTCAGTAAATATCTATTTTTACGTGAGCTCCTCCCCAAAATAATACTGAGTAGTGAACTGCTGTGAACTTTCCTGTCCGGTATTAAGCAGTGGTAATGTTACAAGTATAAGAATAGGCGGGATTTTTTTGTTTGTGTAATCAAATTGTAAATTTTAAGTATAAAAAAAGCCCGTCTAAAACGGGCGAATAGTCACAGATGCATTACACAAAAGTGGATACTGATGTTACTCAGTGGATTCACTTGTACTGATTTGCCTTAAGGCGAGTCAGTAAACCCACAATAACGCAAATTCACCCCTGTGACTACTTATGCTTTTATTTTGATTAAATATTTACTACTACAGTGCTCTTCTTATGACAAACTTCACACTAAAAATGTACTCAATGCAAAGTTGTAGTTAAGTTTGAGAGCGAAGGCGCGATCGAAAAGATCATCGACTGATGTCTGCAACGATTGGTGCACAAAGTGCCATTAGATCATTGGGATTCAGCGCAACTCCAGCCATTCGGTCACCGGAGCTAATAGTAACGGTCGAGTTTTTTTGAATGGAAGGATCAAAAATGATCGGCATGTGTCTCTTCAGAGCAATCGGCCCGACACATCCAGCTTTAAAGCCGGTGATGGCTTCAACATCTTTCAGTGATACGCAGGTCATTCGACGGCAATTCAGTACCGAGCGTACTTTCTTCGGGTCGATAGAGCGATCACCAGCAATACAAGCTAACGCATACTGGTTTCCCATATCCTTGAGCAGGATGCACTTGACCATTTGAGAGGCATCGATGCTTCGTTCTTGCGCTGTCTCTTCAATGCTGGTGGTTGGTTTGCTTTGCATCAGCAGGCGATAGTCCACCTGCTGTTGATCTAACCATTGTGTTATCAGTGTTTCCACGTGGTCACTCTTCGTCAAGGCTGTAAGGCAGTGGCAGAATGTTCCACACTTGGTCAGGTTGTGCTGTCAATCGAAGCTGAACATCGTCATCAAGGTTGTTTGGTAGCACCATCAAACCAATCGCGTAGTTATCAGCAAATTGATACACGTTTAATAGTCGACCTGCACCACGCCAGTTTTCACCCACGCTGCGTTCTAGTTCAATCGTATTCTCAAGAGACAGTACATCTGAAGTCGTTCCTGAAACAATGCGCATTTCACGCTTGTTCATGCCACGATACTTAGCACGAGCAACCGTTTCTTGACCTGTGTAGCAGCCTTTTGAAAAGCTGATACCGCCAATCGCTTGCAGGTTAAGTGCTTGAGGAATGTGTTCGTTTTGCTCTGCTTTCGATAGGTTAGGCTGAGCATCAAGAATTTCATGATACTGCCATAGCGCTTCTGATACTTTCTCCGCAGCGCTGTTTGATACCAAGGCTTCAGCGGCTTCTTCTGTAACAAGTAGAGCCCAGCGGTTATCTGATACTAGAACAGCCGTACCACCAGAGATAGCACGTACATTACCTTGGCTTTCTGAAATAGAATCAATGTATTGATTAGCAGACGCACCCATCACACCGATAACAACGTCAGACGTTTGCTCGATATCAACCTTAGAGAATACGGCGTATTTCTTGATTTCAACTAATTCGACTTCAATCGCAGACTTAGGCTGCATGAGTGCGTAGCCACCGTTGTGGTGGAACAAACGAAAGATACTCCATACCTTTCCTTTCGCATCACAATGTGCACCTAATGTAGATTCATCATTAGGAAGAGTGACGACATCGCACGTAACTTGACCTTGTAGGTATGATTTTTTGTCATCGCCTATCATGGTAATTGCGCTCCAATCCGACACGTGTGTCATCATCAGCTCTGGAAGCGATTCATTTTGCGTATGAGCGAGCGGCTGAAATGTGTTTTTCCAATCCATTTTATCTTTCCTAAGAATTTTATTTGGCTCTATGTTAATCCGGTTCTGTTTCTTTGTCAGCCTAGGTTTTTTTGTGAGCTTAGATAGGGACTGTGACTCACATAGTAGTTGCAGAGCGTATGACTTGTTACACTCCGAGAAAGAAAAATTATAGGTGAGGATAGCCAATGTACACTGCAGAGCAGAAAGCACGAATTAAATGGGGTTGCCGTCGTGGCATGTTAGAACTTGATGTTGTCATCATGCCATTTTTTGAAGAGTGTTTTGATTCATTGCAAGAGCAGGAACAGCGTGAGTTTGTTTCTCTACTTGAGTGTGATGACCCAGATTTGTTTACTTGGGTGATGGGACACGGACGCAGTGAAAACCTAGGCCATGCATCAATGGTTGATAAAATTGTCGCACACAACCTCAGCAAGGTTCGTTAAGCTTCAGCTTAACCCTTCGTATTTCGCATTATTTGCAAAAGGCACTATTTTTGGGTGCCTTTTGTTTTTCATTGTCCTATCTTCTATTCCGCTCGTTGTCGCTCTCTATTGTTTATCTCTAATTTTCAGCTTGTTTAGATCCGATCATGTGATCCTTAATACCGCACATGGATACTTTGATTACAAAGAAGATGGTGAGATTCGCCTGAATGATCAATCCTACAAATTAAAGTCAGTCGATAAGACCTGGGCACAGTTTTTCGTTAAGTTAAAATTTGAATGTGGGCACTCGGTACTGCTTTGGCGTGATAGCTGTTGCGAACGTGAATATCGCCATTTTCTGACGAACTTACAACGACCGCATGAGGTTAATGAGAACACTCGATAAAAAGAAAAAGGAGCACTAGGCTCCTTTTCGTTTGATTGCGTTTAGTTAAATAATTGATTCACTAGTCGCTTTTAAATAATGATTATGACTGGTTTTTCTCTGGCGTCAGAATCGTTGGGCCACTGTCTTTTGCAAGCTCAGGGTAATCCAATGTGTAGTGTAAACCGCGACTCTCTTTACGCTGCATCGCACAACGCACCATCAGTTCAGCAACTTGTAATAAGTTACGCAGCTCTAGCAGGTTATTTGAAACCTTAAAGTAGCTGTAGTACTCATGAGTTTCTTGTTGCAACATTTGGATACGACGTAAAGCTCGCTCTAGTCGTTTATCGGTTCGAACAATGCCCATGTAATCCCACATGAACAGGCGTAGTTCGTGCCAGTTATGTTGAATGATAACTTCTTCATCACTGTTGGTGACTTGGCTTTCATCCCATGCTGGCAGTTCAGCACAAAGCTGAGACTGATCGATGTTTTCAACGATGTCTTTGGCTGCAGCCCAGGCGTAAACCACACATTCAAGCAGTGAGTTAGAAGCCATACGGTTCGCACCGTGTAGGCCGGTATAGCTCACTTCACCAATAGCATATAGATTGGTTAGGTCAGTTTGACCTTGCTTATTGACCATGACACCACCACAAGTGTAGTGCGCTGCAGGCACTATCGGGATAGGCTCTTTGGTCATGTCGATACCAAGGTCCATCAAGCGAGTGTGGATCATTGGGAAG
Source organism: Vibrio sp. S/42/10 (assembly GCF_029890535.1). Taxonomy (NCBI): domain Bacteria; kingdom Pseudomonadati; phylum Pseudomonadota; class Gammaproteobacteria; order Vibrionales; family Vibrionaceae; genus Vibrio; species Vibrio sp. S/42/10. Next base: position 332,739 of record NZ_JAKMZC010000003.1, on the reverse strand, counting down.
TGCGTTGTGATGAAATCTTCAGGCTTGTGGCTGATATCGACATACATGCAGTCAGCACCTAGGCGCTTCATTTCGAAGTCAATCGCACGAGCGACTACATCGCGAGGCGCCAGTTCACCGCGCTCATCGAAGTCCTTCATGAAACGAGAACCATCTGGGCGACGCAAGTAAGCGCCTTCACCACGCAGTGCTTCCGTTAGCAAGAAGTTACGTGCTTCTGGGTGGAACAAGCAAGTTGGGTGGAATTGGTTGAATTCAAGGTTTGCTACTCGACAACCCGCGCGCCAAGCGATAGCAATACCATCACCTGAAGAAACATCTGGGTTAGACGTGTATTGATAAACCTTTGAAGCGCCACCAGTTGCTAGTACAACAAATTTAGCGCGCACGGTTTCCACGTGTTCTTGGTTACGGTTCCAGATGTAGGCACCGATAACCTTGTCTTTTGAACCACCAACTTTATCTTCAGTGATCAAATCAAGTGCATTGTGGCGCTCGAAGATCTCGATGTTTGGGTGATTATTGACGTTATCTTGTAGTGAGGTTTGCATCGCCATGCCAGTGGCATCGGCCGCATGCAGAATTCTTCGGTGGCTGTGACCACCTTCACGAGTGAGGTGGTATTTCGGTTGACCTTCGGTACTGTTCTCATCTTTATCAAATGGAACGCCGCCATCAATCAGCCACTGAACACACTCTTTTGCATTTTCAGCAATGAATTGAACGGTATCTTCTTCACATAACCCAGCCCCAGCAATTTGAGTATCTTCTACGTGAGACTCAATACTGTCCGACTCATCGAACACCGCGGCGATACCACCCTGTGCGTAATACGTCGATCCTTCGCTGCGTGGTCCTTTGCTCAATACAATTACTTTTGCATGTTCAGCTACACGTAAGGCTAATGACAAGCCTGCCGCACCACTTCCTACCACTAATACATCACACTGATGTTCACGGTTTGCGTTCATAACACTTATTCAATCCCGGGCTATAGTCGAGTTGTCCACTCTCAATTGACTTTGTCTTGTTCTAGGAGATGCGCTAAGACTGTTATAATCTTCCTTGAGCCATCCTAAAACGCTATGCAAAATCAAGATATAGACAGCTATCTAGAAATATTTAATTGCTCAATACCATTGCTTTTGCTCAAGTTTCCCCAAATTTATAGGGATAGCTGTTTTTATTACATCACATTGTGAAACAATAATGGCAAATAATTTTAAGAAAGTTGGAACTTTCGGTATTTGGCTCAGTCACAATAGTGCTCTTGTAGACGGTGGTGTCAATACTACATTTCGCATAATTAGTACCCATATCTGTGAAGGTAAGGGTTATAACAATAGGAGTACCCGCTCGAATGAACGAGCAGCTAACCGATCAAGTGTTGATTGAGCGAGTTCAGAGTGGAGATAAGCAGGCATTTAACTTACTAGTGGTTAAGTATCAAAACAAAGTTTGTAATCTTATCTCTCGATACGTGAATAATTCCGGTGATGTACCTGATGTAGCACAAGAAGCTTTTATTAAAGCTTACCGCGCGATACCTAACTTTCGTGGCGAGAGTGCCTTCTATACATGGCTGTACCGAATTGCCGTGAACACCGCTAAAAATCATATTGTTGCCCAAAGCCGTAGGCCGCCAGCAACAGATGTAGATGCAGAAGATGCAGAATATTACGAAACAGGCAGCGCTTTAAAAGAAATATCGAACCCTGAGAACTTAACGCTGTCAAAAGAATTGAAACAAGTCGTTTTTGGAGCGATTGAAGCGTTACCAGAAGACTTAAAAACTGCAATGACGTTACGTGAGCTTGAAGGTTTGAGCTACGAAGAGATTGCAGAAGTAATGGATTGCCCTGTAGGAACCGTACGTTCGCGTATTTTCCGAGCTCGTGAAGCGGTGGAAAAGAAAATTAAGCCTCTTTTGCAACGCTAGAACTTGTAATAATTATGGTGAAAATAATGGCTGATAAAGAAAAGCTTTCGGCACTCATGGATGGTGAAACGATCGATAAAGCTCTCATAGTAGACCTAGAATCTGATCAAGAAAGCATGGATACCTGGCAGAGTTACCATTTAATTGGTGATGTTATGCGTGGGGATGCGCCAGAAACTCCAGAGTGGAACATTGCTAACAGTGTTGCGGCAGCGCTTGATAATGAGCCTGCTCATGGTTCAATGTCGAATCTGCACCAAGTGAATTTAGAACCGGCTGTTACTCCAATTGAAGAGCAGCCCAAACCTCAGCAAGCGAAGCGTCAGCTTCCTGCGTGGTTACAACAGTTTGGACAAGTTGCCGTGGCAGCGTGTGTTTCTCTGGCCGTTGTTCTAGGTGTTCAGCAATATGGTGGTAGCGATCCAGCAGCACCAGAACAGTTGCCTGTGCTACAAACGATTCCATTTGCGGGCTCTGCTGAACCAGTAAGCTTGACTCGTGACTCTGTTGAAAAGCCTGCATCTGAAGCTAACTTGCAAGAGCAGCGTAAACGCGTTCATGCAATGCTAGAAGATTATGAGCTACAACTAAGATTAAACAGTGATGCATCGCCAATGCAAGATGCACATCTAGAATCGGACATTGAATGAAGAAAATCCTGGTCAGTGCACTGACACTGTTCAGCTTGATGTCTCCAACAGCCTTTGCAGAGGAAACTACTGCAAAGGCATTGTTACATCAAATGAACGAGGCCAGTCAGCATCTAAATTACGAACTCTCCTACATATTGATAAAGAAGAGCAGTATCGAACCTCTGGTTTATCGACATGCAGTTAAAGACGACCAACAACTTGCACACCTTGTTTATCTGAGTGGCCCTGTTCGTGAAGTCATTCGACGTGGCAATGAAGTTAGCTATATCGAACCGGGAACAGAGCCTTTTACTATTCAGTCTGGCAGTATGGTTGCACCTGTTATTCCAATGATTAATCGAGATATCGAATCTCTTAATCAGTTCTACGACTTTGTAAAAGTTGGACGTTCTCGTGAGGCGGGCAGCACCACTCAAGTCCTACGTGTCGTGCCGAAAGACGGCCTTCGTTACTCTTACGTGGTTTGGGTTGATGAAAAAACGAGCCTTCCATTGCGTGCAGACCTTCTTGACCGTGATGGCGAAGTGCTTGAACAGTACCGCACCATCTCTTTCGTGGTGAGTGACAAGATTGCCGAGGCTATGGGAGGCTTGAATCAAGCTCAGTTACCTAAGGTTCTATCACTGCCAGAAGGTCTTGTGAGCGAAACTAACTGGCAAGCTGCCTGGATTCCGGAAGGGTTTAAGTCAAAAGAGCTTAGTCGTTATCAAATGGCAGCGACCGATAAAATGGTCGAAAGTCAGCTGTTTAGTGATGGGTTGTTTAGCTTTTCTGTGTATATCGCCGATAAAGATGAGCATTCATTGAAAGGGCAATTGGTACGCCAAGGGCGCAGAACCTTACACAGCTTAGTGATTGGCGATAAAGAAATCTCTGTCGTTGGTGATATTCCGCCAGCAACCGCCAAACGTGTAGCTCAATCTGTGACGTTCAACAAACAGGTGTCAACGCAATGATGACCGCGTTAGCGACCGTTAGCTCGGTCGAACGAACAGGTAAGCAATATTTTGTTCAGCTGAGCTGTGAACAACAAACTAGTTGTAGCAGTTGCTCTTCTCAAAAAAGCTGCGGCACGGGTATTGTGACTAAGGCTGTTGGCAATAAATCTTTGTTTTGGCAGCTTAAAACCAAAAGTTTAGTCAAAGCAGGACAAATTGTAGAAATTGGCTTTCCAGAAAAAAGCCTACTTCAGTCGGCTGCGATCGTTTATCTCATCCCACTTTTCATGTTGATGATTGGTGCTGGTTTTGGACAACTCTTGTTACAACCCTTGCTCCAAGGGGGCGAGGGGATAGTCATACTCAGTGCAGCGCTGTTTACTGCTGGTGGGATTGCCTTAGCGAAGCGGTTGGCCAAACCTATGGAAGACAAATCCAAGCAAGAAGTCGTATTGATTCGAATTCTAGGTGAGTCTCTCGTCTAATTTATGATGCTTCTTGCCCTTAAATTGGGTAGAATCTGCCAACTTGATTGAAATGCCGCCACCAATGCTAAATCTAGATTGGACGTGTCGCGGCTTTCTTATTATCCCTATTCAAAGAGTTTAGTCACACCAAGCCTATGAAGCACATTCGTAATTTTTCGATTATCGCCCACATCGACCACGGTAAGTCGACCCTTTCTGACCGCTTAATCCAAGTTTGTGGAGGATTAAGTGAACGTGAGATGGCAGCTCAAGTCCTCGATTCTATGGATATAGAACGCGAGCGTGGTATTACAATTAAAGCGCAGAGTGTGACTTTAGATTATAAAGCTAAAGATGGTGAAACTTACCAACTTAACTTTATCGACACTCCTGGACACGTAGACTTTTCTTACGAAGTGTCTCGTTCTCTAGCAGCTTGTGAAGGCGCACTTCTTGTAGTGGATGCTGGCCAAGGTGTTGAAGCTCAGACTCTAGCTAACTGTTACACCGCGATTGAAATGGAACTGGAAGTAGTGCCAATCTTGAATAAGATTGACTTACCTGCAGCTGAACCAGAACGTGTTGCAGAAGAAATCGAAGAGATCGTTGGTATCGATGCGATGGAAGCGACTCGCTGTTCTGCGAAAACAGGTTTGGGTGTCGACGACGTTTTAGAGAACATCGTGACGGCAATCCCGCCACCGGAAGGTGATCCTGAAGCGCCGTTACAAGCACTGATCATTGACTCTTGGTTCGATAATTACCTTGGTGTTGTTTCTTTGGTTCGTATTAAAAACGGTAAACTGAAGAAGAACGACAAGATTAAAGTTATGTCGACAGACCAAGTTTGGGGTGTTGATCGTCTAGGTATCTTTACTCCTAAGCAAATCGACACCACTGAGCTAAATACTGGCGAAGTAGGTTGGGTTGTTTGTGGTATTAAAGACATCCTAGGTGCACCGGTTGGTGATACGTTGACGCTTGCTAAAGGCGGCAGCACTGAACGTCTACCTGGTTTCCAAAAAGTGAAACCTCAGGTATATGCAGGCCTATTCCCTGTATCATCTGATGACTACGAGAACTTCCGTGACGCGCTAGGCAAATTAAGCCTGAACGATGCATCGTTGTTCTACGAACCAGAAAGTTCAGCAGCACTTGGTTTTGGTTTCCGTTGTGGCTTCTTAGGAATGCTTCACATGGAGATCATTCAAGAGCGTTTAGAGCGTGAATACGACCTAGACCTAATTACGACTGCACCAACAGTAGTATATGAAGTTGTAAAAACAGATAAAACGGTTCTGTACGTTGATAGCCCGGCTAAACTGCCAGCAGTTAATGACCTAGAAGAAATTCGCGAACCAATTGCACGCTGTAATATTCTGGTACCTTCTGATTACCTAGGTAACGTAATTACACTGTGTGTTGAGAAGCGTGGCGTACAAGTCGACATGGTTTACCACGGTAACCAAGTTGCTGTGACGTATGATCTTCCTATGGCAGAAGTCGTTCTAGACTTCTTCGACCGTCTGAAGTCAACGTCTCGCGGTTACGCATCATTGGATTACAACTTCCAACGCTACGAGCCATCAAACATGGTACGTGTCGACGTATTGCTGAATGGCGAAACCGTTGATGCATTAGCGATCATTACGCATAAAGATATTGCCCAGTCTCGTGGTCGTCTACTGGTAGAGAAGATGAAAGAATTCATCCCTCGTCAGATGTTCGATATCGCGATTCAAGCAGCGATTGGTAACCACATCATTGCTCGTTCTACAGTGAAACAACTGCGTAAGAACGTAATCGCAAAATGTTATGGTGGTGATATCAGTCGTAAGAAGAAACTTCTTAAGAAACAAAAAGAAGGTAAGAAGCGTATGAAGCAGATCGGTAACGTTGAACTGCCTCAAGAAGCTTTCCTTGCAATCCTTCATGTTGGAAAAGACTAACTTTATCCAGCATTAAACGAATAATTGAAAGTGAAAGAGTAGCTCGCTACTCTTTCACTTTCGTTATTTTTAAAGAAATGAAATTTAAGGGATATCAATGGCTAACACATTTTCGCTTATCTTAGTGATCGTAACTCTAGTAACCGGCATTGTATGGACGTTGGAAAAGTTTGTGTGGGCGAAGAAGCGCCAGCAAAAGCTTGCTGACGTTGAAGCACAATCGAATGGCCTAGACGCTGAAATCAGCGCAAAAGTTACGGCTCAGCCTTGGTGGGTTGAGAACAGTGTGTCCATTTTCCCGGTAATTGCATTTGTTTTGATCTTGCGTTCATTCATCTATGAACCGTTTCAAATCCCTTCTGGCTCGATGATGCCAACCCTTTTGGTTGGTGATTTCATCTTGGTAGAGAAGTACGCGTACGGTCTGAAAGACCCAGTATGGCGAACTCAATTGGTAGAAACAGGCAAACCAGAACGCGGTGACTCAATCGTATTTAAGTATCCACCTCAGCCGAACATTGACTACATTAAGCGTGTTGTCGGTATGCCAGGTGATACGATTCGCTACAGCAGTCGTAAAGAGATCTGTATTCAGGCGAAGGGTACAAGTAGCTGTGAACCAGTGAAACTAAGTAACGTTGAAGAAAGTCAATTTATTCAAGATGGTGTGCCTCTGATTCAGCTGAACGAACAGCTTGGAGACGTAGAGCACCAGATTTTAGTTAACCCATTACGTCGTGATCGTGTGCAAGCATATCAGCCTCGCAATGGTGTTAATGAATGGGTCGTTCCAGAAGGCCAATACTTTGTGATGGGTGATAACCGTGACAACAGTGCCGATAGCCGTTACTGGGGCTTTGTCCCTGAAGCAAACCTTGTTGGTAAGGCTGTTGCTATTTGGATCAGCTTCGAATTCGAACGCGGTTCAGACAGTATACTTCCAACATGGATTCCTACTGGTGTGCGTTTTAATCGCATCGGTGGGATTCATTAATCGATCACATAACACATCGAGAGAGCATGAATTCTCCAATTGATAAACTAGAGAGAAAGATTGGCTATCAGTTTAATGATGCCGATCTTATCCACTTGGCGCTGACTCACCGCAGCGCCGCAGGTAAACATAACGAACGTCTTGAGTTTCTGGGCGATTCAATTTTAAGTTTTGTTATCGCTGATGATCTTTACCACCGTTTTCCTAAGGTAAACGAAGGTGATATGAGCCGCATGCGCGCAACATTAGTACGTGGTCATACATTGGCAGAACTAGGTCGTGAATTCGAACTAGGAGATTACTTAAAATTAGGTCCAGGTGAGTTGAAGAGTGGCGGTTTCCGTCGCGATTCTATTCTAGCGGATGCTGTCGAAGCGATCATCGGTGCTGTCTATTTAGATAGTGACACCGAAGTGGTTCGCGGCATTATTTTAAGCTGGTACCAATCTCGCCTAGATGCTATTCAGCCTGGAGTATCTCAAAAAGATCCGAAAACTCGTCTACAAGAGTTTTTGCAAGGTCGAAGAAATCCTCTACCTGTCTACACAGTGACTAATATTAAAGGTGAAGCACACAACCAAGAGTTTACGGTTGAGTGTGAAGTGGCAGGTGTGGATAAACCTGTTATCGGTAAAGGCACTAGCCGCCGCAAGGCAGAACAAGCGGCTGCTGAAACAGCATTAGAGCAACTAAGCAATGTCTGATAACAACCAAGATTTCGATATCGATGCATTCTTTTCATCTGATAGCAAAAAAACGGGCCTACCGGAAAACCAACACTGTGGCTTCATCGCTATTGTCGGTCGCCCAAACGTAGGTAAGTCGACGCTTCTGAACCATATTCTGGGACAGAAAATTTCTATTACATCACGTAAACCTCAGACGACACGTCACCGTATTATGGGCGTAGAAACTGAAGGTGATTACCAAGCGATTTTTGTTGATACTCCTGGACTTCATATTGAAGAAAAGCGTGCAATCAACCGCTTGATGAACCGTGCGGCGAATAGCTCACTGAGTGATGTGAACCTAGTATTCTTCCTTGTTGACGGTACACATTGGACTGAAGATGATGAAATGGTATTGAATAAGCTGAGAAAAACAGATTTCCCAGTGGTACTTTGTATTAACAAAGTAGATAACGTTCAAGACCGTACAGATGTAATGCAACACATGATGGAAGTCTCTAAGAAGATGGAATTCGTTGATGTTGTACCTATTTCGGCGAAGCAAGGTAAAAACATTGATGTACTGCGTAAGCACGTACGTGAGCATTTACCGAAAGCGACACATCACTTCCCTGAAGAGTATGTGACTGATCGCTCGCAACGTTTTATGGCATCTGAAATCATCCGTGAAAAGCTAATGCGCTTTACAGGTGATGAGCTACCTTATTCGGTGACGGTTGAAATCGAACGTTTTGATTACAACCCAGATAACGATGGTTTCCATATCAATGCACTGATTCTTGTTGAGCGTACTGGTCAGAAGAAAATGGTGATTGGTAAAGCGGGTGAGAAGATCAAGACGATTGGTCGTGAAGCGCGTATCGATATGGAAGAGCTATTCGGTCGTAAGGTTTACCTAGAGACTTGGGTCAAGGTTAAATCTGGTTGGGCTGATGATGAACGTGCACTTCGTTCACTAGGTTACATCGACGATCTATAATATAGGCTGAGTATCACTTTCTTCGATAAGAAAGTTGAACTAAATATAAATCCAAGAGAGAGTGCGAACTCTCTCTTTTTGTATCTGTAATAAGGGTAAGTGATTGAGCGAAGGGTTACAGCGATGCTTTGTGTTGCACCGTCGACCATACAGTGAGTCGAGCCTGATTCTGGATGTCTTCAGTGAAGAGTTCGGTCGGGTGACGTTGATGTCTAAAGGCGCTCGAAGTAAGCGTTCCAATTTGAAAGGTGCATTGCAACCTTTTACGCCGCTACTGCTTAAGTGGTCAGGCAATGGTTCAATGAAAACGTTACGCCAAGCTGAGCCTATTAGCTTAGGGCTTCCCCTCGCCGGTATCAATCTGTATTCAGCTATGTATGTGAACGAGTTAATCGGCCGAGTATTGATGGCTGAAGTCGCCATGCCTGCTCTTTTTCACGACTATCTTCATGCTTTAACAGAACTGGCTCATAATGAGAACCCTGAGCCAGCGCTGCGTCGTTTTGAGTTGGCTCTATTATCCGCTATGGGATACGGCGTCGACTTTTTACATTGCGCGGGCACCGGTGAAACGATTGATCCTAGTATGACTTATCGCTATCGAGAACAGAAAGGCTTCATCGCTTCGATACGCAGAGATAACCTGACATTCATGGGCGATGAACTTATCGCAATCAGCGAACGTAGGTTTATCACTAAAGAGCAGTTAAAAGCGGCAAAACGCTTTACACGCATAGCCTTAAAGCCGTATCTTGGCGGCAAACCATTAAAAAGTAGAGAGCTATTTATGCCAACAATAGCTCTCTCTAGAGCACGGAGTATTGGAAAATGAGCTCAATCCTTTTAGGCGTTAATATCGACCATATTGCAACACTGCGTAATGCACGTGGTACTAAATACCCAGATCCAGTACACGCAGCTGAAATTGCTGAACGTGCGGGGGCAGATGGCATTACCATTCACTTGCGCGAAGATCGCCGTCATATTGTTGATCGCGATGTACGTATTCTGGCTGAAACTATTCAAACTCGTATGAATTTAGAGATGGCAGTGACGGACGAGATGGTTCAAATTGCACTCGATACTAACCCTGAGTTTGTTTGTCTGGTTCCAGAAAAGCGTGAAGAACTGACGACTGAAGGTGGCTTGGATGTGGTTGGTCAGCTTGAAAAGATCAAAGCGGCGACAGAGAAACTGTCGGCTGCTGGTATCAAAGTATCTCTGTTTATCGATGCTGACCGTGAGCAAATCGATGCGGCAAAAGCGTGTGGCGCACCGTTCATTGAACTGCACACTGGCCACTATGCTGACGCGAAAACAGAAGAAGACCAACAAGACGAACTGAAAAAAATTGCAGCAGGCGCAAGCTACGCTGATGATCTTGGTATTACAGTTAATGCAGGTCATGGTCTGACTTACCACAACGTAGCACCGATTGCGGCACTTCCAGAGATCTATGAGCTGAACATTGGCCACTCGATCATGGGACGCGCAGTCTTTGATGGTTTAAACAAAGCCGTTGCAGACATGAAAGCCGTAATGGAGACAGCACGCAACAACGCTTAGTTCTTTAACGAGTAAGTAGTTTAGTCGTAAGCGTTAAGCGGTTAATCAGTAAAATAGTTAAAGTTAATCGATAGAAATTTGGTAGTAGGGTAAACATGGCTGTTGTTGGACTAGGTACAGATATCGCAGAAATTGAACGTGTCGAAAAGGCGTTGTCGAGAAGTGGTGACGCTTTCGCACAGCGAATTTTGACGGATTCTGAGTTTGAAGTATTTCAGCAACTCAAGCAGAAAGGGCGTTATCTTGCGAAGCGTTTTGCGGCAAAAGAAGCTGCATCTAAGGCGTTAGGCACCGGCATCGCGCTTGGTGTGACCTTTCACGACTTTGAGGTTTCTAATGATGAGCATGGCAAGCCCGTATTGAGTCTGCATAAAAAAGCGCGTGAAATTGCGGAAGCAAGTGGAACCAAGTCGATCCATCTGACTATTTCCGATGAGCGGCATTATGCAGTAGCAACGGTCTTACTCGAATCATAAACAAATTACCGCTAATCTTAATCTAGTTCGAATTCAGAATTAGAAAAAAAAGCAGAGCTCATAGGCTCTGCTTTTTATTGGTCTACATTTAGAGCGCTCAGCCATTCTACCGCTGTTATCTCTTGGCCGGTTTCAAATAATGAATTGCGGTTGCTTGAACCTTATCTAATTCATCTTGAAGTTCAAAAAGTTCTGGCTCGATATCTTCAACGGAAGTGCCGGAACGTAACTCTTTCTCTATCGTCGCACAAACCGATTTTAGCCTTGGGACACCACTGTATGAACTGCTGCCATGCATCTTATGGATTATGTGTATCAACTGTTCAACTGGGTAATCACTGTCTTCAATGGCCTTATCTGCGGCCTCATAAACCTCAGGGATAAAGTCCACTAGCATCTTCAGCATATCGCGTGCGAGATCTTCTTTGTTGGCGGCTTGTTTCATTGCTGCTTGCCAATCAATGATGATGTTCTTATGTTCGTTCGCTTCTGTTTCTGATATTTGGCTACTGTCTATTTCAGTGGATACCGCCGGATGCGCTGGATCTATTTTTTCAATGTGCTCAACCTCTGATGTCGAACTCCAATGTATCAATACCTGTTGTAAAACGTGCTCTTCAATTGGCTTGGTGAGGTAGTCATCCATACCTGCTGCAAGCAGTCGATCACGTTCGCCAATCATGGCATGAGCTGTCACGGCTATCACGGGTGTATTCGCATTATTAGCCAGTTTCTTAATGTTCTGACAAGCGGTTACACCGTCCATTTGAGGCATTTGAATGTCCATGAAGACGATATCAAAGTGTGTTTCTGTTGCCTTGTCGATCGCTTGCTGACCACTGGTGCAACTTATGACCGTTTCTACACGTTCTTTTAGCAACGCGGTAATCAATTTAAGGTTGGCTGGGTTGTCATCAACCGCTAATACCGTGAGCGGCAACTTCTCTTCCGAGTGAGTCTCAATCGCTGGTGCAATCAAAGTTGGCGCCTGATTAGAGACGAGAGTTTGCAACAGTTTTTTACGAGAGAGAGGTTTGGTTATGCACTGAACATCGACCTCTTTCATTAATTGCTCACCCAGCGCGAGTTCGGTACTTGGTGTTCCTATAATTACATTTTGAGCGATCTTCTTAGCGCCAATAGCCCAACCACTTACGGTATCAAATTGGTATTCTTGATTTGCAGCAAGGTTGAGTAGAACGTAGTCATACGAGGTAGACTCGTCCGGCATCACCGAACGATAAGTGACCACTAAGCCTTCTTGGGTCAAGATCTGCTGAGTGATCGATGCCGCTTGCATATTTGGTTCGATCAGCAGGAGCTGTTTGTCTTGTAGGCACTGTGTTTCGATAAGCTCTGTCATTGGCATATCGGTAGAAGAAAGTCTCAACGTAAACCAGAACGTAGAACCTTGGTGTAGGCGACTGGTTAAGCTTATCTCTCCTCCCATCTGGCTCACCAGCTTTTGGGTAATAACTAGGCCTAAACCAGTACCTCCATAACGACGAGAAATACTTGCATCGGCTTGGCTGAACGCTTGGAATAGTTGAGCTTGTTGGCGCTCAGAGATACCAATGCCGGTATCTCGAACCATGAACTGTAGCTCAATGCTATCTTCGGTTTGAGAGCGTAGTTCAACACTGATGTCTATGTTGCCACGCTCAGTGAATTTAATTGAGTTACCTACTAGGTTGGTTAGAATTTGCTGGATTCGGAGTGGGTCTCCTACCACACCTGGTGGAACTTTCGGATCGATCTTAAGCGTCAGCTCTAGCCCTTTCTCATGAGCATTGGTTGCTTGAAGGTTCACTACCTCTTCAAGGCTAGCTTGGAACTCAAATGGAATGTTCTCTAGAGCCAGTTTGCCGGCTTCAAGTTTCGAGAAGTCCAAGATATCGTTGATGATGCTAAGCAGGTTGTTGGCTGATCGTTCAATGGTTTGCAGGTAATCAGTTTGACTGTTCGATAGGTGCGTCTTAAGCATCTGACGAGTAAAACCAATCACCCCGTTCAGCGGCGTTCTCAGTTCGTGAGACATATTCGCTAAAAATTCAGACTTAACTCGCGCCGCTTCTTGAGCTCGTTTTTTCGCGATGTCTAACTCAACGTTTTGAATTTCTAACTGCTCCAGCGTTTCACGTAGATCTGAGGTCGCTTGGTCGATACTGTGCTGCATTTCGACGTGGTATTCTGATAGCGATACCGCCATCGCGTTGATACCGTTTTTCAATGAGTCTAGCTCACCATGCATTTTTCCTTCGATACGCACATCGAGATGACCACGACGAATTCGGTCGACCATATTTTTCATGTGTGTGATCGGTTGCGTTACGTCATGCATCAAGCGAAAAGCAAATACACCAGAGAGCCCAAGCCCAAGAATTAATACCAAGAAAGCAGAGAACACCTCTTGATACTGCTGTAATCGCAGTGATGACAGGTCTAACTCTATCGCAATATAACCGATCGCTTGGTTGGCTTGAGACTGCCCATTGGCTGAGTTGATGTACTGACCCTCAGCGATGATAGGCGTCCGAAGAATCAGCGTGTTATCGAGTAGGTTCGATGAGCTTAAATGCGGAATCGGTTTATCTTTAGGGTAGGTAAGGCTTTCGAAGTCTGGGTGGAAGTTTGAGGTTACAAACAGCTCATGGCGTTCATCAAATACCGCGATACTGCGCACCAGTTTAGAATTTTTTCGATGCGCATAGCTAATCAACTGACGAACAGACTCTCGACTTTCGAGTTTCATGCCTGATTCACTCGCAATCGCCAGTGGTTCAATGATGCTAGTACCAGTATTAACCACTTGACCCTCAAGGTCTTGATAGCGGTTAAATGAGAAAAATGCACTCAATAGCAGCCCAATAATCAGGGTTGGAGCTAGAGTTAAGGTAATTACACGGGCTCTTAAGCCATATCTGGTCATGTTCTTTAATTACATCGAGGTCTGGATATGGGAAAATAACGCACACAATGGCGGTTAAGTGAACGGTAAGCTTAATCAAAGCCGTGACGTTCGACAATGATTCCAAGACATAATAGTGAGTCCTGGATACCAATTACTTATTAAAAGATACATTAGGCACAAGCAATGGCACGTTTTTTCCAACCAAAAAAGAAAACTCAACTCGAGACCAAGCATCAATCGGTTTTGGTTGAACGAATGGATCACAATGGCGCTGGCATCGCTTATCAGAAGAATAAACCCGTTTTCATTGATGGCGCATTGCCAGGTGAGCAGGTGGTTATTCAACTTACTGAGAGCAAAAGTAAGTTTTCGCGAGCAAAACTCATCAAATTACTTAAACCGAGTGAGCTGCGATTAAAGCCATTTTGTAAGCACTTTAATCAGTGTGGTGGCTGTCACCTTCAACATCTTGGTTACTCTTCTCAGGTTGAGCATAAATCACAATCTTTGACGCATTTGATGAGCCAATATCAAACGGCGAATACTGAAGTTACTCAGCCGATTGTAGGTGATGAAACCGGTTATCGACGTCGCGCGCGTATCAGCCTATTTGTTGACAAGAAGACACAGCAGCTTCAATTCGGTTTCCGTAAGAAACAAAGTAAGCAGATTGAAAACATCACCGACTGTGCTGTACTGGATCCTCACCTTAATATATTGCTGCCAAAGCTGAAAAGTTTACTCAATACTTTCAGCAACCTTACGTCTTTAGGACACGTTGAATTGGTTTTGGGCGATACTGGCCCTGTTATGGTGCTACGTCATCTTAAGCCTTTGGTTGAGAAAGATGAGCAAGCATTGATTGCACTCGCTAAAGTTGAAGGTGCTACGTTGTATACTATGCCAGAAACGGACAAGCTTATTCGTTTAGTTGGCGATACGCCTTCTTATAGCGAAACTGGCGTAATGTTACCGTTTGAACCAAACCACTTTATTCAAGTAAACCAGAAAGTGAACCAGAAAATGGTTGCTCAAGCGATTGAATGGCTAGAACCTCAAGCCGATGAGCGAGTGCTTGATCTGTTCTGCGGCCTGGGTAACTTCAGTTTACCGATCGCGCAACAATCGGCATTTGTGGTGGGTGTTGAAGGTGTAGATGAAATGGTCCAACAGGCCACATCTAATGCAGCATTAAACCAGTTAAGCAATACGGATTTCTACCAAGCTAACCTAGAAGAAGAGCTGTCTTCACAACCTTGGGCAAAAGAGAAATTTGATAAAATATTGCTTGACCCTGCCCGTGCTGGAGCGAGTGGGATCGTTGATCAAATTTCAGCGCTAGGAGCGAAGCGTGTGGTTTATGTTTCGTGTAATCCTGCTACTCTAGCTAGAGATTCTGAGAGCTTAGAAAAACAAGGCTATCAATTGGCCAAATTGGGTATGCTAGACATGTTCCCGCACACCAGTCATCTAGAATCGATGGCTCTCTTTATCAAGGCTTAGAGGCCTATAAATAAGGCTTCAAAATGAATCAAAAAGGTGCAGGAAAGCCTGCGCTGATATCAATATGGTCGAACTAACTTGGAATCAGTTAGTCATATTGAATTGGGTATAAAACATAATAACTAGGAAGGCATGATGGTTGCGGTAAGAAGCGCACATTTAAACCCAAGCGAACAGTTTGAGCTAGAAAGTTGGATTGCGTCATTGAATCAAGACGCAAAGACCTCGAATAAACTGATCAAAGTTTATCGTCACTGTGAAGAGCTGTTAAAAGATCACGATCAAGCGTCTCTCCTGCTTTGGCGTGGGCGTGAGATGATCGAAATCTTGGTTACGCTGTCTATGGACCGTGCGACGTTGATCGCTGCACAACTTTTCCCAGTCGTCTCAAGTGGTGTTTTTGAGCGTGAAGCGTTTGAAGAATACTACGGCAAAGAAACCGTAAAGCTGATTGATGGCGTTGAAGAAATGGCGGCGTTAGGCCAGCTAAACGTGACCCTTGAAGGCAGTGCTGCCTCGGGTCAAGTCGATAACGTTCGTCGTATGCTACTGGCGATGGTCGATGACTTCCGCTGCGTAGTCATCAAGCTAGCAGAGCGAATTTGTAACCTTATTGAAGTGAAAAAGGCCCCTGATGCTGTGCGCCGTGCGGCAGCAAAAGAGTGTTCTAATATTTATGCTCCACTTGCTAACCGTTTAGGTATTGGTCAGCTGAAGTGGGAAATCGAAGATTACGCGTTCCGTTATCAACAACCCGACACTTATAAGCAGATTGCTAAACAGCTGTCTGAGCGTCGTATCGTCCGAGAACAATACATCACAGACTTTGTTGATGACTTAACGGCAGAAATGAAGCGTTCAAGCATTAATGCGGAAGTCAGCGGTCGACCAAAACACATCTACAGTATCTGGCGTAAAATGCAGAAGAAAGGCTTAGCGTTTGATGAGCTTTTTGATGTGCGTGCAGTGCGTATTATCGCAGACCAACTGCAAGACTGTTATGCCGGTTTAGGTGTGGTTCACACCAAATACAAACACTTACCAAGTGAATTTGATGACTACGTGGCGAACCCTAAGCCAAATGGTTACCAATCAATTCATACTGTAGTTCTGGGCCCTGAAGGCAAGACCATTGAGATTCAAATCCGTACCAAGCAGATGCATGAAGACTCTGAGCTTGGTGTCGCTGCGCACTGGAAGTACAAAGAAGGTGCTTCAAGCGGACGCAGTGGTTACGACGAGAAAATTACTTGGTTGCGTAAACTTATCGACTGGCAAGAAGAGATGTCTGATTCTGGCGAGATGCTGGATGAAGTTCGTAGCCAAGTATTCGATGACCGCGTTTATGCCTTTACACCACGAGGTGACGTGGTTGATTTACCTATGGGTGCAACCCCACTGGACTTCGCTTACCACATCCACTCGATGGTTGGACACCGTTGTATCGGTGCCAAAGTTGCTGGTCGAATCGTCCCATTCACTCATAAGCTATCAATGGGTGATCAAGTTGAAATCATCACCCAGAAAGAACCGAACCCTTCACGTGACTGGCTAAACCCAACCACAGGCTTCGTTCATTCTGGTCGTGCTCGTGCAAAAATTAACGCATGGTTCCGTGCTCAAAGTCGTGAGAAAAATCTAGAAGCGGGTCGAGACATCCTTGAGGTTGAACTAGCCAAAGTGGGTGCAACCCTAAAAGATGCCGATCAATATGCTTTGAAACGTTTCAATGTAAATACGCCAGATGAACTCTATGCTGGTATTGGTAGTGGCGATTTGCGTATTAACCAAGTGGTTAATCACATTAATGCCTTGGTTAACAAACCAACAGCGGAAGAAGAAGACAAAAAAGCGTTAGAGAAACTGCTTGAGTCAGAAAACAAACCCGCGCAACAAAGCCGCCCTAAGAAAGATGCGGTTGTCGTTGAAGGCGTTGATAACCTGATGACGCATTTAGCGCGTTGTTGCCAACCTATCCCTGGCGATACAATCAAAGGTTATATCACTCAAGGGCGTGGTATCTCAGTTCACCGGGCTGATTGTGAGCAATTAGGTGAGCTTCACCTGCACGCACCAGAGCGTATCATTGATACCGTCTGGGGTAATGGCTTCGTTGGATCATATATCCTAACGCTGCGTGTTGAAGCGCTAGAGCGGAATGGCTTATTGAAAGATATCACCTCTTTGTTTTCAAATGAAAAGATTAGTGTGACGACAATGAAGAGCCGTATCGACTACAAACGTCAGCTATCGGTGATGGATTTTGATTTGGAAGTGACCAATATTGAAATTCTGAGTCGAGTGACTAGCCGAGTAGAACAAATCAAAGATGTCATGAGCGTAAAACGCCTAGGCTAAAATTCTCGTCATACTTGAAGCTGATGGCGTTGTTGCCTGAGCGCACTCGCTCAATCACATAGACAAGCTATGCTCAGGAGTTTCGCTTGCTTGTCGCCTAGCCACAGTTTCAATTATTTAGAGAATTAGACAGTATCAACAAAGGTGAGTGGTTTTGGCTGCTCACCTTTTTTAGTTCTAATATCTTTTAGTTTGAGTACCTTTTAGTTTCAGTGAAGCTATAAATTTAAAAAATCAAAGACAGTGAATAGGAAGAAAATGATGAATCACCCGATTGAACAACTTGAACAGATTATGACTAAGCTGCGCGATCCTGAAGGTGGCTGTCCTTGGGATTTGAAACAAAACTTTGAAACAATTGTGCCGCATACTATCGAAGAAACATATGAGGTGGTGGACGCGATTCACAACAAAGACTGGCCGAACCTGCAAGAAGAGTTGGGTGACTTGTTGTTTCAGGTAATCTTCTACAGCCAATTAGCAAAAGAGCAGGGCTTGTTTGAGTTCTCTGATGTGGTCGACGGTATCAATGAGAAACTAACACGCCGCCATCCGCATGTTTTTTCTGATACCGAATTTGCAAGTGATGAAGAAATTAATGCTAACTGGGAAGCTGAAAAGGCCAAAGAAAAAGCCGAGGCAGGAAAAACTCAGGAAAGTATTCTAGACTCAATACCAAACTCTCTGCCTGCACTTTCGCGTGCTACAAAGATTCAAAAACAAGTCGCAAAATACGGCTTTGATTGGGACTCTATCGGTCCAGTTGCAGATAAGGTTTTAGAGGAAGTCGATGAGGTGCTAGAAGAAGCGCTTCAAGTGACACCAAATGAAGACCTGGTTGAAGAAGAGTTGGGTGATTTACTGTTTGCGACGGTTAATTTGGTCCGACATCTGGGAAAAAATCCGGAATCGGCTCTGACAAAAGCAAATCTGAAATTTTCACGACGTTTTAAAGGCGTCGAACAAATAGTTCGCCAACAAGATAAGGATTTAACCGATTTTTCACTACAACAGCTTGATTCTATGTGGGATGAAGTCAAAGTGGCGGAGAAAAGATAACCAAAGCATTTATCATGAATTGATTTGAAGCAAAAAATAAAAAATAGCAGTGTGATAGATTTCACGTTGTGGCGATAAGGGGCTTCTGGTATATTTTCATCCCGTCCAGAAGTAATCCATTTCCCTCATTCAACCAATTTCAGGTTAAACATGACGACAAATTACATTTTTGTTACTGGCGGGGTTGTATCCTCTCTAGGTAAAGGTATTGCAGCAGCATCTCTTGCGGCTATTTTAGAAGCTCGTGGTCTTAAAGTGACTATGATGAAGCTTGACCCTTACATCAACGTTGATCCAGGCACTATGAGCCCGACTCAACACGGTGAAGTGTTCGTTACGGAAGATGGCGCTGAAACTGACCTTGACCTTGGTCACTACGAGCGATTCATTCGCACCAAGATGACTAAGCGTAACAACTTCACAGCAGGTCGTGTTTATGCTGACGTTCTACGTAATGAACGTCGCGGTGATTACCTAGGTGCAACAATCCAGGTTATCCCTCATATTACTAACTCTATTAAAGAACGCGTAATCTCTGGTGCTAAAGGCCACGATATCGCGCTTGTTGAAGTTGGTGGTACTGTTGGTGACATCGAATCTCTACCATTCATGGAAGCGATTCGTCAGCTAGCTGTCGAATTAGGTCGTGAACGCGCAATGTTCATGCACTTAACTCTAGTTCCTTACCTAGCGGCTGCAGGTGAAGTGAAAACTAAGCCAACGCAACACTCTGTAAAAGAGCTACTTTCTATCGGTATCCAACCTGACATCCTAGTTTGTCGTTCAGATCGTGTTATCCCAGCAAACGAACGTAAGAAAATTGCTCTTTTCTGTAATGTACAAGAAAAAGCCGTTATCTCGATGAAAGACGTAGATTCTATCTACAAGATCCCACAGTTAATCCGTGCACAAGGCATTGATGATCTTGTGTGTACGCGTTTCGGTATCAATGCACCAGAAGCTGATCTGTCTGAGTGGGAACAAGTAATTTACGAAGAAGCTAACCCAACGGGTGAAGTGACGATTGGTATGGTTGGTAAGTACATTGAACTACCTGATGCATACAAATCAGTAAACGAAGCACTTAAGCACGCAGGCTTGAAAAACCGCCTAAGCGTCACAATTAAATACGTAGACTCTCAAGATGTTGAGTCAAAAGGCGTAGAAATTTTAGAAGGCCTAGACGCAATCCTAGTTCCTGGTGGCTTTGGCGATCGTGGTGTTGAAGGTAAGATTCTTGCTGCTCAATACGCTCGTGAAAACAAAGTACCTTACTTAGGTATCTGTCTGGGTATGCAAGTTGCTCTTATTGAGTACGCTCGTAACGTTGCGAAGATGGAAGGAGCACACTCTTCTGAATTCTGTAAGGAAACTAAATACCCTGTTGTTGGCCTAATCACTGAATGGATCGACGGCGAAGGTAAAGTTGAAGAACGTACTGAAAAATCCGACCTAGGTGGTACTATGCGTCTAGGTTCACAGCTTTGTCACCTTGCTAAAGGTACTAAGGCTTACGAATTATACGGTAGCGCGACGATCCATGAACGTCACCGTCACCGTTACGAAGTGAACAATAATCTTCGTCCACAAATTGAAAAAGCGGGCCTAAAAGTATCAGGTCTATCTGCGGACAAGAAACTGGTTGAAGTTATTGAGAACCCGAACCACCCATGGTTCGTTGCTGCTCAATTCCACCCAGAGTTCACTTCAACACCTCGCGATGGTCACCCATTGTTTGCAGGTTTCGTTAAAGCAGCTGGTGAATATCAGCGCGGCGAATTAGAAAAGTAAAAAGGAATACAGGTAGCTGCGTAAGTTGTGCTGCTACCTTTTAAATTTGACATTTATATATATTCAACGAGAAGGAAACATTCAATGTCTAAGATCGTTAAAGTTCTAGGTCGTGAAATCATCGATTCACGTGGTAACCCAACTGTAGAAGCTGAAGTACACCTAGAAGGCGGTTTCGTAGGTATGGCTGCTGCTCCATCTGGCGCATCTACTGGTTCTCGCGAAGCTCTTGAGCTACGTGACGGCGACAAATCACGTTTCCTAGGTAAAGGTGTTCTTAAAGCTATTGAAGCTGTAAACGGCCCAATCGCTGAAGCTCTAGTAGGTTCTGACGCTAAAGCACAAGCTGACGTTGACCAAATCATGCTTGACCTAGACGGTACTGATAACAAGTCTAAGTTTGGCGCGAACGCTATCCTAGCTGTATCTCTAGCTAACGCAAAAGCTGCTGCTGCTGCGAAAGGCATGCCTCTATACGAGCACATTGCTGAGCTAAACGGTACTGCTGGTCAGTTCTCTATGCCTCTACCAATGATGAACATCATCAACGGTGGTGAGCACGCAGATAACAACGTTGACATCCAAGAGTTCATGATCCAACCAGTTGGCGCTAAAACTCTTAAAGAAGGTCTACGTATCGGCGCTGAAGTATTCCACAACCTAGCTAAAGTTCTTAAGTCTAAAGGCTACAGCACTGCAGTTGGTGATGAAGGTGGTTTCGCTCCTAACCTTAAGTCTAACGCTGAAGCTCTAGAAGTTATCGCAGAAGCTGTTGCAGCTGCTGGTTACGAACTAGGTAAAGACGTTACTCTTGCTATGGACTGTGCAGCATCTGAGTTCTTCGACAAAGAAGCTGGTATCTACAACATGAAGGGCGAAGGTAAAACTTTCACTTCTGAAGAGTTCAACCACTACCTAGCTGAGCTAGCGAACAACTTCCCAATCGTTTCTATCGAAGACGGTCTTGATGAGTCAGATTGGGATGGCTTCAAGCACCAAACTGAACTTCTAGGCGACAAGCTTCAAATCGTTGGTGACGATCTGTTCGTTACAAACACTAAGATCCTTGCTGAAGGTATCGAGAAAGGCGTAGCTAACTCTATCCTTATCAAGTTCAACCAAATCGGTTCTCTAACAGAGACTTTAGCTGCTATCAAGATGGCTAAAGACGCTGGCTACACTGCAGTAATCTCTCACCGTTCTGGCGAAACTGAAGATGCAACTATCGCTGATCTAGCGGTAGGTACAGCTGCAGGTCAAATCAAAACTGGTTCTATGAGCCGTTCTGACCGTGTTGCTAAGTACAACCAACTTATCCGTATCGAAGAAGCTCTAGGTTCTAAAGCTCCTTTCAACGGTCTTAAAGAAGTTAAAGGTCAATAATTCCTAGCGAATTATTCATCTAAGCTTTTTAAATGCCTCGCTTATGCGGGGTATTTTTTTGCCTGTATAAAAGTGAACTTATTAAACTGTCCTTTTTATACCTACAATTCGTCATTCTCGAGACCTACGGAGGAGGGCGTTGATAATCTCATCGCGTGTTACGAACAATAATAGTCCCCCCGACTTATTTATTCCCTAGCTCCACATATCTCGCACCAATAAGCGCATTATGGTATATATGTGCCTTATTCTAGTTCCTTCTTTTTCAACCGGCGAAAGGTGTTATGCGAATTTTTGCTTTAGTACTGCTCATAGTGTTTGGCTGGCTACAACATACACTGTGGCTCGGTAAAAATGGTATTTCTGATTACTACGGTGTGAACAACGAAATCCAAGTTCAACAACAAGTAAATGAAAAGCTGCATATTCGAAATGCAGAAATGTTTGCTGAGATTGATGATCTGCGCCAAGGCTTAGACGCAATAGAAGAGCGTGCTCGTCATGAGCTTGGGATGGTGAAAGAAGGCGAAACGTTTTACCGCATAATTGGTGAGGAATCTCATTAATGTCTACACAACTTCAAAGCGTTGTAGCGGTCGTACCAGCAGCTGGTATTGGTAGCCGAATGAAGGCTGACCGACCTAAGCAATATCTTAAGATTCACGGCACAACCATTTTAGAGCACACCGTTGAGAAGTTACTTTCTCATCCACAAGTGTCGCAAATTGTGGTTGCGGTTAGTGACGATGATCCTTACTACCCAGAGCTTACGCTTAATCATAATCCACAAGTGCTCAGAGTGTCTGGTGGGAGCGAGAGAGCTGATTCCGTCCTCTCTGCCTTAGATTATATCGCGCGACAGCAACTCGGTGATTGGGTTATGGTCCACGATGCAGCAAGACCTTGTGTTCAATTGAGTGATATCGACAAGTTGATTTCAGGTGCGATGAACCATGAGGTAGGGGCTATTTTAGCTGCGCCTGTTCGCGATACGATGAAGCGAGGTGCCCAAGGGCAGGTTGAGCATACCGTTGATCGAGCCGATTTATGGCACGCCCTTACACCACAAATGTTTCGAACTAAGCCTTTACGTAACGCATTGAGTCAGGCGTTAGAGCAAGGTGTTTCAATTACAGATGAAGCCTCTGCTTTTGAGTGGAAAGGTTTATCTCCAGCCTTAATAGCGGGGCGTTCAGATAATTTTAAGATTACTCAGCCTGAAGATTTAGCTTTGGCTGAGTTTTATTTAAGTCAGAATAAGGAATAATGATGATTCGTATTGGTCACGGCTTTGATGTACATAAGTTTGGTGGTGAAGGCCCGGTAATTATTGGTGGCGTTAGTATTCCTTACGAGCAAGGGCTTATCGCACACTCAGACGGTGATGTTGCCCTACACGCATTATGCGATGCTTTACTGGGTTCAATTGCAGCGGGTGATATTGGTCGTCATTTCCCTGATACGGATGATGAATGGAAAGGCGCAGATAGTCGTGAATTGCTTAAAGATGTGTACCGTCGAGTAAAAGAGCAAGGTTATGTGATTGGTAATGCAGATATTACTATCATGGCGCAAGCGCCTAAAATGGCTCCTCATATAGACTCTATGTGCCAAGCTATTGCACAAGATTTAGAAACCAGCATTGGCAATGTGAATGTAAAAGCGACGACTACTGAGCGTTTAGGTTTTACAGGTCGCAAAGAGGGCATTGCATGTGAAGCGGTAGTCCTAATTACTAAAAGTGCGTAAGCACCAACACGAAAAGAACAGCATGTCAGATATTTTATCTTCATTGGCTTACCTAAACGGTAAACCAACTGCGAAAGCAAAACTAAAAGCAAAAGCCGAACACTTTGTCGTTAATGAAGACTTAGGTTTTGAGTTTACTGGTGAAGGCGAACACCTAATGGTTCGTATTCGTAAAACTGGTGAAAACACGAGCTTCGTAGCAAATGAGCTGGCTAAAGCATGTGGTGTTAAGTCGAAGGACGTGAGTTGGGCTGGTTTGAAAGACCGTCACGCGGTTACCGAGCAATGGTTGAGCGTACACCTACCTAAAGGTCAGCCTGACTTTTCAGATTTCTTAGCACAGTATCCAAGCATTGAGATCTTGGCGATGGCACGACACAACAAAAAGTTACGTCCAGGTGATTTAGTTGGCAACCAATTTGAGCTGACTTTGTCTGAAGTAACTGATTGTGATGATGTGGTAAAGCGTTTAGAAAAAGTCGCTCAAGTCGGCGTGCCAAATTACTTCGGAGCTCAGCGTTTTGGTAATGAAGGTAACAACTTATCTGAAGCTCGACGTTGGGGGCGTGAAAATGTTCGTACGCGTAATCAGAATAAGCGCAGCTTGTACCTTTCTGCAGCTCGTTCTTGGATTTACAACCTGATCCTTTCAGACCGTATCAAGCAAGATGCGTGTGCATCGGCACTGGTTGGCGATATTGTCGTGAAAGACGGTGCTCAACTAGTGGTAACTGCGGATAATATCGAAGCGGTAAATCAAGACATCGAGAACGGCTCTTCGTTTATTACGGTTGCTTTGGCTGGAGATAATGCGTTACCTACAATTGATGCGTCTCAAGCTTTAGAGCAAAAACACCTTGATGCTGAACCGGATCTAATGGCGCTTATTTGCGGTAACCGCATGCGCCATGATCGCCGTGAAGCTTCGTTGAAGCCTACTGGTTTAACTTGGGAAGTGGACGAAGATAATATTACTCTTAAGTTTTCTCTTGATGCGGGTTGTTTTGCTACCGCTATCGTTCGTGAACTTGTCGAAGAAGTTCACGTAGAGAGAAGCTACGAGCAGTAATGATTCAGTTTGGAGCTAAGTGGCTTGATATGGGAATTTGAGTCACTTGGCATGGAACAAAAGAAAGGAAACAAGATGAAGATTTTACTCAGCAACGATGATGGTGTGCACGCTCAAGGTATTCATGAGCTGGCAAATGAATTACGTGATCTTGCTGAAATTATCATTGTTGCACCTGATCGTAATCGTTCGGGAGCTTCAAATTCATTAACTTTAGAACAACCTCTTCGTGTTCAAGAGATTGCTGAAAATACCTATTCGGTACAAGGGACACCAACAGATTGTGTGCATTTTGCGTTAAATGAACTACTCAAAAATGAGATGCCTGATCTGGTTTTAACGGGTATTAATCACGGTGCTAACCTTGGTGATGATGTGCTTTATTCAGGTACAGTAGCAGCAGCAATGGAAGGGCACTTTTTAGGTGTTCAGTCAGTGGCGTTTTCTCTGGTTGGAAAAAAACATTTTAAGACAGCGGCAGTTATTGCTCGTCGTATCGTCGAACAACATTTAGCAAATCCAATCCCGACCAATCGCCTACTAAACATTAATGTTCCTGACTTAGCCTTGGATCAACTGTCTGGTACTCAAGTGACGCGCTTAGGAGCTCGTCATCATGCTGAAGATATGATTAAGCAGAAAGATCCTCGCGGGCATGATATTTATTGGCTTGGTCCTCCGGGAAAAGAACAAGATGCTGGTGAAGGTACGGACTTTTATGCGATAGAGCATGGTTTTGTATCGGTAACACCGCTACAGGTTGATTTAACGGCGCATGAGTCGTTGGGTGCGATGGCGACATGGTTAGGAGAGAAGTAAGTGAGTAATCCACAAGCAGAGCGTTTAGTTACTTTTCTGATTGAAAATGGCATTCAAGATCAGAAAGTGCTTGATGCGATTTACCAATTACCAAGAGAGAGTTTTTTGTCGCAGGCGATGCATCATCAAGCTTATGATAATAATGCGCTGCCTATTGGACAAGGGCAGACGATCTCTCAGCCGTACATCGTTGCTAAAATGACAGAGTTACTTGAACTACAACAAGATAGCCGTGTTTTGGAAATTGGCACGGGTTCTGGTTATCAAACCGCTGTACTAGCTCAACTTGTTGACCATGTGTATTCGGTTGAACGAATAAAGTCTCTACAATGGGATGCTAAACGCAGGTTGAAGCAACTCGATTTCTACAATATTTCAACCAAACATGGTGATGGCTGGCAAGGATGGTCTTCCAAGGCGCCTTTTGATGCGATTATTGTCACCGCAGCTGCAGAGTCGATTCCTCAGGCTCTTTTACAGCAGTTGAAAGATGGCGGCCGTTTATTAATCCCTGTTGGTGATGACGAACAACAATTGTTGAAGATTGTTCGCCATGGTGACGAGTTTTTATCGAGCGTGATCGAGATGGTGAGATTTGTACCTCTTGTTCCCGGTGAACTAGCTTAATAACAAGACTAATGGTGTAGGTGGGTAGAGAGTCGATGCGTTCGAAGTTGTTAAAAGTAAGTGCTTTACTACTTAGCTGTGCCCTTGTTGGGTGTGCAGCGAATTCGCCTGCGCCAGTTTCAAGCTTAAATAAAAAATACTCTTCGATTGATCGTGGCAGCTATCGCGGTAGTTACTACGAAGTGAAAAAAGGCGATACGCTTTATTTTATTGCTTATGTGACGAACAAAGACGTTAACGATTTAGTTAGTTATAACAAGCTCTCTGCTCCTTATACAATCCACCCAGGGCAGAAGCTTAAGTTGTGGCGCCCGAGCTACAGCGCACCAGCGTATGGTAAATCAACAGTGGCGGTTGCAGCAGTTGCTGCGCCTGTCGCGGCATCCACTACATCATCGGCATCCACTACGTCATCGACAGCAAGTACCCCTAAAACTACGCCTAAAAAGAGTAAAAACTCTAAACCTGCGCCAACTCAAACTACGACTAAAGTGGTTAAAAAAGATCCACCAAAGAAGGTTGAACAATCCAAATCAAAGGAGTATGTTGGTTCTAAAGGTAAACAGAATGTTACACCGTCCACCAAACCAACAAGTGATAAAGTATCCAAATGGTTATGGCCAACTAAAGGGAGAGTAATCAAGAATTTCTCTGTAGGCGAACAAGGAAATAAAGGCATAGACATAGCAGGACAGCGAGGTCAGCCAATAGTATCTACTGCAGGGGGAACGGTTGTTTATTCGGGTAATGCATTACGAGGCTACGGCAATCTAGTGATTGTGAAGCATAATGATAATTACTTAAGTGCATACGCGCATAACGACCGACTATTAGTATCTGAAGGGCAAAGTGTGAAACCAGGGCAGAAGATTGCAACAATGGGAAGCTCTGGAGCCAGCAGTGTTAGGCTGCACTTTGAGATTCGTTACCAAGGTAAGTCCGTTAATCCAAAACGATATTTGCCTTAAATACAATATGCAAATAATACATATTGTATGGAGTGACATAGTCATTTAGCGACATATAAAGTTGTGATGTCATGCTAATTTCGCCAGGGGGAGGCGTTATGAGTATAAGCAATGCAGTAACCAAAGAAGAGTTCGATCTTAACCAAGTAACCACGGAATCGGAAACACTTGGAAAAGCAAAACGAACAGTCACTAAGAAAACCGAAGCGAAAGAAGAAGCTGAAGTTACGTCTAAAAGTTTAGATGCTACTCAACTCTACTTAGGCGAAATTGGTTTCTCACCACTACTAACCGCTGAAGAAGAAGTGCTTTATGCACGTCGAGCTCTACGCGGTGATGAAGCGGCCCGCAAACGCATGATTGAAAGTAACCTGCGTTTGGTGGTTAAAATATCTCGTCGTTATAGCAACCGTGGTTTGGCACTTCTCGATCTAATTGAAGAAGGCAACCTAGGCTTGATTCGCGCCGTAGAGAAGTTTGACCCAGAGCGAGGTTTCCGCTTTTCAACTTACGCGACATGGTGGATTCGTCAAACCATTGAACGTGCTTTAATGAATCAGACTCGCACCATCCGTTTGCCAATCCATGTTGTGAAAGAGCTGAACATCTACCTACGTACAGCAAGAGAGTTATCACAAAAGCTTGACCATGAACCAACGGCTGAAGAAATTGCTACTAAGCTAGACAAGCCAGTTGGTGATGTGAGCAAGATGCTTCGTTTAAACGAGCGAGTGAGCTCCGTTGATACGCCAATTGGTGGTGACGGTGAGAAAGCACTGTTGGATATTATTCCGGACATCAACAATTCCGATCCTGAGGTTTCAACTCAAGATAGCGATATCAAGAACTCGTTGATTTTCTGGCTAGATGAGCTGAACCCGAAACAGAAAGAGGTGCTTGCACGTCGCTTTGGACTACTTGGCTATGAACCGTCAACGTTAGAAGAAGTAGGCCGTGAAATCTGCCTGACTCGTGAACGTGTTCGTCAAATCCAAGTTGAAGGTCTTCGCCGTCTACGAGAGATTCTGATCAAGCAAGGTCTGAACATGGAAAACCTGTTTAACGTTGAAAACGACTAAACGATATTCCACGATCTCGAAATAATAAAACGCTGACCAAATGTCAGCGTTTTTTAGTTTTTGGTCTAGCTCTATCTTAGCTAGAAAACACAGCGCTTGGTTATTTTAATTAGAGTAGTTTCTTCAAGCGGTAGAGCTCTTCTAATGCTTGGCGAGGGGTTAGATCATCAGGATCAACATTCGCCAGTGCTTGTTCTACTTCACTTGGTTCAGGTATCAGGCTCAGTTGGTTCGCTATATCGACGCCGCTTGGCTTTGAGGTTGGAGAGTCGATACTCAATGACTCTAACTGAGTCAGCTTCGTGCGTGCATTCTTGATGACCGCTTTAGGTACACCAGCCAATCCAGCTACAGCGAGGCCGTAAGATTTACTTGCAGCACCTTCTTGCACTGCGTGCATAAAGGCAATGCTGTCACCGTGTTCAACTGCGTCTAAGTGTACGTTCGCTAAGGTTGGAAGTTGGTTAGGCAGTTCAGTTAGTTCAAAGTAGTGCGTTGCAAATAGTGTCATCGCATTGATTTGATTAGCTAGCCATTCAGCACTTGCCCAAGCCAGTGATAGGCCATCATAAGTGCTGGTGCCGCGGCCGATCTCATCCATTAGCACAAGGCTATTTGGTGTAGCGTTATGCAGAATATTCGCGGTCTCTGTCATCTCAACCATGAAAGTTGAACGACCCGAAGCTAAATCATCCGATGCGCCAATACGCGTAAAGATACGGTCGATAGAGCCAATCGTCGCGCTTTCTGCTGGTACATAACAACCGATATGAGCCATCAGCGCAATGAGTGCGGTCTGACGCATGTAGGTCGACTTACCACCCATGTTTGGACCTGTGATGATCAGCATTTTACGTTGATCATTGAGGTCGATAGGGTTCGCAATGAAAGGTTCGTCCATCACTTGTTCCACTACAGGATGACGACCTGCTTGAATTTGCACACCAGCTGACTCTGTCATCGTTGGACGGCAGTAATCAAGAGTGTCTGCACGTTCGGCTAAGTTTTGCAGAACATCAAGCTGAGATACAGAAGAAGCGATATTTTGCAGTTGCTCTAGATAAGGCAGTAACAAATCAAATAACTCTTCCCACAACTGCTTCTCGATAGCCAGGGCTTTCGATTTTGAGTTGAGGACTTTATCTTCATGCTCTTTTAGCTCGGGAATAATGTAGCGTTCTGCATTTTTAAGCGTTTGACGGCGAACATAGTGTGGTGGCACAAGATGGCTCTGCCCGCGGCTTACTTGAATGAAGAATCCGTGTACGTTGTTGTAGCCAACTTTAAGCGTGTCGATGCCATGGCGTTCACGCTCTTCTTGCTCAAGCTTGTCAAGAAACTCTGTTGCGCCCGCTGCAAGGTCACGCCATTCGTCTAACTCGGTATTATAGCCTTCTGCAATCACACCACCATCTCGGATAACCACCGGTGGGTTTTCTTTGATCGCACGCTCAAGTAGTTCAGAAACTTCACCCAAAGGAGAAGCATATTGAGCAAGTTGAGTAAGATATGGGTGTTTAAGTTGCGTCAGTGTTTCAGCAAGCTCTGGTAAGTATTCCATTGCTTGGCGAAGACGAGCCATATCGCGAGGACGCGCTGAACGAAGTGCTAATCGAGCAAGAATGCGTTCGATATCACCGATCTGTTTTAAGGTTGGTTGTAGCTCTGTGAATAGAGCCAAATCTTTCATTTCACCTATCGCGTCTAGGCGCTGATCGAGTGCTGAGATATTGCGCATTGGTTGATGTAACCAACGCTTAAGCATACGACTGCCCATAGCGGTTGCGGTGTGATCAAGCACTTCGGCAAGGGTATTATCAGTGCCGCCCGATAAGTTTTGAGTGATCTCTAGGTTACGGCGAGTTGCCGCATCAAGGATCACTGAGTGATCTTGTTTATCCATTGTGAGTGAACGGATATGCGGAAGGGCTGTTCGTTGGGTATCTTTAACGTATTGGATCAGACAACCCGCAGCACACAAACCGAGCTTCGCATTTTCTACGCCAAAGCCAACAAGATCGCGAGTACCAAATTGTTGATTGAGTTGTTGCTTAGCTGTATCTAATTCAAATTCCCATACTGGACGACGGCGATTGCCATTACGACTTGCCATCAAATTTACAGGTTCGAAATCTTCAGGGAATAGCAGTTCACGTGGTGACGTTCTCTGCAATTCTGCCGCCATTGCTTCTTCGGTTTCCGGCTCACATAGCTGGAATCGACCAGAAGTAATATCAAGCGTCGCGTAGCCAAATTTACCATTGTGGTGGTAAATAGCGGCGATTAAGTTGTCGACTCGCTCAGAAAGCAGGGCTTCGTCGGTTACGGTACCCGGTGTCACGATACGCACAACCGCGCGCTCAACAGGGCCCTTTGAAGTTGCTGGATTACCAATCTGCTCACAAATTGCTACGGACTCGCCCAACTGCACTAACTTCGCAAGATACCCTTCAACAGCATGGTATGGAACACCCGCCATAGGAATTGGCTCACCATTTGAAGAGCCACGCTTAGTCAGTGAAATATCGAGTAGTTGAGAGGCTTTTTTAGCGTCATCGTAGAAAAGCTCGTAGAAATCGCCCATGCGATAGAACAGCAGAATTTCTGGGTTTTCTGCTTTGAGTTTCAGATACTGCTGCATCATGGGAGTATGTTTTTGATCGGCTTTCACAGTTAACTTCTTTCGTTTATTTCTATTGCGGCTTAGGATACGTGAAAGCGTTTCGTGCGAAAAGCGACACATGCGAAAAGATGCAAATCCAAATGATATGACCGTAGATAAAGGAAGCCGATGATGTATACGATTCAAGTTCTTAGTGAACAGCTTGGACATTTACTCGCTAAACACCAACATATCTTAGTGACGGCTGAATCTTGCACTGGTGGAGGTGTAGCGACCGCTATTACAGATATTGCTGGAAGTTCAGCATGGTTTGATCGCGCCTTTGTTACCTACAGTAATGAAGCAAAGCAAGAGATGATCGGTGTTCAGTCTGAAACCTTAGTTAAGTTTGGTGCTGTCAGTGAGCCTGTAGTAATCGAAATGGCTGATGGTGCGTTGCAAAATTCAAATGGCACAATTTCGGTATCGATAAGTGGTATTGCCGGTCCTGGTGGTGGCTCGGAAGATAAACCTGTAGGGACGGTGTGTTTTGCTTGGAAGGCCTGTGATGGGTGGAATAAAGTAGAAACGAATGTATTTACAGGTGATAGATCACAAGTACGCCAACAAGCGACGCACCATGCCCTGCAAGTTATTTATGATTACCTCTCAATGGAAGACAGATAACATTTGTACAAATTATTTTCACACAGGTATAGACACTGTATGAATCAACAGTATAATGAAAGCCAATTAGTCACCCCTATGTGGGTTAGAAATAGATTCTAAATCGCTTGTTGAGACAACCGATTATGTGGAGATAGAAATGGACGAGAATAAACAAAAAGCGTTAGCCGCAGCCCTTGGTCAGATTGAAAAACAATTTGGTAAAGGTTCGATCATGCGTCTTGGTGACAACCGCACAATGGACGTAGAAACTATTTCTACAGGTTCTCTATCTCTAGATATCGCACTAGGTGCTGGTGGCCTTCCAATGGGTCGTATCGTTGAAGTTTACGGCCCAGAATCATCAGGTAAAACAACGTTAACGCTTGAGCTTATTGCTGCAGCACAGAAAGTAGGTAAAACGTGTGCATTCGTTGATGCGGAGCACGCACTTGACCCTATTTACGCTCAGAAGCTTGGTGTTGATATCGACGCGCTTCTTGTTTCTCAACCTGATACGGGTGAGCAAGCATTAGAAATCTGTGACGCTCTAGCTCGTTCAGGTGCTATCGACGTTCTTGTTATTGACTCAGTAGCTGCACTGACACCTAAAGCGGAAATTGAAGGCGAAATGGGCGATAGCCACATGGGTCTTCAAGCTCGTATGCTTTCTCAAGCAATGCGTAAGCTAACAGGTAACCTTAAGCAGTCTAATTGTATGGCTATCTTCATTAACCAAATTCGTATGAAGATTGGTGTGATGTTCGGTAATCCAGAAACAACAACTGGTGGTAATGCGCTTAAGTTCTACGCATCTGTTCGTCTTGATATTCGCCGTACAGGTGCGATTAAGGATGGTGATGAAGTTGTTGGTAATGAAACGCGTATCAAGGTTGTTAAGAACAAGATTGCTGCACCATTCAAACAAGCTGAAACTCAAATTCTTTATGGCAAAGGCTTCAACCGTGAAGGTGAGCTTATCGACCTAGGTGTTAAGAATAAGCTAGTAGAAAAAGCAGGCGCTTGGTACAGCTACAAGGGCGACAAGATCGGTCAAGGTAAAGCTAACGCTGGTAAATACCTACGTGAAAACCCAGAGGTTGCTCTTGAGATCGATACTAAACTTCGTGAGTTGTTATTAACTCCTGCTGTTCTTGAAGAGAAGGGCGCAGAGAAAGAAGAAGAAAGCGAAGAGCTATAAGCTAACGTTTTATAAAGTGAATGCTTGAAATAAGCATTCACTTGGAAAGAATTTAAAGCCTCGCATATTTTGCGGGGCTTTTTTATTGGAATAGCCTATCGGATATCTCTTTAATCAACTCTCTCTCGTTACCTGAGTTTTTAGTGATTATGTCGCCAATTTAGTTCTGCTTTTCTACGGCTAGATATAGTGGAATATTCTACGTTTTATCGAATTTCAACTAAAATCCTGCCCAAGGGTGTCTTTTCTACAAGAAAACTAGTCGAAGCCTTAACCATGATCTACAATACGGCAAAATTCTAACTCGACTATTTTCAGGAAGAGCTGCATGTACATGAGCACTGATGAGGTTCGCAACGCGTTCCTTAAGTTCTTTGAGAGCAAAGAACACCAAATCGTAGACAGTTCATCGTTAGTTCCACATAACGATCCAACCCTGCTATTCACTAACGCAGGTATGAACCAATTCAAAGATTGCTTCTTAGGCGCCGAAAAACGTGCCTACACTCGAGCAACTACGGCTCAGCGTTGTGTACGTGCGGGTGGTAAACACAATGACCTTGAAAACGTAGGTTTTACGGCTCGTCACCACACGTTCTTCGAAATGCTAGGCAACTTCAGCTTTGGTGACTACTTCAAAGAAGAAGCGATTGGGTTTGCTTGGGAATTCCTGACGGAAACTCTTCAACTGCCAAAAGATCGTCTACTAGTAACGGTATACGAGACAGATGATGAAGCATTCGATATCTGGAACAAGAAAGTAGGTGTACCTGCTGACCGTATCGTTCGAATCGGCGACAAAGAAGGCGGTAAACAGTTCGAGTCTGATAACTTCTGGACGATGGGTGACACAGGTCCTTGTGGTCCATGTACTGAAATCTTCTACGATCACGGTGAGCACATCTGGGGCGGCCGTCCTGGTACACCTGAAGAAGATGGTGACCGTTTCATCGAGATCTGGAACAACGTATTCATGCAGTTCAACCGTCACGCTGACGGCACAATGGAACCGCTACCTAAGCCTGCTGTAGATACAGGTATGGGTATTGAGCGTATTTCTGCAATCATGCAGGGCGTTCACTCTAACTACGAAATTGATGTATTCCAAAAGCTAATCAAAGCGACAGCGGAAGTTGTGGGTCATGACGATCTATCTAACCAATCGCTACGCGTTATTGCTGACCACATCCGTTCTTGTTCATTTTTAATCGCTGACGGCGTTATGCCTTCAAACGAAGGTCGTGGCTACGTTCTACGTCGTATTATTCGTCGTGCAGTTCGTCACGGTAACAAGCTTGGCGCACAAGGCGTGTTCTTCCACAAACTTGTGGGTGTACTGGCTGAAGTGATGGGCTCTGCGGCAGATGAACTTAAGAAACAGCAAGAGCTTGTTGAAAAAGTACTTCGCATTGAAGAAGAGAACTTTGGTCGCACGCTCGAGCGCGGCATGGTTATCCTTAACGACGCACTAGACGCACTTGAAGGCAAAGAGCTTGACGGTGAAACAGTATTCAAACTTTACGATACATACGGCTTCCCTGCTGACCTTACGAACGATGTAGCTCGTGAACGCGACTTTACCATCGATGAAGAAGGCTTTGAGAAGGCGATGGAAGCACAGCGTAAGCGTGCACGTGAAGCCGGTCAGTTCGGTACTGATTACAACGCGACGATCAAAGTAGACACGAACACTGAGTTCTGTGGTTACACAAGTACTGAAGGTGCTGGTGAAATTTCTGCGCTATTCGTTGACGGTGAAGAAGTATCTTCACTATCGGCTGGCGACAAAGCAATCATCATCCTTGAAGAGACACCATTCTATGCAGAGTCAGGCGGTCAATGTGGTGACGCTGGTACGCTAAGCACTGCGTCGGGTCTCTTCAAAGTACAAGATACTCAGAAGCTAGGTAACGCATTTGCACACCACGGCGAGCTAATTGAAGGCGTATTTGCTCAAGGCGATAAAGTCGAAGCGCGCGTTGATGCTGAGCGTCGTGCTGCTATTTCACTGAATCACTCTGCAACTCACTTACTTCACTCTGCACTGCGCGAAGTGCTAGGTGAGCACGTTGCTCAGAAAGGTTCTTTAGTTAAGCCAGACAATCTACGTTTTGACTTCTCCAACCTTGAAGCGGTAACACCGGCACAGATTAAAGAAGTAGAACGCTTGGTTAACGCACAAGTTCGTAAGAACCACGTGATTGAAACCAACATCATGGACATCGAGTCAGCGAAACAAAAAGGTGCAATGGCACTGTTTGGCGAGAAGTACGATGATGAAGTTCGCGTTCTATCTATGGGCGATTTCTCTACTGAACTTTGTGGTGGTATCCACGCAAGCAATACGGGTGATATCGGCCTATTCAAGATCACTTCTGAAGGTGGTATTGCTGCGGGTATTCGTCGTATTGAAGCGGTAACGGGTGAAGCAGCTCTAGATGCAGTAGAAGCTCAGGCTAACGCTTACGAAGAGAAGCTTGCTGAATCAGCTAAGAAAGCAAAATCGCTAGAGAAAGAAATCCAACTGCTTAAAGAAAAGATGGCTGCGGCAGAAAGCGCAAACATCATGGGCAAAGTAGAAGATATCTCTGGTACTAAAGTTTTGGTTGCTGCAATTGAAGGCGCAGACAACAAGAACCTACGTACTATGGTTGATAACGCTAAAAACCAAGTAGGTAGCGGCATCATCCTTATCGCGAATATCGCTGACGGCAAAGTTGGCTTGATTGCTGGCGTAACCAAAGACCTTGTTGGCAAAGTAAAAGCGGGTGACCTCGTTAAGATGGTTGCTGAGCAAGTTGGCGGTAAAGGCGGTGGTCGTCCTGATATGGCTCAAGCGGGTGGTACAGACGTTGAAGCACTACCAGAAGCGCTTAAATCGGTACGTACTTGGCTTGAAGAGCGCCTTTAAGCTTAAGTAATTGATATAAAGATGCCCAATCAATTGATTGGGCATCTTTTATTTTGCCTATAGCAAGAGCTTTTAAACAAGGTTTGATTGAGATTAACCAAGAAGTCTAATGGTAACGTTAGACTCCTTGGTTAATTTTTTATTGCTTCGCTATGACGCGGAGCGAGTGTTTTTTTGTCATATATAGACATTGGTCTTGGGAAGGTGAGGAAGGGTGAAAATGCCTCTTATCGTGCAGAAATTTGGTGGAACGTCGGTGGGTTCAATAGAGCGAATCCATCATGTAGCAGATAAAATCATTGAAGCGAAAAATGAAGGTAACCAGGTAGTGGTTGTCGTTTCTGCTATGTCAGGTGAAACAAATCGGTTAGTTAACTTAGCCTCGCAAATTGATAGCGTACCAAACGCTAGAGAACTGGATGTGCTGTTAACGGCTGGAGAGCAAGTTTCCATGGCTTTGTTGGCGATGACGTTGCACAAGTTAGGTTATGAAGCGACATCGATGACGGGTTATCAAGCTAAGATACACACCGATTCAAATCATAATAATGCGACGATTGAGCGTATTGATACCGCTCCAATTCAAGCCCTGTTAGATGATGGTCAAATTGTCGTAGTGGCTGGCTTTCAAGGTTTCAGTGCCAAAGGCGATATAACGACATTAGGCCGTGGCGGTTCAGATACCACGGCGGTTGCACTAGCGGGCGCACTGCAGGCTAAAGAGTGCCAAATCTATACTGATGTTGATGGTGTTTATTCTTGTGACCCTAGAGTCGTTAAGCATTCTAAAAAACTGGATACTCTAGATTTTCCCTCGATGGAAGAGATGGCCCGTAGAGGCGCTAAAGTGCTGCATCTACCGTGTGTCCAGTATGCGTGGCAACATAATCTGCCATTGAGAGTGCTATCTAGTTTTGAATCAGGCGAGGGCACGTTAATTGCGGGCAATCAGTGTTTGAATGAGATCGCTGGCATCGCCATTCAAAGAGATATGGTGCGTATTGAGTGTTTGAATGATGATTTACCGTCTTTTATATCGCAATGCCATTTGTTAGGGATCGAAGTCTGTAGTGTGATCGAGGAAACAGAACGGGCAGCGCTCATTATTAAACAAGACATAAGTGCTAAATTAAAACTAGTTTTTGCCGAAAAAATCCGTAATAGTGAACAGGTTAGTTTGTTAACTGTGGTAGGAAGCCGAACACAAGATATTGTGGTCAGTTCACATGGATTGTTGTCTGAAGGCGAAATTGATGTACAACATCACTTATTGCAGCAGCAGTCTTTAACTTTGGTGATATCACCAACGCAAGTCGATATGGCTGCTAACATATTACACAATGCATACATCGTAGCGCGTGAAACACAGGATTATCCTAAAAAAGAAGTGCATTTTGGTTAAATAAACTCAATCGATAGTTTACGAAAATATAACTTTTGTTGGATAATGCTCTCGTAGCTAGATAAATTTAGAGATTACTCAAGGAGCAAAGAATGCTAATTTTGACTCGCCGCGTTGGCGAAACACTGATGATTGGTGATGAAGTAACAGTTACTGTACTGGGCGTTAAAGGTAATCAAGTACGTATCGGTGTTAACGCACCTAAAGAAGTATCTGTTCACCGTGAAGAGATTTACATGCGCATTCAAGCTGAAAAAGGTAATGGTAACGTTGCACCTGGCAACTACTAATACTTTTGCGTAGAGAAGAGGCTAGCATTATTGCTAGCCTTTTTTGATCTTGCAGAATAGAAAAGAGTATTTCTATATAAATTGATGACCAGCTAGATGATCACTGCGGCAGTGAAACGAATACTTCATAAAGTGGTGAGACACAGACGTGATTGAAGTCGTTCGTTTGACGGTTTATTTGTTGGCTAAAACTCAAGTTTTGTTAGCTTACCCTATGGCGCAATAATGCATCCCGTAGTATGGTGCAAACAGCGGTAACACTTGTTACTGGATAAAATAGATAATTGTTTTCGACTGTTTATTATCGTCAATCTTTCGCCTTAATTTTTAAGGGAAAATGCGTTAAATTGATCTTGGAAGTTCAATTTGCAAGCGCTTTGATTAAATAGCAAACGGTTGAGTGTTTTTGTCCAATTTTTTTCAATAAAGTGTTTGACATATTTTCGGTAAAACGTAATATGTGCCTCCGCAAGACGGTGAGGTGGCCGAGAGGCCGAAGGCGCTCCCCTGCTAAGGGAGTATGTGGTTTGTAGCTGCATCGAGGGTTCGAATCCCTCCCTCACCGCCATTTCTTGCGAGTCTAAAATTAGCAACTTAGACAAATGTAAATGTGCGTCCTTAGCTCAGCTGGATAGAGTACCTGGCTACGAACCAGGCGGTCGGAGGTTCGAATCCTCCAGGACGCGCCATTCTCTTTTCTCTTACTTGTAAGTGATTTGGGAATAATGAATTAGGTGAGGTGGCCGAGTGGCCGAAGGCGCTCCCCTGCTAAGGGAGTATGTGGTTTGTAGCCGCATCGAGGGTTCGAATCCCTCCCTCACCGCCATTCATTACAGGCCGATGGCCTTTTTTTTTCTTCGTAGCAAGAAGAATGTGATATATTTCACAACTTCATTCTAAGTGAATGAACACCGTGCGTCCTTAGCTCAGCTGGATAGAGTACCTGGCTACGAACCAGGCGGTCGGAGGTTCGAATCCTCCAGGACGCGCCACTATTTAAGGGCTTCTTTCTTACGAGAATGAAAATCCTTGTATTGAATTGTTGATTACAACAAGTTGATACTAAAACCGTGCGCTCTTAGCTCAGCTGGATAGAGTACCTGGCTACGAACCAGGCGGTCGGAGGTTCGAATCCTCCAGAGCGCGCCACTATTTAGGGTTTCTTTTATGAACCCCTGATATTGGGAATACCGATATCGAAAACTGCGCGTCCTTAGCTCAGCTGGATAGAGTACCTGGCTACGAACCAGGCGGTCGGAGGTTCGAATCCTCCAGGACGCGCCACTCTTTAGGGTTTCCTTGTGAACTCCTGATATTGGAAATACCGATATCGAAAACTGCGCGTCCTTAGCTCAGCTGGATAGAGTACCTGGCTACGAACCAGGCGGTCGGAGGTTCGAATCCTCCAGGACGCGCCATTCTTTAGGGCTTCTTTCTTATGAGAATGAAATCCTTATATTGATATGTTGTTACTAACAATAAATTGATATTAAAACCGTGCGCTCTTAGCTCAGCTGGATAGAGTACCTGGCTACGAACCAGGCGGTCGGAGGTTCGAATCCTCCAGAGCGCGCCACATTATTAAAAAAAGCCTCGTTTATGCGAGGCTTTTTTTATACTTGCCATAAAATTGTTGCTGTAATGTTAAATTTAATGATTATTTAACTTATTGTATTTTAAGTAGTTCTTGAGTGCTTCCTTCTTATTCTACCTTTCTCATATCATTTCTCAGAAGAGCCCCGTTTAAGTCACAGTTTAAATATCTAAAAATGACGTATTTAACAGATTTATGTGATCTGATAGGCGAATAATTAACCTGATGTGTGCGTTATCCGTAACAGAACCTTAAACAAAATTGACAAACTTTTAGCAATCGAGATAATCCATGGGTCGGGATAACT
Organism: Vibrio sp. S/42/10; assembly: GCF_029890535.1. NCBI lineage: Bacteria > Pseudomonadati > Pseudomonadota > Gammaproteobacteria > Vibrionales > Vibrionaceae > Vibrio > Vibrio sp. S/42/10. The sequence continues at coordinate 293,800 of NZ_JAKMZC010000003.1, read as the reverse complement.
ATTCGCTGAAATCCTGCGCACATGTCAGGATGACGAAGAAAGGAAGCAACATGACTAATATTGGAAGCCTGCTAGGAGATGCGGCAACTCTAATGATAACGGGTATGTCCGTTGTCTTTATTTTCCTAACTATTCTAGTTTACCTCGTTCGGTTGATGTCAAAACTGGTACCAGAAGAAGTACCTGAACCGATCGCAGCACCTAAAAAAATTAAAAAATCACAATCAAACCCTTCAGCTGTTAGTCCACAAGTTGTGGCAGCAATTTCGGCCGCGGTTCATCAATACCGTGCGTCTACTGCTAAGTAGCATTTAAAGGATTAAAAAGGAGTTTATGAGCATGTCTAAACCACTAGCTATCACAGATGTGGTACTTCGTGACGCGCACCAGTCACTATTTGCTACTCGTATGCGTATCGAAGATATGCTGCCAATTGCGGCAGAACTGGATAAAGTCGGTTACTGGTCATTAGAGACTTGGGGCGGAGCGACGTTTGATTCGTGTATCCGTTTTCTTGGAGAGGATCCATGGGAGCGCTTGCGTGAACTGAAAAAAGCGATGCCAAACACACCAATGCAGATGCTACTGCGTGGTCAAAACCTGCTGGGTTACCGTCACTACGCGGATGATGTAGTCGAAAAATTTGTTGAACGTGCACACCAGAATGGTATGGATGTTTTCCGTATCTTTGATGCGATGAATGATGTACGTAACTTTGAAACAGCAGTGAAAGCAACGATCGACGTTGGTGGTCACGCTCAAGGTACTTTGTCTTATACAACCAGTCCGGTTCACAACTCAGATACTTGGGTTGATTTGGCTAAACGCTTAGAGGATTTAGGGTGTCACTCTCTATGTATTAAAGATATGTCCGGCTTATTGAAGCCGTATGAAGCTGAAGAGCTGATTACTCGTATCAAAGCGTCGTGTGACGTGCCTCTAGCGCTACATAGCCACGCGACAACCGGTCTATCGACAGCAACCGCGGTTAAAGCCGTTGAAGCGGGAATCGATATTCTAGACACCGCTATTTCTTCAATGAGCTGTACCTACGGTCACACGCCAACTGAAACTGTTGTGGCGATGTTAGAGGGTACTGAGCGCGATACTAACCTTAAACTTGATCAGATTGAGCCTATTGCATCTTATTTCCGTGATGTACGTAAAAAGTACGCAAAATGGGAAGGTCAGTTAAAAGGTGTGGATTCTCGTATTTTAATTGCTCAAGTTCCTGGTGGCATGCTAACCAATATGGAAGGCCAGCTGAAAGAGCAAGGTGCGGCCGATCGTATGGATGAGGTACTGGAAGAGATACCACGCGTACGCAAAGAGCTTGGGTACATTCCTTTGGTAACACCAACTTCTCAGATTGTCGGTACTCAAGCGGTTATCAATGTGCTAACGGGTGAACGCTATAAGAGCATCACTAAAGAGACGGCTGGTCTACTGAAAGGTGAATACGGTCAAGCTCCTGCTGAAGTTGATACTGAACTGCAAGCTAAAGTTCTCGATGGTGCTGAGCCAATCACTTGTCGCCCTGCTGATTTACTTAAATCAGAGATGGATACGCTAACGACAGAGCTTTTAGAAAAAGCAAAATCAGACGGTATTTCATTAGCTGAAGACACGGTTGATGATGTTCTTACTTACGCATTGTTCCCACAAGTAGGTCTTAAGTTTCTTAAAAATCGTCATAACCCTGAAGCATTTGAGCCTGCGCCAACACTAGAAACAGCGTCTCCAGTTGCAGCAGCTCCTGTACAAGCTTCTGGTGGTATTGAAAGCTATAGCGTGAAGGTTGATGGTCAAGTTTATGATGTTGAAGTTGGCCCACAAGGTGAACTTACATCAGTAACACCATCGGCAAAACCGGCTCAAGCGACTCAAACGGCACCAGTGGCAGCGTCTGATGCAGAATCCGTACCTGCGCCATTGGCGGGCAACATCTTTAAAGTTATCGTTCAACCGGGTGCGGAGGTTGCTGAAGGCGATGTTCTGCTTATCTTGGAAGCGATGAAGATGGAAACGGAAGTTCGTGCTGCTCGTGGTGGTATCGTTCAAGAATTGAATGTTAAAGAAGGCGATGCAGTTACTGTAGGCGCTCCACTACTAAGCTTGGCGTAAGGGAGTACCATGGAAGGATTGATGACCTTATGGTCTGAAACAGGAATTGCTAACTTTGAGTTCGGCCAAATCTGTATGATGCTGGTTGGTTGCTTATTGTTGTTTTTGGCAATTCGAAAAGGGTTTGAACCTTTATTGTTGTTACCTATTGGTTTTGGTGCAGTATTAGCAAACATTCCAAATGCTGGATTTACTGAGCCTGGTGGTTTGCTTTACTACGTCTACTACGTAGGTATTGAGACGGGTATTTTTCCACTACTAATCTTTATGGGTGTTGGTGCTATGACGGACTTCGGTGCGTTAATTGCGAACCCTAAAACACTGTGGCTAGGCGCTGCTGCTCAGTTTGGTATCTTTGCAACATTATTTGGTGCAATCTTGCTGAATTATGTTCCTGGAATGGAGTTCTCGATGGCAGATGCTTCGTCAATTGCGATCATTGGTGGTGCCGACGGCCCAACTGCGATCTTCTTGGCGAGTAAGTTATCTCCTGATCTATTAGGCGCAATCGCCGTAGCGGCATATAGCTACATGGCTTTGGTTCCTATTATTCAGCCTCCAATTATGAAAGCGTTAACGTCACCGGAAGAACGTAAGATTAAGATGGCTCAACTTCGTCATGTTAGCAAAGCAGAGAAAATTCTTTTCCCGCTGGCTGTGCTATTGATGACGATTTTGTTCCTACCTTCAGCAACACCTCTCGTAGGTATGTTCTGTTTGGGTAACTTAATGCGTGAAGCTGGTGTAGTGGATCGTCTTTCAAAAACAGCCCAAAATGAACTGATTAACATCGTGACTATTTTCCTAGGTCTAGGCGTTGGTTCTAAGCTTCAAGCAGATACGTTCTTGAACCTAGAGACGCTTGGTATTCTCGGTTTAGGTGCCGTGGCGTTCAGTATTGGTACGGCCGGTGGTGTCTTGATGGCGAAGGTGCTTAACCGCTTCTCGAAAGAAGACATTAACCCACTTATTGGTGCAGCTGGTGTATCAGCCGTTCCGATGGCGGCTCGTGTTGTGAACAAGGTTGGACTTGAGGCAAACCCTCAGAACTTCTTGTTAATGCATGCAATGGGACCTAACGTGGCTGGTGTACTTGGTAGTGCGGTTGCTGCGGGTATTTTATTAGCGCTAGTAGGCTAATAAAATACTAGGTCATGTATCGTTACGTTAATTGGTCGTCAATTTACGAATGAGCGGTTAACTTAGCCTTATTAAATGGTTTATAGTCAAAGGGATGCTTTCGCATCCCTTTCTTTTTATCAATTAGGGTGTTTGCTCACTAGGGCTTTATCAATCAAGGAAATGTGGAAATGGAAAATAAACAGATAGCGATTACTCAATTCGGCGGCGTCGAAAACCTTAGTATTCAAACCCGTGCTATTCCTGAGCCTAAAGCTGGAGAAGTGGTGGTTAAAGTTTCTTTTTCGGGCATTAATCCGATTGATGTTAAAACTCGTGCAGGCCTCGGTTGGGCCGCGGCGCAGAACAAAGAGAACCTTCCTTGGGTTCCTGGTTACGACATTTCAGGGCAAATCGTCACGGTAGGCGATCAGACTGAGCGCTTTGCTATTGGCGATAATGTAGCTGGCTTTATTGGTTTCCCACTGCAAGGTGGCGGCTACAGCCAGTATGTGTGTGTTCCAGAAGCAGCCTTAAGCATGGTACCTGATTCAGTTACGCTAGAAGCGGCAGCTGCACTGCCACTCGCTAGCCAAACAGCAGCACAAGCACTAAACAAAGCTGAAGTGAAAGAGGGCGATCGCGTACTCATTCTGGCGGGGGCAGGCGGCGTTGGTCACCTAGCGGTTCAAATCGCTGTGGCGGCAAAAGCTGAAGTCTACACAACTTGTAGTGAATCCAACCTTGATTACCTAGCGACATTAGGGGCTCATGCGATCAACTATAAATTTGCTCCGGCATCTGAACGAGTCTCTGATGTTGATGTTTTGATCGATCTTGTCGGTGGAGACACCGCTCTTGATGCACTGAAGTGCTTAAAAGATGGTGCAAGAGTTGTGACAGTCCCAACTTTATCTGCTGAATTGATTTGCGAAAAAGCAACATTATTAGGCTTTACTGCATCAGGTATGCTGGTTGAGCCAAACCCAGAGCAAATGGATACCATGCTTTACATGGTTAGCGTTGGATTGCTCAAAACAGAAATTCAAGGTATTTACCCGTTAGACGAAGCGCAGTCGGCTCACCTACAGGTTGAAACCGGACACACCAGAGGCAAGGTACTACTTAAAATGCAAGAAGGTTGATATGCAGTGCTAGAGTTTTTCAATTCTCTTTTTGAAAATATAGCGTTGTGGTTTTCAGATTCAGCGCTATGGGTACTCTTCATCAGTGGCTTTTTGAGTGCCACATTGTTACCCGGCGGTTCAGAAGCAAGCCTTGTGGCTGCCTTGAGCTTAGATCAGTTCTCAACATCATCGATTATCCTTTTGGCGACACTTGGCAATACCTTAGGCGGCTTGACCAATTATTGGATTGGTTTGTGGTTGCCTAACCGAACTGAATCTGAAAAACATGGTCATAAGGCTATGGCTTGGCTGAGCCGCTATGGTTATTGGACTCTGTTGTTTAGTTGGTTACCGATCATTGGTGATCCGTTGTGTCTTGCTGCGGGTTGGCTAAGAATGAAATTCATCCCTAGCGTTATCTTGATAGCAATTGGCAAGGCCGCTCGCTATAGCTTACTAGCTGCTATTTACTTCGGTTTTTTCTAAGGAGAACCTATGAAAAAGGTTTTACTTGGTACATTTTCTCTTATCGCCATCGTAGGCTGTTCTTACAATGTACCTAGCTCAACACCCTTCTTTTCTTCATTACCGGAAGGCGTAACTTTATTAGAAGAAGTTAAACCTTCCAAAGATAAAGTTGTGATCCCTTATACTAAGTATCAACTTGAGAATGGTCTAACTGTTATTCTTTCCCCTGATGATTCTGATCCATTGGTGCATGTCGATGTGACTTATCACGTCGGTTCTGCTCGTGAACAGATTGGGAAGTCGGGCTTTGCACACTTCTTTGAACACATGATGTTCCAAGGCTCTGAGAACGTCGGTGACCAGCAACACTTTAAGATTATTACCGAAGCGGGTGGTTCGCTAAACGGCACTACTAACCGCGATCGTACCAATTACTTTGAAACGGTTCCTTCTAACCAACTTGAGAAAATGTTGTGGTTAGAATCAGACCGAATGGGTTTCCTATTGGACGCGGTTTCTCAAAAGAAATTTGAGGTTCAAAGAGGCACGGTTAAAAACGAACGAGCTCAGAGTTATGAAAACCGCCCTTATGGTTTAATGTGGGAACGAATGGGTGAAGCTCTTTACCCTGAAGGCCACCCATATTCGTGGCAACCAATTGGTTATGTTGAAGATCTAGACCGCGTTGATGTGAATGATCTTAAGGCTTTCTTCTTACGTTGGTATGGTCCAAATAATGCAGTATTGACGATTGGTGGTGATATCGATGTTGATGACACGCTAGAGTGGATTAACAAGTATTTTGGTCCTATCCCTAGAGGCCCGGAAGTTAAGGCTGCAGAGAAGCAACCAGCGATACTAAAAGAAGATAAATACATCACCCTAGAAGATAATATTCGTCAGCCGATGGTGCTTGTCGGCTGGCCGACGACTTATCGCGGTGAAGAAACACAAGCGTCAATAAATGCTTTGTCTAACGTATTGGGTTCTGGTACCAACAGTTACCTGTATCAAAACCTAGTAAAAACACAAAAAGCAGTAAGCGCAGGATCTTTCCATGATTGTGCTGAACTCGCTTGTACTATGTATGTTTATGCGATGGGCAACTCGGGTAAAAAAGGTGATTTGACGGTTCTTAATAAAGAATTGATGGATACCTTAGAACAATTTTCTAAAGAGGGTGTTGAACAAGAGCGTTTAGACCAAATTACTGGTATGGCTGAAGCGGATGCGGTTTTTGCGCTGCAAAGTGTCAAAGGCAAGGTGTCACAACTCGCTTCTAATCAAACTTTCTATGGCCAACCGGATCGTATTGAATCGCAGTTAGATCAAATTCGAGCGGTTACGCCTGAAAGTGTTAGCAAAGCTTATCAAGATTTTATCGAGGGTAAGCATAAGGTGACGTTGAGTGTCGTTCCGAAAAAACAGCTCGATTTAGCGGTTCGTGAAGCCACTTTCACTACCCCCGATCGTACTCTGCCTGAATACAGCAAGGTAACGGAAGATCAGCTTGATATCAGAAAAGCACCGAATACTTTTGATCGCAGTGTGATGCCTGAAGTGAACTTTGGTGTTGAAGCAACTATGCCTGATCTTTATCGCATGCACTTTGCAAACGGTACTGACTTGATTGGTACCGAGACCAATGAAACACCGACAGTACAGCTACAAATTCAGCTTCCTGCTGGTGAGCGTTATGTTCGTCAAGGTCAAGAAGGCCTAGCAAACCTAACCGCAGCGATGATGGAAGAAGGCTCGACTCAACGAACGGTTGAAGAGTTACAAGCAACCTTAGATAAATTGGGCAGTAGCGTTAGCATAAACGCGGGCAGCTACACCACGGATATTTCTATCTCAACGTTAGAGAAAAATTTGCCTCAAACCTTAGCAATAGCAGAAGAGGTTCTATTTAAGCCTAAGTTTGATGAGCAAGATTTCGAACGCGTTAAGAAACAGATGTTAGAAGGGGTGGTTTATCAGCATCAACAACCAAGCTGGATGGCTTCTCAAGCCACACGTGAAGTTTTGTTTGGCAACAGCATCTTTGGTCGAGCTAGTGATGGTACTAAGGCCTCTTTAGAATCGTTAACCTTAGACGATGTAAAACTGTTTTACAGTCAGCACTATACTCCTGAGGGGGCTAATATTGTTATTGTAGGCGACATCTCGAAGAAAGAGGCCAGCAAGCAGCTTCAATTCTTCGAACAATGGCAAGGCGATGCGGCACCACTAACGCGTCCTCAGATCATCAAAGAGCTTTCAGGGCAACGTTTGTACTTAGTGGATAAGCCAGGAGCACCACAGAGCATCGTTCGTTTAGTGCGTAAAGGTTTACCTTTCGACGCGACTGGTGAGTTGTATTTGAGCCAGCTAGCCAACTTTAACTTGGCCGGTAACTTCAATAGCCGCATTAACCAAAACTTACGTGAAGACAAGGCGTACACTTACGGTGCAAGCGGTTACTTCGCGAGTACTCGAGAAACCGGTGCCGTAGTATTTAGTGCTCAAGTGAGAGCCAATGCGACGGTTCCATCGATTCAAGAGTTTATTAATGAACTGAATGAGTTTAGTCAGAGTGGATTAACTGACGAAGAGGTGAAATTTATGCGCCTTGCCGTCGGTCAACAAGATGCGCTTAAATACGAAACACCAAGTCAAAAGGCTGGTTTGTTGAGTAATATTGTCGCATTGAGCCTAGATGAAGATTACCTACAACAACGTAATCAGATAGTTGAAACCGTCTCAAAAGAGACGTTAAACGAGCTATCGAAGAAATGGTTTGACCCGAATGATTATCAAATAATTGTTGTTGGCGATGCGACTTCGCTTCGTCCTCAATTAGAAAAGTTAGATATTCCAATAGAAGAGCTTGAAATCATTCGTTAGAGTACACATTAAAGGGGGAGGGAATAGACTCTACTTTTCTCCTCCAACCTAATTTATGATAGTTCTAATCAGAACGATATAAGATAAGTGAACTGAATTTTGACTGATTTTGCTGCGCGACTAAAGCAAGTTGCAACCAACCCTAAGACCTTCTCTCAATTTGGTCGTGGTGTTGAAAGGGAAACGTTACGCTACACGGAAGATGGGCATCTTGCTACTGGGCCGCACCCAAAGGCTTTGGGATCTGCGTTGATGAACGGATGGGTAACGACCGATTTTTCCGAGTCGCTACTGGAGTTTATTACGCCTGTTTCTAACGACGTTCCGACTCTTTTGAATCAGTTATCTGATATCCATCATTTCACACAAACCAAGTTAGATGGCGAGAAAATGTGGCCGCTTTCAATGCCTTGTTACGTAGGGAGTGAAGATGACATTCAGCTGGCGCAATACGGCACCTCTAACAACGGAAAAATGAAGACGCTATATCGTGAAGGCTTAAAGCGCCGCTACGGTAGTCTGATGCAAATCATTTCAGGTGTTCATTTTAACTTCTCTTTCCCTGAAAGTTTCTGGGATAGCTTGTTTGGTGAGCAAACAGAAGAAGCGCGTTGTGAAGCTAAGTCAGATGCGTACTTTGGTTTGATTCGTAATTACTACCGTTTTGGTTGGTTAATCCCATATTTCTTTGGTGCTTCACCGGCATTGTGCCCTTCTTTCATTAAAGGAAGAGAAACAAACCTACCTTTTGAAAAAATTGGTGAGACACTATACCTGCCAAAAGCAACGGCACTTCGCCTGAGTGATCTTGGCTACACTAACAGCGCTCAAAGTGTATTGAAAATTGGTTTCAACAGCCTAGGTCAGTACCTCGAAGGTTTGAATGAAGCGATTCGTACACCATCAGAAGAGTTTGCTGAGATTGGTACTAAGGTTGATGGTGAATATCGTCAACTTAATACTAACGTTCTTCAAATTGAGAATGAGCTGTATGCGCCAATTCGCCCTAAGCGCGTAGCGAAAAACGGTGAGAAGCCGTCTGAAGCATTGGCTCGCAGTGGTGTTGAGTACATAGAAGTTCGTTCTTTAGATGTAAACCCATTCAGTTCAGTTGGTATCAATGAGCAGCAGGTTCGTTTCCTTGACCTGTTCCTAACGTGGAGCGTGTTAACAGACTCTGCTGAGATGGATAATTGTGAGTTGGAATGCTGGCGAGATAACTGGAACAAGGTAATCTTAGAAGGTCGTCAGGTTGGTTTAGAACTGAAAATTGGTTGTGACGGCGAGAGACTATCATTACAAGACTGGGCTAAGCGTGTATTCAAAGATTTGCGTTCTATTGCTGAAATGATGGATGCAGAGCAAGGTGGCCGCGCTTACCAAGAAACTTGCGATACGCTTGAAACTTGGATTGATAATCCAGAGCTGACTATTTCAGGTCAGTTGCTTGAAGAAACCAAAAAATTAGGTGGTTTGGGTAATGTAGGTTGTGCGTTAGGAAAAACTTACGCTCAGCAACATAAAGCGCACCAGTACAAAGTGTATTCAGCTGAGTTGATGGAAGCGGAAGTTCAACGCTCTATGATTGCTCAGCAACAAAGTGAAGAAGCTAGCACTCAAGACTTTGATAGCTTCCTAGCGGATTATTTTTCGTATTTAAAAGCATAGCGAGACTTTGGTGGAAAGGAAGCAAGCCTTATTAGGTCAGCCTACTCATGCGAGTGGTAAATGGTTACCTGTCATCACTGTTGGTGTTGTCTCTAGCCTGTTGGTTGGCTGTGCAACGCCACCGCCTAAACAGCAAGATAATCTGTGTAGCATCTTCAGAGAACACCCATCGTGGTATGAAGATGCCTTGGATATGCAAGAAAAGTGGGGCACACCAATCAACGTAGCGATGGCTTTTGTGAAACAAGAAAGTAGCTTTCGTCATGATGCGCGCCCACCAAAAGATTATATTCTGGGCTTCATTCCTTGGGGGCGTGTAAGTAGTGCCTACGGTTATGCGCAAGCTCAAGATCCTGCTTGGGAAGATTTCCAAAAAGCGACTAATAACGGTGGCTCAAGAACCAACTTCGATGATGCATTGATGTTCATTGGTTGGTACACCAACGAGACGCGCCGTCAGCTTGGAATTTCTTTGTGGGATCCTTATAACCAATACCTGGCTTATCATGAAGGGCGTGGTGGTTATAAGCGTAAATCATACAACAGCAAACCATCTTTGATTAAGGTGGCTCGCAAAGTAGAACAACAAGCAAAAGATTATGGCTGGCAACTTAAACAGTGCCGCAAAGAACTGGAAGACAATCGAAGTTGGTTTTTCTAAAGCCAACCGTCATGGAGAAGAGCAATGCCTTTATTAGATAGTTTCACTGTTGATCACACACGCATGAACGCACCAGCCGTTCGTGTTGCTAAAACAATGCAAACCCCGAAAGGGGATACCATCACTGTGTTTGACCTGCGTTTTACTGCGCCAAACAAAGATATCCTATCTGAGAAAGGTATCCACACGCTTGAGCACTTATATGCTGGATTCATGCGTAATCAACTGAACGGTTCAGATGTCGAGATTATCGACATTTCACCAATGGGTTGTCGTACTGGTTTCTACATGAGCCTAATTGGTACACCTACAGAGCAACAGGTAGCGGACGGCTGGTTGGCAGCAATGCAAGATGTGCTGAAAGTTGAGAATCAAAATAAAATTCCTGAGTTGAACGAATACCAATGTGGTACTGCGGCAATGCATTCTTTGGATGAAGCGAAAGAGATTGCCAATGCGATCATCTCAGCAGGTATCTCTGTAAACAAAAATGACGAACTGGCGTTGCCAGAGTCTATGCTACAAGAGCTTAAAATCGACTAATCATTTAGATTTATTTTAAATTAGCTAGATATTAAAAGGCCCGGTTCGATGAACCGGGCCTTCTTTTGTTTATCAATCTATTTTTATCTAAGCGTGAGAGTAAGCAATTGCTCTCAACCGATAGTGGTCACTCAATCATTACCCATTCACGACCTGCGGGAATACGCGAACCAGTTTGATACGGTTCTCTTCAAGTTCTACGATTTCCATTGGGTGACTCGCAACTTGAACACTTAAGTGGCTCTCAGGAATATCTTCGAGGTGCTCTAATATCAAACCATTAAGCGTTCTTGGACCGTCGGTAGGCAGAGCCCACTGTAAGCCTTTGTTTATGTCTCTGATGTTAGCGCTACCTTCAATCAAGAAGCTCCCATCACTTTGCGGAGTGATTTCTTCCGACAAGCTAGGTGTAATTGAAGTCGTGAACTCACCAACGATCTCTTCAAGAATATCTTCTAGTGTAACCAATCCATTAATATCGCCATACTCATCAACAATTAAACCGATACGCTGTTTATTGCGTTGGAATTTCAGTAGTTGAATGTTGAGTGGTGTCGCTTCAGGGATAAAATAGATCTCATCTGCAGCACGTAACAGCGTCTCTTTATTGAACTCGTTTTTTTCAAGCATCAAACGATAAGCTTCTCGCAGCCTCAGCATGCCAACCACTTCATCTATTTGATCGCGGTATAACACGATACGGCCATGAGGTGAGTGAGTCAGTTGGCGGACGATTGATTTCCAATCATCATTGATGTCGATGCCGGTGATCTCATTACGTGGCACCATGATGTCATTCACGGTGACGTGCTCTAAATCTAGAATAGAGACCAACATATCTTGGTGACGCTGAGGTATTAAGCTTCCCGCTTCATTTACCACGGTTCTCAGCTCTTCTGAGCTTAAGTGGTCGGTTGCATCGTGACTGGCTTTGACTCCTAAGATACGAATGAACCCGTTAGTAATGAAGTTCACTAAAATCACCAGTGGTGACAGTACCTTCATCAGTATCATCAATAGAATACTGCTGGCGTAAGAGACACGTTCAGGAAACAGAGAGGCGATGGTTTTTGGGGTGACTTCGGCAAACACAAGGATCACGAGAGTCAGGACACCTGTAGCGATAGCCACACCGATATCCCCGTAGATGCGCATACCTAGAATAGTCGCGATCGCTGATGCTAGAATATTGACGAGATTGTTACCGATGAGAATGAGGCCAATCAATCTGTCTGGGCGGTTCAGAAGTTTTTCTACACGCTTCGCACCTTTATGACCCGTATTGGCCAAGTGCTTTAAACGGTAGCGGTTCAAGGACATCATGCCCGTTTCGGAACCAGAAAAATAACCAGAAATTACAATGAGACACGCGAGTAGCGCAAATAAGATACCCGTTGATATGTCGTCCAAAACTATTCTTTTCCTATTTGTGTATCTTGATTAATTTATGACCGAACATGGCCGAGATGTCAATTGAATGTCTTGCACTCAATATATTAAAGGCAAGGTACACGAGACCTTGCCTTTATTTTACAGATTAGTTCAGGATTATTTCTTGAACGAAGCGACTACCGAAGTAGGCTAATGTCAGCATGCTGGCACCTGCTAAGGCGAACCAAGTCACTTTTTGTCCACGCCAACCTTTCTGGTAGTGACCCCACAAAAGGATGGAGTAGATAACCCAAGCGATAAAAGACAATACAGCCTTGTGTGCTTTTCCTTGAGCAAACATATCTTGTACGAAGATAAGGCCAGTCAATAAAGTACCCGTTAATAAACCATTACCAATCAAAATGATCTTGAAAAGCTGCCTTTCCACCATCATTAAAGGAGGTAAGTTAGGGTTTATCACTAGGGCTTTCTTCTTTTTAAGTTTGTGATCGAGCCAAGCGAGCTGTAGGGCGTATAGCGCACCGATGGTAAGCGTTGCGTACGAGAACAACGCCAAAGAGATGTGTACGAGCAGTTTTGGATCGTTCTCTAAATGTTTGATGAAGGTGCTTGGAAGAAAAGTGGCCGCCATCAAATTCAACGCAGCGAAGCTATAAACAACGGGCAAGATGAACCACAAACGGGTTTTGAGCATGGCACCGCTCATTACCACAGAGATAATTAAACTGATTAATGAAGCAACGTTCAAGATACTTAGGTTTTGGCCACTGGCATTAAAAATCAAATCGCCAAGCAACAAAGCATGAAAAACTAGAGCAAGTAATGCGCTGATAAGCACCGTTTTTACACGGATCCCTGTTTGGTGCACGAGACCTGGAATGATCGTGGAAATCGCCATTATATAAAGAAAGGCTGCTGCGATCGCAATAAGACTGTCCATGGTATCCATTTAAATGATTACTAATTGGCGAATTATACCTCGCATCGCTCTTTGGGGCTATGGTGAACCTCATTCAATTCCAAGTGAATAATGTCTCACATCACAAGCACGGATGATTAACGCTCTACAACGGGTATGACTCTAATCCGCGCTAATGTATACTCACAGTAATAGTCGCAGTTTTGAGCGAAGAGAAAACTATGTTTGATAATTTAACGGATCGTCTATCCAAAACGCTGAAGAACATCAGCGGTAAAGGTCGTCTGACCGAAGACAATATTAAAGAGACGCTGCGTGAAGTACGTATGGCGCTACTTGAAGCCGACGTTGCATTGCCAGTTGTCCGTGATTTTGTTAAGCGCGTAAAAGAAGGCGCTGTGGGTGTTGAGGTATCTAAATCTCTAACACCGGGTCAAGAATTCATTAAGATCGTTCAAGCTGAACTTGAAGCGGTGATGGGTGAGTCTAACGAAGCTCTTAATCTAGCAGCGCAACCGCCAGCAGTCATCTTAATGGCGGGTCTACAAGGTGCGGGTAAAACCACATCGGTAGGTAAGCTATCTAAGCTCCTGACTGAGCGTGACAAGAAGAAAGTATTGGTTGTGTCTGCCGACGTTTACCGTCCTGCGGCGATAAAACAACTTGAAACGTTAGCAAGCGATGTGGGCGTAGACTTCTTCCCGTCTTCAGCGGATCAAAAGCCTCTTGATATTGCAAACGCTGCAATCGACCATGCGAAGAAGAAATTCTACGACGTGCTGCTTGTCGATACGGCGGGTCGTTTAGCTATCGATGAAGAGATGATGGGCGAAATCAAAGAGCTTCATACGGCAATTAAGCCAGTAGAAACTCTATTCGTTGTTGATGCTATGACAGGTCAAGATGCAGCGAACACGGCTAAAGCCTTTGGTGATGCTCTACCACTAACCGGTGTTATCTTGACGAAAGTGGATGGTGATGCGCGTGGTGGTGCTGCACTGTCTGTTCGTCATATCACGGGTAAACCGATTAAATTCTTAGGTGTTGGTGAAAAAACTGATGCACTAGAACCGTTCCACCCAGATCGTGTTGCTTCTCGTATCCTAGGTATGGGCGACGTACTGTCTTTAATTGAAGACCTACAAAAGAACGTTGATACCGAGAAAGCAGAGAAACTGGCGAAGAAGTTCAAAGAGAAGAAAGGTTTTGACCTAGAAGACTTCCGTGAACAGCTTGGTCAGATGCAAAATATGGGCGGCATGATGGGCATGATGGATAAGCTTCCAGGTATGTCTCAGCTACCAGATAACGTTAAAGATAAAGTTGATGACAAGATGTTCAAGCAGATGGAAGCGATCATCAACTCTATGACAATGAAAGAGCGTCAACGCCCTGATCTAATCAAAGGCTCTCGCAAAAAGCGTATTGCTGCTGGTTCTGGTACTCAGGTACAAGATGTAAACCGTATGCTTAAACAGTTCACCCAAATGCAGAAGATGATGAAGAAAATGCAAAAAGGTGGAATGAAAGGCATGATGCGCAACATGCAAGGCATGATGGGCGGCGGTGGAGGTATGGGCGGAATGGGTGGTGGTTTTAACCCGTTTGGTCGATAATCTACAAATGTAACCTTTAGCTACGTTACTTTTCATAGTGTTAGCCGTGTCACAGAAAGTGTTCGGCAGCTATGTTGGTGAAAAAATAGCTAAAGCCCTTGCATTGCACCGGAATAAGAGTAAAATTCCGGGGCTTTAATTTGGCACGAGACCCCAAGCTATTTACTTATACTTGGGGTTAATTATTTTATTAAGAAAGCAAAGAGGACGACATGGTAACCATTCGTTTGGCACGTCACGGTGCAAAGAAGCGCCCATTTTATCAAATCGTAGTTGCGGATAGCCGTAACGCTGCAACTGGCCGTTTCATCGAGAAAGTAGGTTTCTTTAACCCTACTGCTCAAGGTCAAGAAGAAGGTCTACGTCTAGACCTAGATCGTGTTAACCACTGGGTTGGTCAAGGCGCATCTCTATCTGATCGTGTAGCTAAGCTAGTTAAAGACGCTCAAAAAGCGGCTTAATTCTTTTTTAAAGAGAAATAGCTTATGTCGATGAAGGGTAAAGAAACTATGAGCGAGCAAAACAATAGAATTGTCATGGGTAAACTTGGGTCTACCTATGGTATTCGTGGCTGGCTTAAAGTGTTCTCCTACACAGACAATGCTGAAAGCATATTTGATTACAGCCCTTGGTATTTAAAGCTAAAGGGTAAGTGGGTTGAGTACAAAGTTGAGAGCTGGAAACGTCATGGCCAAGGTTATGTATGTAAGCTAGCGGGATTAGATGTTCGTGAAGACGCGCAACTGATGACTAACTTTGAAATTGCTATTGACCCTGCTTCGTTACCTGAATTGTCAGAAGATGAATTCTACTGGCGCGAATTGTTTGGTATGCAAGTTTTTACAACTAAAGGCTACAACCTTGGTGAGGTCACTGACCTGTTAGAAACTGGCTCGAACGATGTTCTAGTAATCAAAGCAAATCTTAAAGATGCTTTTGGCCAAAAGGAACGGTTAGTACCGTACCTTGAAGAGCAAGTGATCAAGAAAGTTGATCGCGAAGCTCGCCGGATCGAAGTTGACTGGGATCCTGGATTCTAACTCCAAATTACAGAGCGAGAGAACACATGTGGGTTGGCGTAATTAGCCTGTTTCCTGAAATGTTCCGTTCTGTTACTGATTTTGGAGTAACAGGTCAAGCGGTTAAGAAAGGTCTTTTATCTATTGAGACATGGAATCCTCGTGATTTCACTCATGATAAACATCGCACTGTTGATGACAGACCTTACGGTGGTGGTCCTGGCATGTTAATGATGGTTCAGCCTTTGCGCGACGCTATCAAAACTGCCAAGCAAGCAGCACCGGGGAAGACGAAAGTTATCTATCTTTCACCTCAAGGTCGTAAACTCGACCAAAAAGGTGTTGAAGAGCTGGCAACAAACGAGAATTTACTTCTTATTTGTGGTCGCTATGAAGGGGTAGATGAGCGCATCATTCAATCTGAAGTCGACGAAGAATGGTCGATTGGCGATTTTGTGATGACGGGTGGTGAGCTACCAGCCATGACGTTGATTGATTCAGTATCTCGGTTTGTTCCGGGTGTACTTGGAGATTTCGCTTCAGCAGAAGAAGATTCTTTTGCAAATGGTTTGCTAGATTGTCCCCATTATACGCGCCCTGAGGTGCTAGACGATAAAGATGTGCCATCGGTACTCAAGTCTGGAAACCATAAGGATATTCGTCGCTGGCGGTTGAAACAATCGCTGGGCCGAACTTGGCTAAGAAGACCAGAACTCCTGGAAAACCTAGCTCTGACTGACGAACAGGAACAATTACTGGCTGAATTCATTAAAGAGCATCGCTCTTAACGAAAAGCAAGCAGTAACCTATTAAATTTAGTATCAGTTTATTCTAGGAATTTATACAAATGAGCAACATCATCAAGGCTCTTGAAGAAGAGCAACTAAAATCAGACCTTCCTAAATTCGCACCAGGTGACACTGTTGTAGTTCAGGTTAAGGTAAAAGAAGGTGACCGTGAGCGTCTACAGGCTTTCGAAGGCGTTGTAATCGCTATTCGTAACCGTGGTCTACACTCTGCATTTACAGTTCGTAAGATCTCGAACGGTGAAGGCGTAGAGCGTGCGTTCCAAACTCACTCTCCAATGGTTGATAGCATCGAAGTTAAACGCCGTGGTGCAGTACGTCGTGCCAAGTTGTACTACCTACGTGAGCGTTCTGGTAAGTCAGCTCGTATTAAAGAGAAGCTTACTAAGAAGTAATTCTTTTTGCATTCTATCGATAAAAGCGGAGCCATTTGGCTCCGCTTTTTTGTGCCTGCTACTTAGCGTATCGTAGGTAGGAGATCCCCAGCTCGCTCATCTCTTGCTCTTGAGGATTACGGACAAAACCTAAACTCATATTTAACCGTCATTCCCTAGACTGACGAAGGAGTAGGGAATCTCTACTAGCGCCATGTTAGAGACAATAAAAAAAGGACTGACGTTAAACGCCAATCCTTCAAATTCTATTCGCTATTCGCTTAGTACGGATCTTCTGACCAACCATCGCTATCCGACATATCCGGTGCGCCAGCGATACTGTTCTCTTCGTCTGCCCATTCTCCAAAATCAATCATCTGACATTGCTTGCTGCAAAACGGGCGATGTGGGCTTTGTTCACCCCATTCAACGTCAGCATTACATTGAGGGCATTTAACGATGGTGATTTTTTTCGACATAGTGATTCTTTATTTGGAGGTACAATAACAATGAGTTTGGGCCTGAATAAGTACTCAAGCCAAACGATAAAAGACAATTAATTAGGTGCAGATTGCTAATTCAAATTCGATATCTTGAGTGCAGGCTTGTCCAGTCTCAAAGCTCATAAATTTCACGGCAAAACGGTTTTTGTGCCCCGAGATCATCGGGTAGGCGCCGTATTGCATTGGAATAGAAAGACGTAGGATATTCGCTTCATCAGCATCGCTCTGGAAGAAACCAGCACGCGCAATTTGATCTTTAAAGTGACCTGTTTCTCTGGTTAGTTTCAGCCATAGCGTTAGCGCCTCATACAAAGGCTGTAGGCTATCCATCCACGTTTTGGCGTCTCTCATTCTCTTATCGAGAGGGAGGTGTAACCAATAATGTAGCGCAGGTAAATCAAAGCAACATGAGCCACCAGGTAGGTTAAAGCGTTGACGAATAGCACTCAGGAAGCGGTCTTCTTTAAGTGACTGGCCAAAACGCTCTGCCTGCATCAATTCACGATAGATATTGCTAATGTCGTTGAGCAGTGAAGTCAGCATTTCTTGATCGACACCTTCAACATCTAACCAGCTTTTGTAGGTTACACGCTGCTTCTCAATATCTTTTGCGAGCTCGCTTTTGAGTTGGATCTGTTCAAAGATTTCAATCAAATCAAAGATCGAACGGAAAAAGAGTTGATACTGTTGAGCATCGGAAAATGTAGAAGACAAGTGTAGCTGCCTCAAGAGTGATTCAACTCTTAAGTAGATTCGTGTTTTCTCATTTAGAGGATGTTCAAATTTGTGGGTGATCATCGAGCAAACCTTCATTCAACATTGTTCTATTCTGACCCATCTACTGTACTGATTGCCAGATACTTTTGATGTAAATCTGTGATTTGAGGCAAAAGTTCTTGGTTTTTAGTATGGTTTTTAATCACATCATCTGCAACTGCTAAGCGTTGTTCTCTTGAAGCCTGTGATTTTAAAATTGACGCAACTTGTTCCCTAGAAACGTTATCACGATTCATCGTACGCTCTATTTGTACTTCTACTGGCACATCAACAATTAATACGCGATCGGCCATGCCTTGCATTTGGTTTTCAACCAGTAGCGGTGCAACTAATAAACCATACGGGGATGTGATTTTAGACAGGTCACTGTCAATTTTGTCACGGATCATGGGATGAAGGAGGTCATTGAGCCACAGCTTCTGTTTGGGATCTGAGAAGATTAGCTCACGCAGTTTACTTCGGTTGAGCGTGCCATCTTCAAGTAAGATAGCCTCCCCAAAATGAGCAGTAATCTGTTTGAGACCTTCGCTGCCCAGTGCTACGACTTCACGAGCCACAATATCAGCATCGACAATATCAATATTAAAATGTTCGTTGAAGAGGTTAGCCACGGTGGTTTTGCCACTGGCGATACCACCACTTAATCCTATGATCGTTGCCATGATTAAATTCCTAGTACAGAAGTGAAATACCAACCCATGATGTCGTTACCCCACATCAGACTTACCCAACCAGCAATCGCTAGATAGGGCCCAAATGGGAAAGCTTTGTCTATGCCTTGTTGCTTCAGTCGCAGTTGAATCAATCCGAACACAAGGCCCACTAGCGATGACAGAAGGATGATCATTGGTAGATGTTGCCAACCAAGCCATGCCCCTAATGCCGCTAGCAATTTAAAATCACCGTACCCCATCCCTTCTTTGCCAGTGAGCAGCTTGAACAGCCAGTAAACAGACCAAAGTGCTAGGTAACCAGCCATCGCTCCAACGACGGAATCTTGCAGTGATACCGGGCTGATATTAAATAAGGCCAAAGCGATACCAGACCAAACCAAAGGTAAGGTAATTTGATCCGGCAGTAACATAGTATCGAGATCGATAAAGGTCGCGGTAATCAAAGCAAAAGTAAAAAATATCAGAGCAATCGCGTAATAACTGAGACCAAAGTGGCTAGCTACGACTGTACAAAGGATTGCGGTAAGCAGTTCGACCAAGGGATAACGGGCGCTGATGGGGTTAGTACAACTGTGGCACTTACCTTTTAGGAATAACCAGCTTAATACAGGGATGTTGTCGATTGCTCTCAGTTGGGTTTTACACTTAGGGCAAGTAGAGCGAGGAATGCTGAGATTAAACTTTCCTTCTGGTGCTGGAATTTTATATTGAGAGAAATATTCCGAGCACTCTTGTTGCCACTCTCGCTCCATCATAATCGGTAAACGATGTATGACCACGTTGAGGAAGCTACCGATAAGAAGGCTAAAAATGAAAGCTAATACGGTGAATAGCCAAGGATAGTAGTGAAATACTTCCATAGTGTCCTTTACCACTTGATCAAGGTGAGCAGAGGTTCCTACTCATGGGTGTTTAGTTGCTTTTAACTATCCTAACACACTCATAAGATTAAAGATTGGTAAGTACATCGCGACAACAAGCCCACCCACAACCGTACCTAAAAACACGATGATCAGTGGCTCTAAAATTTTGCCTAAGTTGTCGACGGTATTGTCGACTTCAAATTCATAGATGGAAGCGACTTTATTCAGCATATCATCAAGGTTACCTGACTCTTCACCAATCATCACCATCTGTAACACCATTTCAGGGAAGGCATTGGTATTGCGCATCGCGATATACATCGGCATACCCGCGGCTGTTTCTCGGTGTACCTTGATGATCGCAGATTCATAATGCAGATTACCTGCAGTCTTTGCGGTGGTTTTGAGGCTCATTAAGATGGGAATACCAGAGCTAAAGCTGGTTGATAAGGTGCGGCTGAACTTGGCGATAGAGGCCTTTGCCATTACGCTACCAAGTACAGGAAAGCGTAACACTAAGCGGCTGGCTGATAGTCGAATCGAGTAAGAGCGTAGGCACAGTTGATGAACAACCAGCGTGCTAGCCCCGATGCCTAGGGCGGTATAAAAACTGTAAGCTTGCATCCAATGAGATAGGTCGAGGACTTGTTGGGTGAACCAGGGAAGATCGGCACCAAAGCCTGAAAACATCGATTCAAACTCTGGGATGACCATGGTTAACATGAGATAGGAGACGGTCAGCGCAACCGTGACCACCATTGCTGGATAGATAAGCGCTTTCACCACCTTAGCTTTTAACTGTTCACTTTTTTCACGATAGGTCGCTAAGCGTTCAAAGACTTGTGCGAGGTTGCCGGAAAGCTCTCCGGTGGCGACTAGGTCGGTGTAGAGATCGTCAAAGTGGCGGCTTGCGGTTCTCATTGCTTTTGAGATTGGCGTTCCGGCTTCTACACCTTTGCAGATATGCGATAAAATAGATTTCATTTCTGCTTTACGATGATTATCTGATACCAACTTGATGGCTTGTACAATAGGCACACCCGTAGCCAACATAGTCGCGAGTTGCCGAGTTAAAACGGTGATGTCCTTAGCTTTGACTCGGTGTGTTATGCGAGTGATTGCGGAGATACTTTTCTTTTTGATTTTCTTAATTTGGATATGCTGCTCTTTGAGCTTCTCTCGCACTTCTAATTCGGTGAGCGCTAAGCTCTGCCCAGACACTTTCTTACCAGAACTATTGATTCCCTTCCAATGGTAGTTTTTTAGTTGTGATTGTTTGCTTTTACTATTCACTTTCGCTCCGTGAATTATAGGTATAGAACACGTTGTAGCTCTTGGTAGCTGGTGGTGCCTTCAAGCAGTTTATCTATCCCTGACTCTTGTAAAGTTCTCATGCCTTCTCGACGTGCGAGATCTTCAATCGCTAGCGCATTGGGTTTATTGATAAGGCTGGTTTTTAGCTTGTCGGTAAACGGCATCACTTCATAGATACCCACTCGACCTGAGTAACCTTGGTTACATTCATTACAGCCTTGAGAGTTGGCTTTGTAGATGGTTTGGCTGTTTGGGATAGAGTGGCGCAGATAAATGTCTGGTGAGTCGTCTGCGGTTTTACAGTGGTTACACAAGCGTCTCGCAAGACGCTGAGCAATAATCAAGCTCAAAGACGAAGCAAGGTTGAAGGGCTCGATTCCCATATGAGCAAGCCGGGTCACGGTTTCTGCGGCTGAGTTAGTGTGCAGTGTTGAAAGTACTAAATGCCCGGTTTGGGAGGCTTTGATCGCGATTTCGGCGGTTTCTAAATCTCGGATTTCTCCAACCATCACGATGTCTGGGTCTTGTCGTAAAAACGATCGTAGTGCCTCGGCGAAACCAAAGCCAATCTTAGGCGTCACCTGTACCTGATTGATACCACACAGGTTAATCTCTACAGGGTCTTCAGCTGTTGAGATGTTGCGTTCAGAGGTGTTGAGTACTCGAAGTCCAGTATAAAGAGAAACTGTTTTACCGCTGCCGGTTGGCCCGGTCATTAAGATCATCCCTTGCGGGCGCTTTAGTGCATTGAGGTAGAGGGCTTTTTGAGCCTCGCTGTAACCGAGCTTGTCGATATCGAGATTGGCCGCACTGCTATCAAGCAATCGCAGTACGATCTTTTCTCCCCACAATGTTGGCAGCGTAGATACACGCATATCAATTGCCAGTTCGTCATTTAAACGCAGTTTAATACGACCATCTTGAGGTAAGCGACGTTCGGCAATATCGAGTTTAGCGAGAATCTTTAAGCGAGCTGACAGGCGACGGCTTAAATGAGAGGCGGGCTGTTGGATTTCAACCAATATACCATCGCAACGTAGGCGCACTCGGTAGTGTTCTTCGTAGGGTTCGAAGTGAATATCAGAAGCACCTTTACGCACCGCATCAACCAGAATCTGATTGATAAAGCGACTGACAGGGGAGTCGTCTTGGCTGAGATCTTCAATCGACGTTATTTCGTCGTCAGATACCTTCACGAGGTTAGCTAGCTCATCTTGGGTGATCTCTTTACGCTTAGAATCTTGCCCGGAAATAGATCGACCATACAGCTTGCGTATCGCGCCTTCTAATTCAGAGTAATTAGCAACAACCAATTCAATCTGTAATCCTGTCGCAAAGCGGAAGTCATTTTCAGCTTGTAAATCCGTAGGGTCGGCAGAAGCGAGTGTAAGAGTGGAGCTAGAAACTGAAATCGGAATAGCGTGATATTTAGTGATTAGCTCGCGAAGCCCTAACTGTTCGCACAAGGATTCATAGTCCGTATTGGCAAGTTGTACTAACGGTAAGCCGAAGATGGTTTTAATGTTGTTTGCTAAGGAATCGCCGCTGAACAAATCCAGAACGAGTAAAGCTTCAGGTGTCGAAATACCTGAAGCTTGTACATGTTCCACCACGGCTTGTTCCTGAGTCAGGCTAAGAAGGTTAGCCTGACGGAGAACGGTTGGGAGGTTGGTTAACACTAAACTAGTCACAACCTTCTAAATCTATAGCTGTTAATGATGCGCCTGTGCGTGTGCATCCCCAACCAGTTGACTCTCTAGCTATCGAAATAGAAGCGCCAGACAACACGCCGTCATCAAATGTAAATTTTAAGCCTGTAGAAACTGCTGAATCAATTGCCAGCACTCCTAAAGAGTTGATGTCGGATTTAGTGCCTATATCATTTAACGATGTTAGAGCCCCTTTTTCTTGTATGTAAAGTTCAGCTTGAGTTATTGCTGTTTTAAGTGTCGCTAATGCCGAGGATGCTTGGCTTTTTGATACATAGTCTTTATATGCCGGAACAGCTATCGCAGATAAAGCACCAATGATCGCTACCACAATCATCAATTCAATCAGCGTGAAACCTTTCTGGTTTGTTCTTTTGTTCTTGTTATTCATTGTCTAATTCCATTCTTTAGTTAGTTTCAGCGCAAGCACTGGTTGGTAGAGAGAATAGAAGTCGAGGTGAGGAAGTGGAATGAGATTCAGGTGTGGTCGCGAGTGGTTTGGTATTTATTAGTGTGACGTTTCATATGTCGCGCAAAATTATGCGATCAACTTAAATAAGTGATTGAAATACTGATAATTTAAGCAATAAAAAAGCACGGTATTTAACCGTGCCTTTAAAGATAAGCTATTTATATTTCAATAAATTAAGCTTTGAACCTCATAGATAAATCCATCGCTTTTAGGTGCTTAGTGAGTGCGCCTACCGAGATGTAATCAACACCCGTTTCAGCGAACTCTGCAATAGTGTCTAGAGTTACATTACCTGAGTTCTCTAGTGCGGCACGGCCAGCGTTGATTTTAACCGCTTCACGCATCATGTCGGTAGTGAAGTTGTCTAGCATGATGATGTCTGCACCCGCGTTGATCGCTTGCTCTAGCTCTTCTAGGCTCTCTGTTTCCACTTCAACAGGCTTACCCGGGTTTAGCTCTTTTGCTGTTGAGATAGCTTTCTCAATACCACCACATGCGATGATGTGGTTTTCTTTGATTAGGTACGCATCAAAAACGCCAATACGGTGATTGAAGCCACCACCACAAGCGACTGCGTATTTTAGTGCGCTGCGCAGGCCAGGTATCGTTTTACGAGTATCTAACAGGCGGCACTCTGTGTGTTTGATTTTGTCAGCGTAGATAGCTGTTGCTGTCGCACAACCAGACAGTGTTTGAATGAAGTTCATTGCGTTACGCTCACCGGTTAGTAGTGCGCGTGCTGGGCCAGTTAGCGTGCAAAGCGTTTGGTTTGGCTCAACCTTATCACCGTCTTCTACGTTCCACTCGATCGTTACTTCACCGCCCAATTGCTTAAACACTTCGTCAGCCCAAGCTTTACCACAGAACACACCGTGCTCACGGGTAATGATGGTTGCGCTGTTGATTGCGTCTGCTGGGATTAGACTTGCCGTAATATCAGCCGCTGGATCTAACGTACCACCTAGATCTTCTTTGATAGTCTCGGCTACTGCACGAGTGATCTCTAGAGGCAGTTGCTCTTTTAAGTAGTCAAGGCGTTGGTGGCTGTTATGTGTGTTTTTCATCGCAAATCTAATCTTGAAAGGGAGTGGGAATGGAATGATACTCTTGCTTAACTTCAAATTAAAGAGGCTAGCGCGACTGCTCTATGGGCAAGGTCACATCTTATTGTGCTAGCAGAAAAGAAAGTGAGACCAAGATGACGATCAGCTCCAACGGATGGTACGACAACGCTCGGCATGTTCCTTCCCCGTATTTTGATGTAAGGCCTAGTGTTGATGATATCTCTCTGCTGGTGGTTCACAATATTAGTTTGCCTCCCGGTGAGTTTGGAGGCCCGTATATTGAACAATTTTTTACTGGGAAATTGAACCCCGCTGAACACCCGTTTTTTCAGGTGATTCACCAAATGGGCGTGTCTGCCCATTGTTTGATTCGTCGTGATGGTGAAGTGGTGCAGTTTGTTTCGTTCTTAGACCGAGCTTGGCATGCTGGCCAGTCGAGTTTTGCTGGGCGTGAAAGGTGTAATGATTACTCTATTGGTATTGAACTCGAGGGCAGTGATTTTGCGGCTTATACCGAGCAGCAGTATCAATCCTTGTCGCAGCTGACTGAAACTCTAATGTCGAATTTTCCAGAGATCACAGAACAACGCATCACAGGACATCAATATATTGCCCCCTTGCGTAAGACTGACCCTGGTTTGGTTTTCGACTGGCAGAAATTCAAAAGAAAGCTCAAGGCCTAAGCTTCGAGTTTTAAATGGTGTTACTGACAGCTAGGTGTGAATAATCAACGCCTAGCATAATGACTTGTGAATTTTTGTTGTTGCTATGTAAATAAAGTGGTTGGGAGCTAAGCATCAATAAATCCAGAGTGTGACGCGCTTATCAAACGCCTAAATATTAAAACTTATGAACAGAATTTCTGTCTCTAATGTGCGCTCGGTTCGATTTTTGACCTAGTTTGACTAATCTTTCTGAAACAATTCATTTTTATCCTGAAACTTTCTAGCACGAATCCTCCCCAAAAGTATTACCCCTGTAAATGGTAAGACCAATTTGGTTGCTGTTTTAAATTTCATTTGTTAAATCACGGTTAATTCACACTGCATTCTATGATGCAGGTCAATTTTAGACTGGACAGTGGCGTTTTAATTATGTTAATTTCTGCGCAACTTAAAATTGGTATTACCAATTGTCAGCGAAGAAAAAGAAGAATAACAAACTATGGCTTATCAAAGGATTCGTCAGCCAAAACTCTCCGATGTTATCGAACAAGAGTTAGAAAGGTTGATTGTGGAGGGAACACTGGCTCCTGGGCAGCAGCTGCCACCAGAGCGCGAACTGGCGAAACAGTTCGATGTGTCTCGTCCTTCAATTCGAGAAGCCATACAACGTTTAGAAGCAAAACGCTTGCTTACTCGCCG
Source organism: Vibrio sp. S/42/10 (assembly GCF_029890535.1). NCBI lineage: Bacteria > Pseudomonadati > Pseudomonadota > Gammaproteobacteria > Vibrionales > Vibrionaceae > Vibrio > Vibrio sp. S/42/10. The sequence continues at coordinate 268,338 of NZ_JAKMZC010000003.1, read as the reverse complement.
TCAAGGTGGAGGTACGTTTGTGAGCGAAAATATCTGGAAAAGCTTTTCAGATCCTTTGCTTAATTTGTTGTCATCCCATTCTGAAACCCAACTAGACTTGTTGGAATCGCGTCATGCGATGGAAGGGATTTCGGCTTACTTTGCGGCATTGCGTGGTACTGATGAAGACTTTGCTCGAATTCAAGCATGCCAAGAAAAGATTCATGGTGCGCAAGATAAGGGTGATATTGAAGCCGAATCTGCAGCAGTGATGGCTTTTCTTATTGCTTTAACAGAGGCTGCACACAATGTGGTGTTATTGCACATTGTTCGTAGTTTGGCTCCGTTACTCGAACAAAACGTCTTAGAGAATTTAAAGCTGTTGCATCGTCGTAAAGACGTTGTGGAGAAAGTGAGTATACATCGAGCTAACATTGTAGATGCGATTGTTTCAGGGCAGCCAGAACAGGCACGTGAAATGTCACATTCTCATTTAGCTTACATCGAAGAAACATTGCTGGATTTGACGAAGGAAGAGTCGCGTCGCGAACGTTCTCTACGTCGAATTCAACAGGGTAAATAGCCGTAATACTTCGGCTTTTTACGTGTTTAGTAGAATCCAACTAACAAAAAGGATAGATCGCCATGTCTGACATGAAGCATGACGTTGATGCTCTGGAAACTCAAGATTGGTTAGAAGCTCTTGAGTCAGTAGTACGTGAAGAAGGTGTAGAACGTGCACAGTTTTTACTAGAACAAGTTCTAGATAAAGCGCGTTTAGATGGTGTTGATATGGCTACAGGCATCAACACAAACTACATCAACACAATTCCAGCAGCACAAGAGCCAGCTTACCCTGGTGACGTAACTCTTGAGCGTCGTATTCGTTCGATTATTCGCTGGAACGCAATCATGATCGTATTGCGTGCTTCTAAGAAAGACCTAGACCTTGGTGGTCACATGGCTTCTTACCAGTCAGCAGCAGCGTTCTACGAAGTATGTTTCAACCACTTCTTCCGTGCTCCAAACGAGACTGACGGTGGCGATCTAGTTTATTACCAAGGTCACATCTCTCCAGGTATCTACTCTCGTGCATTCGTTGAAGGTCGTCTAACTGAAGAGCAGCTAGATAACTTCCGTCAAGAAGTTGATGGTAAAGGTATCCCTTCTTACCCGCACCCTAAACTGATGCCTGAGTTCTGGCAATTCCCGACAGTATCTATGGGTCTTGGTCCTATTTCTGCGATCTACCAAGCGCGCTTCCTTAAGTACCTTGACGGCCGTGGCCTGAAAGAAACTTCAGCGCAACGCGTATACGCGTTCCTAGGTGACGGTGAGATGGATGAGCCAGAATCACGTGGTGCTATCTCTTTCGCTGCGCGTGAGAAGCTAGACAACCTATGTTTCCTAATCAACTGTAACCTACAGCGTCTAGACGGTCCTGTAATGGGTAACGGTAGCATCATTCAAGAACTTGAAGGCCTATTCAAAGGCGCAGGTTGGAACGTTGTTAAAGTTATCTGGGGTAGCAACTGGGATTCACTACTGGCTAAAGACACTACTGGTAAGCTTCTTCAACTAATGAACGAAACTATCGATGGTGATTACCAAACATTTAAATCTAAAGATGGCGCATACGTACGTGAGCACTTCTTTGGTAAGTACCCAGAAACAGCTGCACTCGTTGCTGATATGACTGATGACGAAATCTTCGCTCTTAAGCGTGGTGGTCACGATTCTTCTAAACTGTTTGCTGCATTCAACAATGCAAAAGAGACAAACGGTAAGCCAACGGTAATCCTAGCTAAAACTGTTAAAGGTTACGGCATGGGTGATGCAGCTGAAGGTAAGAACATTGCACACGGTGTTAAGAAAATGGACATGACTCATGTTCAACACCTGCGTGATCGCCTAGGCCTTGAAGACCTACTATCAGATGAGAAAATTGCTGAACTTCCATACCTAAAACTGGAAGAAGGTTCTGCTGAATACGAATACATGCACGCGCGTCGTAACGCTCTACACGGTTACACTCCAGCACGTCTTCCTAAGTTTACACAAGAGTTCAAGGTTCCTGAGCTAGACGCATTCGCACCTCTACTAGGTGAGCAGAAGCGTGATATCTCTACAACTATGGCTTATGTACGTACGCTAAACATCCTTCTTAAAGATAAGAACATTGGTAAGAACATCGTTCCTATCATCTGTGATGAAGCACGTACATTCGGTATGGAAGGTCTATTCCGTCAGGTTGGTATCTACAACCCACACGGTCAAGATTACACTCCAGAAGATAAAGGCATCGTTTCTTACTACAAAGAAGCAACGTCTGGTCAAGTTCTTCAAGAAGGTATCAACGAACTAGGTTCTATGGCTTCATGGGTTGCTGCTGCAACGTCATACAGCACAAACGATCTACCGATGATCCCGTTCTACATCTACTACTCAATGTTCGGTTTCCAACGTATTGGCGACATGGCATGGCTAGCAGGTGACCAACAAGCTCGTGGCTTCCTACTGGGTGCTACTGCTGGTCGTACAACGCTAAACGGCGAAGGTCTACAGCACGAAGATGGTCACTCGCACATCATGGCGAACACAGTACCTAACTGTATCTCTTACGACCCAACGTTTGCTTACGAGTTAGCGGTAATCATGCAAGACGGTATCCGTCGCATGTACGGTCCTGAGCAAGAAAACGTTTACTACTACTTAACAGTAATGAACGAGAACTACGCAATGCCAGCAATGCCAGAAGGCGCTGAAGAAGGCATCCGTAAAGGTATTTACAAGCTTGAATCTCACGCTGGTGCTAAGGGCAAAGTTCAACTAATGAGCTCTGGTACTATTATGAACGAAGCGCGTAAAGCGGCTGCAATTCTAAGTGAAGAGTACGGCGTAGCATCTGACGTATTCTCTGTAACGTCGTTCAACGAACTAACTCGTGATGGTCAAGCGGTAGAGCGTGACAACATGCTTCACCCAGAAGCGGAAGAAAAAGTACCGTACATCACAACTGTTCTTGGTAAAGAACCTGCAATCGCAGTGACTGACTACATGAAGAACTACGCTGAGCAAGTACGTGCGTACATGCCAACTGAGTCTTATAAAGTACTTGGTACAGATGGTTTCGGCCGTTCTGACAGCCGTGAAAACCTACGTCGTCACTTCGAAGTTAACGCTGGCTACATCGTAGTTGCAGCGCTAACTGAACTGGCTAAACGTGGTGATATCGAGAAATCTGTAGTTGTTGAAGCAATTGCTAAATTCGATATCGACACTGAAAAAACAAACCCACAATACGCTTAATACAGCGCTTAACTAGAAGGTAAATAAGCAATGGCAATCGAAATTAATGTACCTGACATCGGTGCGGATGAGGTTGAAGTTACTGAGATTCTTGTAAGCGTTGGCGACAAGGTTGAAGAAGAGCAGTCTCTGATCACTGTTGAAGGCGACAAAGCTTCTATGGAAGTTCCAGCGTCTCAAGCAGGTATTGTTAAAGAAATCAAAGTAGCTGAAGGCGATTCAGTTTCTACTGGTTCTCTTATCATGATTTTCGAAGCCGAGGGTGCAGCTGAAGCTGCACCTGCTCCAGCAGCAGAGGCAGCTCCAGTAGCTGCGCCTGCAGCGGCAGCAGCGGCAGCAGCGGCAGCAGCGGCAGAACTTAAAGAAGTTCACGTTCCTGATATCGGCGGTGATGAAGTTGAAGTAACTGAAATCATGGTAGCTATCGGTGACGCAGTAGAAGAAGAGCAATCTCTTCTTACTGTTGAGGGTGACAAGGCTTCAATGGAAGTACCTGCACCATTCGCTGGTATCGTTAAAGAAATCAAGATCGCTTCTGGTGATTCAGTATCTACTGGTTCTCTAGTGATGGTATTTGAAGTGGCAGGTTCTGGCGCTCCAGTTGCAGCAGCTCCTGCTCCAGCGGCGGCACCAGTTGCAGCGGCTCCAGCAGCATCAGCTGAAAAAGAAGTAAACGTTCCTGATATCGGTGGTGACGAAGTAGAAGTTACTGAAATCATGGTAGCAGTTGGCGATACAGTAGAAGAAGAGCAATCTCTAATTACTGTTGAAGGCGACAAAGCTTCAATGGAAGTGCCTGCACCATTCGCTGGTACAGTAAAAGAAATCAAGATTGCAGCTGGCGACACAGTGTCAACTGGCTCTCTAATCATGACTTTCGTTGTGGAAGGCGCAGCTCCAGTAGCAGTAGCGGCTTCCGCTCCAGCACAAGCAGCAGCTCCGGCAGCAGCACCTGCACCTAAAGCAGAAACAGTAGCTCCAGCAGCTGGCGACTTCCAAGAGAACGGTGACTACGCGCACGCTTCTCCTGTAGTTCGTCGTCTTGCTCGTGAATTTGGCGTTAACCTTTCTAAGGTTAAAGGTACTGGTCGTAAGAGCCGTATCCTTAAAGAAGACGTTCAGTCTTACGTTAAAGATGCACTTAAGCGTCTTGAGTCTGGTGCAGCGGCATCTGGCAAAGGCGGTGACGGTTCTGCTCTTGGTCTACTACCATGGCCAAAAGTTGACTTCAGCAAGTTCGGCGAAACTGAAGTTCAGAAGCTTTCTAAGATTAAGAAGATCTCTGGCGCTAACCTGCACCGTAACTGGGTAATGATCCCTCACGTTACACAGTGGGACAACGCAGACATCACTGAGCTAGAAGCATTCCGTAAAGAACAGAACGCAATCGAAGCGAAGAAAGACACTGGTATGAAGATCACTCCACTTGTGTTCATCATGAAAGCTGTTGCTAAAGCGCTAGAAGCATTCCCAGCATTCAACTCGTCTCTTTCTGACGATGGCGAAAGCATCATTCTTAAGAAGTACGTAAACGTGGGTATCGCAGTTGATACACCAAACGGCCTAGTTGTTCCTGTTTTCAAAGATGTGAACAAGAAAGGTATTTACGAGCTATCTGAAGAACTAATGGTTGTTTCTAAGAAAGCACGCTCTGGCAAGCTAACTGCGGCAGACATGCAAGGCGGTTGTTTCACAATCTCTAGCCTTGGTGGTATTGGCGGTACTGCATTTACACCAATCGTAAATGCTCCAGAAGTCGGTATCTTAGGTGTATCTAAGTCTGAGATTAAGCCAGTTTGGAATGGTAAAGAGTTCCAACCACGTCTACAGCTTCCACTGTCTCTATCATATGATCACCGCGTGATCGATGGTGCAGAAGGTGCACGCTTCATTACTTTCTTAAACAGCGCACTATCTGACATTCGTCGTCTAGTTCTGTAATTGAGAAAGTAATTATTAAGGTGGCTTTCGGGTCACCTTAATTCTTTATATAAAGACTATTTTTAGAGAACAGTTTCCCGCATTTCTAAGAAAGCGAGAGGGAATTGTTGTCTAGCTCACAGGCTAACTTAAAGCTACTTTCACACTGTTAACATCTCTGTAAAATGTTTCCTGTTTGAAAGCCCAATAATTTTAAGAACATCTACTCAGCCTGTTAGGGATAATGACTACAAGAGGTCACAATGAGCAAAGAAATTAAAGCCCAAGTTGTTGTACTTGGTTCAGGTCCTGCTGGTTACTCAGCTGCATTCCGTTGTGCGGATTTAGGTCTAGAAACAGTACTAGTTGAACGTTACAGCACTCTTGGTGGTGTATGTCTAAACGTTGGTTGTATTCCATCAAAAGCACTTCTTCACGTATCTAAAGTAATCGAAGAAGCTAAAGCGATGGCAGAGCACGGCGTTGTATTCGGCGAGCCACAAACTGACATCAACAAGATTCGTATCTGGAAAGATAAAGTAGTTGATCAATTAACTGGCGGTCTTGGCGGTATGGCTAAGATGCGTAACGTTACTGTTGTTAACGGTTTCGGTAAGTTCACTGGTCCTAACAGCATTCTTGTTGAAGGCGAAGGTGAAGCAACTACGGTTAACTTCGACAACGCAATCATTGCTGCGGGTTCTCGCCCAATCAAACTTCCTTTCATCCCACATGAAGACCCACGTATTTGGGATTCTACGGATGCACTAGAACTAAACGAAGTACCTGAAAAACTGCTTATCATGGGCGGCGGTATCATCGGTCTTGAGATGGGTACGGTTTACCACTCTCTAGGTTCTAAAGTTGAAGTTGTAGAGATGTTCGATCAAGTTATCCCTGCTGCGGATAAAGATATCGTTAAAGTTTTCACTAAGCGCATTAAGAACAAGTTCAAGCTAATGCTTGAAACTAAAGTGACTGCTGTTGAAGCGAAAGAAGACGGTATCTACGTATCAATGGAAGGCAAAAAAGCACCAGCTGAAGCTGAGCGCTACGATGCTGTTCTTGTTGCTATCGGTCGTGTTCCAAACGGTGCACTTATCGACGCTGAAAAAGCGGGTATCGAAGTTGATGAGCGTGGCTTCATCAATGTTGATAAGCAAATGCGTACTAACGTTCCTCACATCCACGCGATCGGTGACGTTGTTGGTCAACCAATGCTTGCTCACAAAGGTGTGCATGAAGGTCACGTAGCTGCTGAAGTTATCTCTGGTAAGAAGCACTACTTCGACCCTAAGGTTATTCCATCAATCGCGTACACTGAGCCAGAAGTTGCTTGGGTAGGTAAGACTGAGAAAGAAGCTAAAGCTGAAGGCATCAACTACGAAGTTGCTACTTTCCCTTGGGCTGCTTCTGGTCGTGCAATCGCCTCTGACTGTGCAGACGGCGTTACTAAGATGATCTTCGATAAAGATACTCATCGCGTAATCGGTGGTGCTGTTGTTGGTACTAACGGTGGTGAACTTCTTGGCGAAATCGGCCTAGCAATTGAAATGGGTTGTGATGCAGAAGATATTGCACTTACTATCCACGCTCACCCAACTCTACACGAGTCTGTTGGTCTAGCTGCGGAAGTATTCGAAGGTTCAATCACTGACCTTCCAAATAAGAAAGCAGTGAAAAAGAAAAAGTAAATACTCTTCATACTTGAAGCCGCAGCGTTGTTAACTGCGTAAGTTCACCCTAATCACATAGTAAATCTATGCTCATAGGGCAGAACTTTAGTTACTTAACAAAGAAAGGGTCGCCTAGCTGCAACTCCAATTATTTTGAGCATATCTAGATTATAAAAGCCGCTGATTCGTCAGCGGTTTTTTTATGTCTGAAGAAAATTTGGTCATCATACTTGTAGGGAATCTCTTTCAACAAATAGCAATCTATTGGTAATAAAAAAGGATTGACGCAAAACGCCAATCCTTAAATCATTTTACTCAAATCTCAAATCTCAAATCTCAAATCTCAAATCTCAAATCTCAAATCTCAAATCTCAAATCTCAAATCTCGAATCTCGAATCTACTTATAAATGCACAGCATGTTTAAGTAGCTATCCGTCAAGGTCGAAAGTTCTTCTTGCGTATCTACACGCTTCGCTTGAATGAATAGCGAGTAACAAATGCCGTGGAACAGATTCGCAAGGTGCTTAGGGTCGTGGTCGTCACAGACTTCGCCACGCTCTATCGCTTTGCTAAACATGTTTTGTAGTAACATTTGGTTAGTGCGGTTTGTGGTTACGAATAGAGGCCATACTTCATCACGGGTTGATGCGCTCCATTCAAACCATACATTCAACCAATGGCAATCGTGAGCCACCAACGTCACCATTTCAGTCGCAATATTATGTAAGTTCTCTTTTGCGTGAATATCGAGATCGATATTGTCTGAAAGGAAGTTAGAGAATTGGCGAACGACGTGGTTAAGTACTTCATCAACCAGATCTTCACGGGTTGGGAAGTAGTTAAACACGGTTGCAACTGATACCTGAGCAATGTCAGCTATATCAGCGTGCCCACCACGGCCAATGCCGCGGCGAGAGAATACCTCAAGTGCGATTTCCATCAATTGAAGTTTTCTTTTTAAAGGTGAAAGCCTAGTTCTAGGTCTCTTAGATATTGAGTCCATTTTGTTTTCCTTGCCAACGAATTTTTTATATTAATGATTTTATTATTATTTAAGCCAAGATGAGTGTAATGGTGCATATGCAAATGGTCAATCCTTTGAGCTTATTTTATAGACAGTTACATCAAACTTGATACATAAAGCGTGATCAGCATGGATGTGAAAGAAAGCGAGTATGTAACAAGGGGGCTGTGCACATTTCATTGAGAATCTAACAGTAAATTCGAGCTGTAAGGTGGTGTGGGTATTTGAGCAATGCTAGACTTACGCACAAAATTGAGCGGCACCCATGGCAGAACTGTCTAAACTTGTCGCAATCACCCAACAAAATGAGAGCAGTATGAAGCATACAGTTGAAGTCATGATCTCTGAGCAAGAAGTTCAGGATCGAGTGAATGAACTAGGTAAACAGATCACGGAACACTACAACGGTAGTGAAGATCTTGTTTTAGTTGGCTTATTACGTGGATCTTTTGTCTTTATGGCAGATCTTGCTCGTGCTATCGATTTAACTCACCAAGTTGATTTCATGACCGCATCTAGCTACGGCAACGGTATGGAAAGCTCACGTGACGTACGTATTCTGAAAGACCTTGATGACGATATCCAAGGTAAAGACGTTCTACTTGTAGAAGATATCATCGATACAGGTAACACACTGACTAAAGTGAAAGAGATTCTAAGCCTACGTGGTCCTAAATCCATCGAAATTTGTACGCTATTAGACAAGCCTTCTCGCCGTGAAGTGATTGTTGATACTAAATGGATTGGTTTTGAAATTCCTGATGAATTCGTTGTTGGTGTGGGTATCGACTACGCACAAAAGTATCGTCACCTACCTTACATCGGTAAAGTTGTACCTCAAGAGTAATTATTACTCTGTTAAATAGTGACAAAAAAGGCTCGCACAATGCGAGCCTTTCTTATATTTGTCTATTAAACGTTAAGAGATAACCGTTAACCAAGAATGGGCGTCGATAAGATCTTATCAAGCGCATCTAAGTGGCTATTTTCTAACGTGTCATTGCTTGAACAACGAACGCCAAGATCTTGCAGCTTGCCATTACCAATCCCATAAACAACACCATGGATTTCAATATCTTGCCCACGTTCCCATGCGGTCTGCATGATGGTGGAGTTGCCCAAGTTATAGACTTGCTCTGCGACGTTAATTTCGCACAATTTATCACCCCATTGTTCACGAGGTAAAGATTCGATCTGCTTACGGTACTTAAGGTAATTGTCGCGAATGTGAAGTAGCCAGTTATTAATTAGGCCTAGCTTCGGATTATCAATAGCTGCATTCACACCCCCACAGCCATAATGGCCACAGACAATGATGTGTTTAACTTTGAGTACATCCACCGCGTATTGCACAACAGATAAGCAGTTGAGATCAGTATGGACCACTTGGTTAGCCACGTTTCGGTGAACAAACAGTTCTCCGGAGTACAAACCAGTGAGGCGTTCGGCCGGTACTCGGCTATCTGAACAACCTATCCATAAAAAACCAGGGCTTTGACCCTCTTCAAGCGTTGTAAAATACTCAGGTCTTTGAGATCGAATTTCTTCAGACCATTTAGAGTTGTTTTCAAAAAGCTGTTTAATCTCTGGCATTTTGCGTCTTACATCCCTTAATTAAGAATTGTAACTATACACAATGTTACAAATTCAATCCCGTAAAAACTGCGTTAACACGTACTCATCTGACGTGTTCTAGTCGTTAAAATCACTAACTTAGCACATAAACTACCATCTGGTTATAAGTCATGAATAATGTGATTGAATTAACACTTTCTGTCTGACTAACTCATTTGTTAAAGTTATAAAGTTTGTCATTTCATCATCAGGAAGGTGTGTTTTGTTTGGAAGTCGTTTTTCGGATATCAGTCTCAAAGGTGACATGTTTGGCGGTGTGACTACAGCCATTATCTCATTGCCTTTAGCGTTGGCATTTGGTGTCGCGTCTGGCGCGGGCGCTGAAGCCGGTCTTTGGGGCGCTATCATGGTCGGCTTATTCGCGGCGTTGTTCGGAGGTTCGAGTAGTCTGATATCTGAACCTACTGGGCCCATGACGGTGATCATGACGGCAGTGATGACGAGCATGGTGGCTAAGTATCCTGAAACCGGAATGGCAATGACCTTTACCGTTGTCATGATGGCAGGTGCTTTTCAGATATTACTCGGTACATTAAAGCTCGGAAAATACGTTACGTTGATGCCATATAGCGTGATCTCCGGGTTTATGTCGGGTATTGGTGTCATTCTTATTATCTTGCAACTGTCTCCATTGTTAGGACATGCTGCTCCATCTGGTGGGGTGATGGGAACGCTTTCTGCGCTGCCTGATACCTTAGCCAACCTGAAAATAAGCGAACTGTTTTTAGGTGGATTAACGCTAGGAATCCTTTTCGGCTTTCCGGCGAAATACCGTAAGTATGTACCAGCCCAGCTTGTTGCTTTGGTCGCTGTTACTCTTTTATCCGTCATCATTTTTGATACCGATTCTATTCGCCGTATCGGTGAGATACCAGCGGGCTTACCTTCTCTTGTTATTCCTACGATCAGCTCTGAGCAATTTACCACTATGGTTATCGATGCTCTGGTGCTGGGTACACTTGGTTGTATTGATACGCTTCTGACCGCGGTTATTGGAGACTCACTGACTCGTAAAGAGCATGATTCAGACAAAGAACTTCGCGGCCAGGGCATTGCGAATATGATTTCGGGCTTATTTGGTGCACTACCTGGTGCCGGTGCGACCATGGGTACCGTGACTAATATTCAGGTGGGTGCCCGTTCTCCGCTTTCTGGCGTCATTCGTGCATTGGTTCTGGCATTAGTGGTTTTGGTTGCTGGTGGCTTAACCGAACCGATTCCTATGGCGGTTTTAGCGGGTATCGCGATGTATGTTGGTTTCAACATACTTGATTGGAGCTTCATCCAGCGTGCACATAAGGTCAGTTATGCAGGCATGGGAGTGATGTATGGCGTGATGCTACTAACCGTTTTTGTTGACTTGATCATCGCCGTTGGACTGGGCGTTTTTATCTCGAATATCCTGATCATTGAAAGGTTAAGCCGAGAGCAAGCCAGACAGGTTAAGGCCATTAGTGATGGTGATGACGAAGACGATATTCCGTTGACTGATAGTGAACGTCAATTGCTGGATAGTGCCAATGGTAAGGTGTTGTTCTTTTATCTCTCTGGCCCAATGATCTTCAGTGTTTCAAAGGCGATTTCGCGTCAGCACTCAAGTATCTCTGATTATGAAGCTATGATTTTAGATCTGACGGATGTGCCGATGATTGATGTCACTGTAGGCTTGGCATTAGAAAACGCGATTAAAGATGCGTTAGATGCACAATGCGAAGTGTACCTGCTGTGCCCTAACGAGAATACTCGCCAGCAATTAGAGAAATTCCACGTGCTTGATCTCGTACCTGAATCCAATACTTATCGATTTAGATATGAAGCGCTGACCGCTGCAACAAGCTATGTCGACAGACATGAGCATCCATTCTAATTGGTTTGATAGTTAGCTTTAGACTGGTCATTAACTCTGATTGACTTGCGGTTGGACAATAGATTCTAGGCCGTTGTTCTAAATCTAGTGATTGATGATTTACGCCGTTAAGTAAATGACTTAACGGCATTTTTTGTTTTCATAGAGCACGAGCTATGAGGGTTTATTGAAATAAATCAGTAATCGCAGTTTGTATTCATCGTCAATCAACGATAAACTTGTTTGCAAAATGGCCGAATGAAAAAGTTTTTAGTTAGTTCTCTGCTAACTCATTTTAAGTTTTACTCTCTTCCTCATGCTTGGTCATCATCTATCTATCGCAAATGGCAGTCTATCTCTATGTATGCATTAGAAATTGAACAATTAAGAAAAACCTATGCTGGGGGCTTTGAGGCTCTTAAAGGCATTAGTTTACAAGTCAAAAAAGGCGACTTTTACGCGTTGCTTGGTCCAAATGGCGCCGGAAAATCGACCACTATCGGTGTTATCTCTTCTCTGGTTAACAAAACATCAGGCAAGGTTAAAGTGTTTGGCTACGACATTGATACCGATCTGGAGTTGGCGAAGCAGAACTTAGGTTTAGTACCGCAAGAGTTTAACTTTAACCCATTCGAAACTGTTGAGCAGATTGTACTGCAACAAGCGGGTTACTACGGTGTGCCGAAAGCACTTGCTAAAGATCGCGCTAAAAAGTATCTATCTCAATTAGATTTGTGGGAAAAGCGTGGCGAACGTGCACGTAACTTATCTGGTGGTATGAAGCGTCGTTTGATGATTGCTCGTGCACTGATGCATGAGCCACAGCTGCTGATTCTTGATGAGCCAACTGCGGGTGTCGATATTGAGCTGCGTCGTTCTATGTGGGAGTTCCTGAAAGAGATCAACGAGAAGCAGGGCATTACCATTATTCTGACCACACACTACCTAGAAGAAGCGGAAATGCTGTGTCGCAATATCGGTATCATCAATCGTGGTGAGCTGATTGAGAACACAACTATGAAAGCGTTGCTAGGCAAGTTGAGCGCAGAGACCTTTATTTTGGATCTTGAAGAGGGCGCGACTGAACCTAAGCTAGAAGGCGTGAATAGCCAATTGATGGTAAATGGCTCGCTAGAAATTGAAATCGACAAGAACCTAGGTTTGAATACTATCTTTGCTCAATTGAGCGATCAAAAGGTAAAAGTCCTCTCTATGCGTAACAAAGCAAACCGTCTAGAAGAGCTATTCGTGAGTATCGTCCGTGAGGGGAGTAAATAATATGTACAGCCTATATTGGACCGCTTTCTGCAGCTTGTTGACCAAAGAGATCAATCGCTTCACGCGTATTTGGGTGCAAACTTTGGTGCCGCCTGCGATTACCATGACACTTTACTTCATCATCTTCGGCAACCTGATTGGTGCGCGTATTGGTGAAATGAACGGTTTTAGCTATATGGAATATATTGTTCCTGGCTTGATTATGATGTCGGTGATCACCAACTCGTACTCTAACGTTGCTTCTTCGTTCTTTAGTGCCAAATTCCAGAAGAACATTGAAGAGCTGCTTGTAGCTCCAGTTCCTAACTACGTGATTATTGCTGGTTTCGTAATGGGCGGTGTAGTGCGTGGCTTGTTAGTGGGTACCATAGTCACATTCGTATCGCTGTTCTTTGTCGACCTGCAAGTTGATCATTGGGGGGTGATTATTGCGACGGTATTTCTAACGTCTGTTGTGTTCGCTCTGGGCGGTTTAATCAACGCTGTATTTGCACGTACGTTTGACGATATCTCTATTATCCCGACCTTTATCTTAACGCCGCTGACATATCTTGGTGGTGTGTTTTACTCTATCAGTCTATTGCCTGAATTTTGGCAAGGTGTATCGAAGTTGAACCCTATCGTGTACATGGTAAACGCGTTCAGATATGGCTTCTTGGGTGTGTCTGATGTGGGTATCGTGACATCGTTTGGCGTACTAGGTGTGTTTATCGTGCTGTTGTATGGCATTGCACATTACTTAGTCACTAAGGGGATCGGCTTACGTAGTTAATGTCTTCCTTGTAAGTCTCGGAATGACAGGCAAAGAAAAAGGTCGATATATATCGACCTTTTTTATATTTTGCGTTTTTCTGCATTTAGAGAAGAAAGCGATTATTCCGCTGTTTCTTCTTTCACTTCTTCTTTCGTTTCCGTTACCAAATCGAGAACTTGGTTGTCGATAAGACGCGTTTTACCCAAGAAAGCCGACATTAGAATCACAGCTTGAGTCGATTCTGAAGTAATAGCTTGTAGCGTATTGGCATCACAAATGAAAATTTCATCCGGTTGCAGATCGGCTGCTCGAAGTTGGTCTGTTGCATCTTCAATAACTGACGCGTAATCATCGCGGCCGCCACGAATTGCACTGCTGATCCAGCGCATAGTGCGAGCAAGAACCGGAGCACGCTGACGTTCGTCAATCGTTAGGTTGCTATTGCGAGAGCTCATCGCTAAGCCATCCATCTCACGAACCGTCGCCACCCCCACGATTTCAATGTCTAATGCTAAGTCAGTAGTCATCTGGCGAATAATGGTAAGTTGCTGGAAGTCTTTCTCACCAAAGCATGCAAAATCTGGCTGAACGATATTAAACAGTTTAGTGACGATCGTTGAGACGCCGCGGAAGTGACCCGGACGAGATGCACCTTCAAGCATGTGAGATATACCTGGGACCTCAACAAACGTCTGTTTGTCTAATCCGTCTGGGTACATTACTTCTGGAGTCGGTGTAAACACTAGTTCAACGCCTTCGCCTGTTAGTTTACTTAGATCTTCTTCTAACGTACGAGGGTAGTTGTTTAGGTCATCAGTACGATCAAACTGCATTGGATTAACAAAAATGCTTACCACAACAATGTCAGCTAATTCACGAGCCTTCTTTACCAGAGTGAGGTGGCCTTCATGCAGGTTTCCCATTGTCGGTACAAAAGCAATCGTACGTCCATCACGCTTAAACTGTTTAATCTGCTCACGAAGAGCCGCTATTTCAGCAAAAGTTTGCATACTTACTCCTAAGCGATTGTATGAGCTTCATCAGGGAAGCGCGCGCTCTCTACTTCTTCTTTGTATAGAGCTACTGCCTTACGCATATCACCTGTTTCCGCTAGGAAATTCTTAGAGAATTTCGGCATGTAGTTCGCAGAAATACCGAACATGTCATGCATAACCAAGATCTGACCATCAGTAACGTTACCCGCACCGATACCGATAACCGGTACGTCACAAGCTTCTGTAATTCTTTTTGCCAACGAAGCTGGTACACATTCAAGTAATACGATCTGAGCGCCTGCATTTTGTAAAGCTAGCGCATCTGCAACCATTTTATCGGCTTGCTCGTCGTCACGGCCTTGTACTTTGTAACCACCAAAGATGTTCACAGATTGAGGCGTTAAGCCTAAGTGTGCACAAACGGGTACTGCACGCTCTGTTAGCATCTTCACAGTGTCAACCAACCAGCTTCCGCCTTCGATTTTTACCATGTTCGCGCCAGCACGCATTAAAGTTGCAGCACTCTCACAAGCTTGTTCTGGTGTTGCATAGCTCATGAATGGCATGTCAGCCATAAGAAGACAGTTTGGGCTACCTGCGCGAACTGAACGCGTGTGGTAAGCAATGTCTTGAACGGTTACTGGCAACGTATCGTTATGGCCTTGTAGAACCATACCCAGTGAATCACCGACAAGTAGGACGGGCATCTCTTGGCTTTCGAATAATTGAGCAAAGCTCGCATCATAAGCTGTCGACGTCGCGAATTTACGGCCTTCACGTTTGCATTTGATCAGGTCGTTAATGGTTACTTTTTTCATTGGTTTTCCTTAATGCGCCTGGCTATTGTTGCCAAACATTGAGCCCGTTCTTATCAACTAACTTGAGTAAGTCTGTCAGCTCAGTCCCATCAGGGAGTTGTAAACTTGGTGCGATTTCAGCAAGCGGGTAGAGTACAAACTCTCGTTCTTTCATTCCGTAATGAGGAACAATTAAGCGCTCTGAATCGATCACCTCATTGCCGTACAGCACAATGTCGAGGTCCAAGGTTCTTGGCCCCCAACGTTCGTCTTTACGGACACGCCCTTGTTCTAGCTCGATTTTTTGAGTGCAATCAAGTAGCTCAATTGGCGTTAATTCGGTTTGGATAGCGACTACCGCGTTGATGTAGTCAGGTTGGTTTTGTGGCCCCATTGGAGTGCTACTATATAGCTGAGAGGTCGCAATAAACGTTGAACGCGGTAGGTTTTTTAGCGTTTCGATAGCCAAATTTGCTTGGCTAACTGGGTCGGCAAGGTTGCTGCCGACCGCAATATAAGCCGTTATCATTCGGATTGCTTACTTTTTTTATTACGGTAAGTCTTACGGCGACGATGACCTGATTTTGATGGTGCCGCTACGTCGTTAGCCATTGCTTGGCGCATGTTGCGGCCAGCGGTTTGATAGCGCTCCCACCATTTTGCAAGCTCTTTGGTTTCACCACCTTCAATCTCACCACGCATTTCTAGGAAATCGTAGCCAGCGCGGAATTTGTTGAGTTCCATTAAACGAACGGCACGTTTACCGTTGCGGCGAGGCAGTCGCAGTTGCAGTTGCCAAATTTCACGAATGGTTGCAGTGTGACGACGAGGAATCGCAATCGATTTAACTTGCTGATCAAGGATGATATTGCTTGCTTCCATAATCGCATCGTAATGAGCCATACCTTGCTCAGCGACAAGTTTGTCAGCGAGCTTGTTCATTGGGTACCAAAGAATCGCGGCAAACATAAATGCTGGGTTTACTCGCTTACCATCTTCAATACGAAGGTCTGTTGAATCAAGGACCAAAT
This sequence comes from Vibrio sp. S/42/10, assembly GCF_029890535.1. Classification (NCBI taxonomy): domain Bacteria; kingdom Pseudomonadati; phylum Pseudomonadota; class Gammaproteobacteria; order Vibrionales; family Vibrionaceae; genus Vibrio; species Vibrio sp. S/42/10. Next base: position 252,093 of record NZ_JAKMZC010000003.1, on the reverse strand, counting down.
CAAGCATCTGTTCTGTGTGAGAATCGTAACTCTCTGTAAAGTGCTCAGCGATGGATGGAAACATCTGTTGGAACAGGTTGTATTCGCGCATCAAGTGGTAGGTTTCTAAACCGTGGCCTGATTGCAGTAACTTCAGAGACTCTTCGTAAAGGCGTGCTGCTGGGATATCTTTTAGAAGATGCGCTAACTCTTCGATAGGGTCTGCAGTATCTTCTTCGATATCAAAATCCAGTTTAGCAGCGAAGCGCATTGCTCGTAGCATACGTACTGGATCTTCGCGGTAACGCGTTTCTGGATCGCCAATTAGACGGATCAGCTTATCTTCTAAATCTTCTACACCACCTGCGTAATCGTGGATGCTGTAGTCTGCAATGTTGTAGTACATTGCATTTATAGTGAAGTCACGACGCTCTGCATCTTCATCAACATTACCGTACACGTTATCGCGTAGCAACATGCCTTCTTCCGATTGAGCCGAAACGTTTTTCGATGGTTCCTGGTGGTGACCACGGAAAGTCGCTACTTCAATGATGTCTCGGCCAAACATGATGTGTGCTAATCGAAAACGGCGACCGATAAGGCGACAGTTTCTAAATAGGTGTTTGATTTGTTCTGGCGTTGCGTTGGTAGCAATATCAAAATCTTTTGGCTGAGAGCCTAATAAGATATCGCGTACACCACCACCGACTAAAAACGCGTCAAAACCCGCACCGTTCAGGCGATATAACACTTTTAGTGCGTTGTCACTGATCTGCTTGCGTGAAATATTGTGCTCTTGACGAGTATAAATATTCAGTGCTAATTCGTGGAATCCGCGTTGTTCGCTTGGGGTATTGTCGTTTGTATTCATTAGTTTAGAACAAAGTAGGTATCGCCAACTTTGTTTTTCTCTTAGTCCAAAGTGGTAGTGCAGAGTTTAATTGCGGCTAATAATAACTTAGCGCGAGCCATTTGAGAACATCGTCTGCTTAGCTGCAGCTATTGGTTATGGCATTTTTATGTGTCGCTTTTACTATTTGCCGTGAGTTTCGAGCTAATTACAGTGCTCTTTTTGTAAACTATCAGGTAATTGACTGACGTTCCATTGTTGGCTGCCCCACGTTAAAATCTCATCCATTGAGGCCTCATAAAAAGCTTTAGGTATATCAAAACCTAAGAATTGCATGGCGTTGATTAACGTCGGTTTTGGGTTGTCGATATCGATTGCAGTAGCATGGTTCTGTTTTGACAGTTTATTCCCCAAGCCATCGGTTGCCAATGGTAAGTGCAAGTAATTCACGGTTTTTTGTTTGAGTGTCTTATACAAGCTAATCTGTCGACCTGTCGGTTCTATTAAGTCTGCACCTCTTACTACCTCTGTCACCCCTTGTTCTATGTCATCAAGGACAACCGCGAGGTTATAGGCAAACAGTCCGTCTCTGCGCTTTATAATAAAATCTTCTTCAGCCAATCCTTTAGGGATCTGAATCTGACCGTGTCGAACATCCTGAAAAGATTCTACTGGGAAGTCCATGCACAAACGTACGGCTTGTTCACCGGAATCAATTAAACCAGCATGCCTACAGTGACCATTATAAAATCCGCCTAAGGACTTTATCTGTTTACGGGTGCATTGGCAGTAATAAGCTTGGCCATCAGCGACCCATTGGTCGATTTGTGCCTGATAGAGGTCATGACGCTGGCTTTGATAAACGACTTCGCCATCCCAAAACAGGTGGTAAGCTTCAAGCGTCTTAAGAATCAGGTCTGCAGCGCCGGCCATTTCTCTTGGCGGGTCTAAGTCTTCCATACGAACTAACCATTTTCCTTGGTTAGATTTCGCTTGAAAGTAGCTACCAAGAGCAGCAACAAGTGAGCCAAAATGAAGAGGACCTGACGGTGATGGTGCAAAGCGCCCGATATAATTCATGAGTGAACAACCTAATCTAAATGGTACCGCATTAGCCGATTCTTAAGACGTTTAACAAGAGCTTTAATGCGTAGAACTAAGCTTCAATCTCTATAAACAAGGTTTGATGTATAGAACCAAGGCTTAAAGCTGCTATTTACTATCAAGCGTGTGAAATACTTCGCTTGGATAACAAACAAAAAAGGGAGCCAAGGCTCCCTTTCTTTACATCTGCAAGAATTAACCTTGCATCTGTTTCTCTTTGATCTCTGCAAGTGTTTTACAGTCAATACAAAGATCAGCAGTTGGACGAGCTTCAAGGCGACGAATGCCAATCTCGATACCGCAAGAATCACAGAAGCCGAAATCGTCTTCTTCGATCTTGTCTAGTGTCTTCTCGATTTTCTTGATAAGACGACGCTCACGGTCACGGTTACGTAACTCTAAGCTGAATTCTTCTTCTTGAGAAGCACGGTCAACTGGGTCTGGGAAATTCGCTGCTTCGTCCTGCATGTGGTGCACAGTACGATCAACTTCTTCCCTGAGCTGGTTGCGCCAAGCTGCTAAAATTTTTGTAAAATGTTCCGTTTGCTCAGGTGACATGTACTCTTCACCTGGCTTTTCTTGGTACGGTTCAACACCTGCGATGGCTAGGATGCCTAGCGCTTTTTTCTTAGATTCTGGCATACAGCATCTCCTATTTACACCTAGTCAACTGCAAAGCAGCTAATTTTAAGGCGGGTATCTATAGCAGAAAGAACGAATGGTGGCAAATACTCTTATCCAAAGTTGCAATCAATGTGATTAGTTCAGCATCTTTGCTTAGCTATTGATAAATTCAACGGCTTGTTTTAGTTGTATTTGAGTACTGCTGAGCTCTGCTTTATAGCAAAGCACTTCAACTCCAGCGTCTTGTGCTTGTTTTAGTAATAACGAATATTTGGCGTCTATATGGTGTGCCGCAGACACTTTTTCAATACCTGAATGCAAAACAGTGAATAAAAGTACGGCTCTATTTCCAGATTCGACCATTTCTGTGAGTTCACGCAGATGTTTTTGGCCTCGGGTTGTGACTGCATCAGGAAAAAAACCTTGTCCTTCGGTTGACGTTTCTTGCTCGTCGAGCAAAGTGACGCTTTTTACTTCGATATAGCAGAGCGGCTTTTCGCTATCTTCAAGCAGAATATCTATTCGACTATTCTCACTGCCATACTTAACTTCAGTCCGTAACGCGTTGTATCCTAAGAGTTCAACTATAGTCCCATTTTCAATTGCTTCCACTGCAAGCTGGTTTGCCCGCGCAGTATTTACACAAATACGGTGGCCTTTGTCTGTTTCTGAGATCTCCCAGCTGTTTGGGTACTTTCTTTTTGCATTATCTGATGTGGAGTACCACACCGTATTGCCTGGGGTTGCGCATCCCGTCATCGCTCCAGTATTAGCACAGTGAATAGTACGCTCACTGCCGTCTGGAAGTTTTATATCAGTGAGAAAACGTTTATAGCGTTTAATAAGAGTCGCTGGCTCTAATGGGGGATTGAAGTGCATATTACTTATTTAGACAGGTAGGTTTTTATGTACAATGTTGCCAACATTACACCACAAGGTTCTCCCATTGCCACAACTGCCCATAGAAGCTGTGATGCCAGATCTACTCGCTGGCGTACGAACGCACACTCAACTTATTCTAAAGGCCGCTCCCGGTGCGGGTAAGTCAACATTCTTCCCTCTGCAACTAGTTAAGACTAACGCTGTTCAAGGAAAGATCATCATGCTTGAACCGAGGCGTTTGGCTGCAAGGAATATTGCAACTTATTTAGCGAGCCAATTGGGAGAAACGGTGGGTGAAAGCATAGGTTATAGAGTTCGTGGTGAATCTAAAACCAGCAGTTCGACGCGCTTGGAAATCGTTACCGAAGGGATTATGACTCGAATGATCCAAAGCGACCCTGAGTTAACAGGGGTTGATATGGTGATCTTTGATGAGTTTCACGAGCGCAGCATTCATGCCGATACCGCATTGGCGTTTAGTTTAGAGATCCAAGAGGCACTGCGTGACGATCTAAAAGTGGTTGTGATGTCGGCAACCTTAGATCAACAAGCTCTACAAACTTTGCTGCCGAATGCTAAATACGTGGAATCACAAGGTCGAAGTTTTCCTGTCGATTTTCGCTATCAGCCTCTTAACGCAAATGAATATCTAGCCCCTAAAATGGCCAGTGTGATTCGATCTGTGATGGAAAAAGAGTCGGGTTCGCTTTTAGCTTTCTTGCCGGGCGTTTCTGCGATTAAACAGTTGGTATCTCAACTCGAACAACTTGCCGGTGATATCGATGTTTGCCCTTTGTACGGTCAGCTCAGCTTTTCTCAACAGCAGAAAGCGATCTCGCCATCGGTGAAAGGCCGTCGAAAGGTGGTGTTAGCTACCAATATTGCCGAAACCTCTTTGACGATTGAGGGCATTCGCTTGGTGGTGGATTCTGGTTTAGAACGAGTGGCAAAGTTTGATTTGAAAACGGGCATCACTAAGCTTGAGCAAGTGAAAATCTCGCAGTCCTCAGCAGAGCAACGAGCTGGCCGGGCTGGCCGAATTGAAGAGGGCCTGTGTGTTCGTCTGTACAGCGAAACGCAACTTATGCAGCAACCCGCTGTACCAGAACCTGAAATCCTTCATTCCGACCTTTCTTCGTTGGTGGCGGAGTTGACACAATGGGGAGCTGCAAATGCGGATGAACTGCAGTGGCTAGACACTCCACCACAGGCTTCAATTGCGCAAGCTAAACAACTGTTGCAGGGTCTTGAGTTGTTCGATGGCAATGGCCAGTTTACGGCAATGGGGAAGCAGGCACAGCGTTTAGGCTTAGAACCTCGTATCGCTAGCATGCTAATCAAAGCACAGCAAAGCAGCCAACTTTCACTTAACATTGCCATCGTCGCTGCCGCTTTACTTGAAGAACCTGAGCGAAATATCACTGATATTCAGCATTCATTGCACCGATTTAAGCAAAGAAAACACTCGAAAAACAGTATTGTTATGCAACGAGCGAAAAGCCTCGCTAGCAGACTCAATCATCACTTAGATTTGTCACAACTTGACGAATCATTGCTACCATTAGTGCTTTGTTTTGCATTTCCAGACCGAATTGCTCAGGCGAGAAGCACAACGAGCAGTGCTTTTCTTCTAGCGAACGGTCACGGAGCTGAGGTGCGTGATGATGACCCATTGGCTAACAACGATTATATCGTGGTGATTGACTTGATGCGCAGCACTGGGCGAGCAAGTCAGATCTTCCTCGCAACTGCGATTGATATCGAACAGTTAGAAGAGGCATTTCCGAAGCTCTTCGTGATTTCTGATTATGCGGATTGGGATGAGAAGCGTGGCCGTTTGGTCGCCGAACAACGAGTGTCATTGGGTAGCCTAATCATCAGCACTAAAGCCTTGCCAGAGCCGGATGCGAATCAGACAAGCAAAGCGCTACTGAATTATATCGCTCGATGTGGTCTTGACCGTTTGAATTGGACAGCTTCAGCGAAGCAGTTTGTTGAGCGCGTGCGTTGTGCTGAACTTTGGATGCCTGAGCATGATTGGCCTGCGATGGATAATGCAAGCTTAGTTGAGCATCTTGATGAGTGGCTTTCGCCGTATTTAAATGGCATTAAGTCAGCTAAAGGGTTGTTGAATGTTTCGGTGGAGCAAGCGCTATCGGCGTATCTTGGGTGGCCTTTGAATCAAGACATCGACCAATGGTTACCAACGAATTACCTAATGCCAACGGGAAGTAAAAAGGCGATTCGATACCAATATCAATCTGAGCCTGTGATCTCAGTACGAATGCAGGAAGTTTTTGGCGAACAAGATTCCCCATTGATAGCTCAAGGGCGTAAAAAGGTGGTTCTGGAATTACTTTCACCTGCACAACGACCATTACAAATCACTCAAGATTTAGCTGGCTTCTGGGCTGGCGCGTACAAAGAAGTGCAAAAAGAGATGAAAGGCCGTTACCCCAAACACCCTTGGCCGGATGACCCTGCTAACCATGTAGCAACCACTAAAACCAAACGACAGTTGAATCGATGATGACCAAAATGTTAACGCCAAAAAAGGCACCACCTAAAAAAGCGCCAGCAAAAAAGTCACCAACGACTAAAGCTAAAACAAGAAAACCGAGAACGGCTACGAAAAAGACCAAATCAAGCGCTAAGAACTCGAGTAAAAGAAGTTGGCTGAAGATTCTATGGGGCATATCTTGGAAAGCGGGCCTAGCGCTAGCAGCATTGCTGCTGTTCGTCGGTATTTATTTGGATTCGGTAGTCAAACAGCGCTTTGAAGGCCAGTTGTTTGACTTGCCAACCGTTGTTTATGCACGAGTGCTGGACTTGTCACCGGGAACTCAGGTTAGCTTGGTACAAGTGAAGAATGAGCTCGATGTTCTTAATTATCGCAAGGTGAATGCGCCTCGTCATCCGGGTGAATACTCTTCTTCATCAACTAAGATTGAAATGATTCGTCGCCCGTTCGAGTTTGTCGATGGGCCAGAAGCGGATCGTCATGTGATGCTGCATTTCAACGGCAACGAACTAACTCGTATCCAGTCGCTAGAGAAGAAAGGCGATATGGGGTACCTGCGTGTTGAACCGAAAATGCTTGGCATGCTTGAGAAAAGTAATGATGAGCAGCGTCTGTTCTTAAAACGCAATCAGTTCCCTGAGGTAATGGTTGATGCGTTATTGGCAACCGAAGACCGAAATTTCTACCAGCACGATGGCGTTTCACCATTGGCGATTGCTCGTGCGATGGTGGTTAATGTTAAGGCGGGTCGAACGGTGCAAGGGGGCAGTACGCTGACTCAACAATTAGCGAAGAACCTGTTCTTATCCAGTGAGCGTACCTTGTGGCGTAAGGTTCGTGAAGCCTATATTGCGTTGATCTTGGATCATCGTTATAGCAAAGATCGTATCTTAGAAGCGTATTTGAACGAGGTTTATCTTGGTCAAAATGGTGGTGAAGCCATTCATGGTTTCGGCTTAGCGTCTCGTTTGTACTTCGGTCAGCCGATTCAAGAGCTGCGAATTGATCAGTTGGCTCTGCTGGTTGGCATGGTCAAAGGCCCTTCGTATTACAACCCCGTTCGCTATCCCGAACGAGCGAAGACTCGACGAGATCTGGTTCTTCGTTTGTTGATGCAACAAGATATTCTTACTCCGCAACAGTACGAAGAAGCGGCGAGCCGTGATTTGGATATTCAAGATAACCCTCGCATAGCAAGTCGTCAGCCAGCTTATTTCCAACAGGTTAATATTGAACTGAAGAGATATGTTGGTGACCGCTTTGAAGCGAAAAAAGGGATACGAGTATTCACATCTTTGGATCCGGTTTCTCAAGATAAGCTAGAGAAGTCGATTGCGCGTAAAGTGCCGGAACTCTCGAAAACAGCGGGTAATAAGCTTGAAGCAGCTGCGATTGCCGTTGATCGAAATACTGGTGAAATCCGAGCAATGGTAGGTGGTAAACGTACTGGCTACGATGGCTTTAACCGAGCCTTGAACGCGAGTCGTCCTATTGGTTCTTTGGTTAAGCCTGCAATCTACTTGACCGCATTAGAACGACCCCAGAAATATACGTTGGCGACGACCTTGATGGATACGCCACTTAGTTTGAAAGGCAGTAAAGGCAGTGTCTGGAGCCCGAGAAACTTCGATCGGAAGTTCCGTGGCGAGGTGCCTTTGTATGTAGCGCTTTCTAAGTCTTACAACGTCCCAACGGTTCGCTTAGGGATGCAGCTAGGGATCGATAGCGTTTCCGATACGATCGGAAAACTGGGTGTCGATAAAAACGAAATTCGCCCAGTGCCATCGATGTTTTTGGGTTCATTCTCATTGACCCCATTTCAGGTAGCGCAGATGTACCAAACGATTACCAACTCTGGCCGTATAGCACCTTTGTCTGCGCTTCGTTCGGTTGTTGATAATGATGGTGAGGTTCTGTATCAATCGATTCCTCGTGTATCGCAAAGTGTTGATCAACAAGCGGCTTGGTTAACGACTTATGCAATGAAGCGAGGGGTGTCGGAAGGCACAGGTCGCTTCTTACAAGGTCAGTTTGCATGGGCAGGTTTGGCCGGTAAAACGGGTACCAGTAATGACAGCCGAGATAGTTGGTTTGTTGGGGTTGATGGCCGTGAAGTGACTACTATTTGGCTAGGGCGTGATGACAATCAACCAACAAAGCTAACCGGTTCTAGTGGTGCGTTACGTGTTTATGCTGATTACTTAAAGCAGAGAACACCTGAACAATTGTTACTGCCGTGGCCAACAGGAGTCGCGACAGCTAGTTTTACCCGAACGTCAGATGGTGCCTTAGAGTTAGACTGTGATGGCGCTGTTAAATTGCCGGTGTGGGATGAGAACGGAAATATTAAGAAGGGCTGTGAAAGTCAACCAAAACAGTGGCTAAAAAAGCTTTTTCAGTGGTAAAGTCGTAACAGAAAAGAATGACAAGGATAGTTTAAATAATGATTTCTCGTTGGTTAGTGAGTGGCTTGAGCATCGCCAGTGCTGTGATCAGTTTTCAGCTGTTTGCTTTTACTGTGACAGACGTTGCTCAATCTCAACAGGCTGAACAAGCCTATAAAAGACCGACGGTTGCTGTAGTACTTGCCGGTGGTGGAGCGAAAGGTGCGGCACATATAGGTGTGCTTAAAGCGCTCGAAGAGATGCAAATTCCAGTCGACTACATTACGGGGACCAGCATGGGGTCTTATGTTGGTGGACTTTATGCGACAGGAATGAGCGCTGACGAGATCGAGAGCTTTATTTATACGGTTGATTGGAATCGCGGCTACCGTGATCGCGTTAATCGTAGTGATCGCCGAGTGCGTGACAAAGAGTATGAAGACCGCTATCAGCTAAACACCGATCTAGGTTTAGGCTGGGGAGAAATCAAAGCAAGAAAAGGCGTGGTTCAAGGTCAGAATATGTTGCGTATTTTGCGTGAAACTACGGGTAACTTATCCCCGCTGGATTCTTTTGACCACCTTGCTATCCCTTACCGTTCTGTTGCTACAGATATTATTAAACTCGAAGAAGTCGTTATCGACCATGGTCATCTTGTTGATGCGATGATGGCAAGTATGTCGGTGCCTGGCGCTTTGCCGCCTTATGAAGTCGATGGGCGAATGCTGGTTGATGGCGGTGTCACCAATAACATGCCGGTTGATGTTGCCAGAGCGATGGGAGCAGATATCGTTATTGCTGTCGATATCAGCTCAAACTACAAAGGTAAGGAAGATTTTACTAATTTTCTAGCCGCCGCCGATCAGCTATCCAACTACCTTGTTCGTCGTAGCACTCAAGAGCAGGCAGAGACGTTAACGGACGACGATGTGTTCCTACGCCCTGATGTTGGGCTAATGGAAACCACTGAATTTGATAAGATGCCGGGCGCCTATCAAGCGGGTTATGATGCCGCGCGCCAATACAGCGCTGAACTTTCTAAGTTATCACTCTCCAATGCAGACTATCAGAAGTATATCGAGCATAAACAACAAGCTCGAAAAAAGCTGAAACACGGTGATCAAACCGTTGTTGATAAGGTTGTTATCAACAATAACAGCCACTATTCAGATAAGTTGATAGAGAATCGCTTGAACCTCGATTCTGGGAAGATCCTTAAAACCAGTGAGATTGAATCTCAGGTTAAAGATCTCTACGCATTAGACCGCTTTGAACTGGTCACTTATGAATTTGAAAACGTTGATGGTGAAGATCAACTCGTCGTTGATGTGAATGAGAAATCATGGGGCCCTAATTATCTCAATTTTCGCTTTTACCTTGAAGATGACTTTGCAACTGATAGCCAATATTCAATAGGTATGTCTGCGAACTTCACTGATATCAACTCGCACGGTGCTGAGTTAAGAACGAATCTAGAAATGGGTACTGATAAGCTTATTGAGGCTGAGTTGTTTTCTCCTTTTTTCTCAAGCCAGAAGTTGTTTACCTCGGCGTCGCTTGTTTACAGCAACCAGAAAAGAAATTTACCCGCCGGTGAGGAAGCGATTGAAGAGCCGACCCTCGATGTCACGCAAGATTACTTACCGATGACTTACAGAGAGTATGTGGGTGAACTTGCATTGGGTTACCAACCAACATTGTGGCAAGAGCTTAAAGCAGGTGTTCGTTATACCGACGGTGAAGTTGAGGTTGCTTCATTGCCCTCTCTAGGTAATGGAGGGTATTCACGTATCGGAGGGTTCGTTAGTTATCGGTTGGATACCTTAGATAACTTTAGTTTACCGACGGAAGGTTACTTTGTTGATTTAGAGTATCTTGTCTCTCATGATGACTTTGAAAATGACAGTTCTCTTGGGGATTCTGACTTAACCTCTGAGAGTGATACCGTTTACGAGATTTCCGCTAATTTCATGGCGGCACAAAGTATTGAGAAGCATACTTTAGTCGCAAAGCTGGATTTTGGTATGGTAGAAAGCAAAAACTCTGTATTTCCAATTGATCCGAAGGAGCTTGGTGGATTCCTTAATTTATCCGGTATCCCAAGAAATAGCCTGATCGGTCAAAACTTGGCTTATACGAGTCTAATCTATCGTTACAAGTGGTTTGAAAATGACTTCGGCCTCTTTAAATCACCATTCTACGTGGGTGCATCCGTTGAACATGGTGGTGTGTGGTCGAACAATGAACTGAGTCTTGATGAAGCGCCGATGTTCACTGCTGGCTCTGTCTTTGCTGGAGTTGATTCTCCAATAGGGCCGATTATTTTAGCTTACGGTAGAACCGAAAGTAACTACGATTCGGTCTACTTAATTATCGGAACGTCTTACAAATAAACATGCGTGTGATAGCTCTTTTTCCGACTAAATAGGCAAAAATCGTAGGACTTTCGTCTTAACTTGCTATGTTGGTCAAAATGATAAGATTTTAATTTAACGTTAAATTTGCTATTCTACCGCCCACAGTTTGGCCTCTATGACGCCGCTCATCAATACAAATTGAATGACAAAAATGGCAATGGAGAGCCAAGTTTCCAAGGATGTTCACTTCTTTATTTTACTAACAATTATGAAGGGAAGAAGTGGACCGCAATGAGAGGAAAAAAGTCGTGCTTGAAGCCTACCGTAAACACGTCGAAGAACGTGCTGCCGAGGGAGTTGTTCCAAAACCACTAGACGCTGAGCAAGTCGCTGGCCTAGTTGAACTTCTAAAGAACCCACCTCAAGGTGAAGATGAATATATTCTTGACCTACTAGAAAACCGCATTCCACCAGGCGTTGATGAAGCTGCTTATGTAAAAGCTGGCTTTTTAACGGCTATCACGAAAGGTGAAGTAGCTTCTCCACTAGTAAGCAAAGAAAAAGCGGCTCAGCTGCTCGGTACTATGCAAGGTGGCTACAACATCGAACCTCTCGTATCTCTACTCGATGATGCTGAGCTTGCTCCAATCGCTGTTAAAGCGCTTTCTCATACTCTGTTGATGTTCGATGCTTTTTACGACGTAGAAGAGAAAGCGAAAGCAGGTAATACTTCTGCACAACAAGTACTTCAATCTTGGGCTGATGCTGAATGGTTTACTGCTAAAGACAAAGTAGCAGAGAAAATTACCGTTAAAGTATTCAAAGTCACCGGTGAAACCAACACCGATGACCTATCTCCAGCGCCTGATGCCTGGTCGCGTCCAGATATCCCAGTGCACGCAAAAGCGATGCTGAAGATGGAACGTGAAGGCATCACTCCTGACGAACAGGGTTGCGTTGGTCCGATTACTCAAATTGAAGAAATGCAAAAAGATGGCATTCCACTGGCTTATGTTGGTGATGTTGTTGGTACAGGTTCTTCACGTAAATCGGCAACAAACTCAGTGCTTTGGTTTATGGGTGAAGATATCCCATTCGTGCCAAACAAGCGTACTGGCGGTGTTTGTCTAGGTGGTAAAATTGCCCCTATCTTCTACAACACAATGGAAGATTCTGGCGCACTACCAATTGAACTAAACGTACAAGACATGAACATGGGCGATATTATTGATATCTACCCATATGAAGGTGTTGTGCATAAAAACGGTTCTGTGATTTCAAACTTTGAGTTAAGCAAAGTATTGTTAGATGAAGTTCGTGCTGGTGGTCGTATTCCACTGATCATCGGTCGTGGCCTTACAGGTCGCGCTCGTGAGGCTCTAGGCTTAGCTGAAACCGATCTATTTGCTAAACCAATCGACCCTTCTGCTTCTGACAAAGGCTACACGTTAGCTCAGAAGATGGTAGGTAAAGCATGTGGTGTTGAAGGTGTACGTGCTGGTCAGTACTGTGAACCTAAAATGACAACTGTTGGCTCTCAAGATACTACGGGCCCTATGACGCGTGATGAGCTTAAAGATCTTGCATGTCTTGGCTTCTCTGCTGATCTTGTTATGCAGTCTTTCTGTCATACATCGGCATATCCTAAACCAGTTGATGTAAATACTCACCATACGCTGCCTGATTTCATCATGAACCGTGCGGGTGTTTCACTTCGCCCAGGTGATGGTGTTATTCACTCATGGCTAAACCGTATGCTTCTTCCTGATACTGTTGGTACAGGTGGTGACTCGCATACTCGTTTCCCTCTAGGTATTTCGTTCCCTGCGGGTTCTGGTTTGGTCGCATTTGCTGCTGCAACAGGCGTTATGCCTCTTGATATGCCTGAATCTATCTTGGTTCGCTTCAAAGGTGAAATGCAGCCAGGTATCACGCTACGTGACCTAGTACATGCCATTCCTCTTTACGGTATCAAGCAAGGTCTACTAACCGTAGAGAAAGCAGGTAAGATCAACGAATTCTCTGGTCGTGTACTAGAAATTGAAGGTGTTGAGCACCTATCTGTTGAGCAAGCATTTGAGCTTTCTGATGCATCTGCTGAGCGTTCTGCTGCAGGTTGTACTGTTAAGCTATCTCAAGAGTCTATCGATGAGTACTTGAACTCGAATATCGTTATGCTTAAGTGGATGATTGCTGAAGGTTACGGTGATGTACGTACGATTGAGCGTCGTATAACGGCAATGGAAGAGTGGCTAGCGAACCCTGAGTTGCTATCTGCTGATTCAGATGCGGAATACGCTCATGTTATCGAGATCGACCTTGCTGACATCGATCAGCCAATCCTATGTGCACCAAACGATCCAGATGATGCTCGTCTTCTTTCTGACGTTCAAGGTACTGAGATTCAAGAAGTGTTCATCGGTTCTTGTATGACAAATATCGGTCACTTCCGAGCTGCGGGTAAGATGCTAGAAGAGTTTAACGGCTCGCTAAATACTCGCCTATGGGTAGCTCCGCCAACGAAGATGGATAAAGACCAACTGACAGAAGAAGGCTACTACGGCATCTTCGGTCGTGCTGGTGTACGTATCGAAACTCCTGGCTGTTCACTATGTATGGGTAACCAAGCTCGTGTGGCTGATGCTTCGACGGTTATGTCGACGTCAACTCGTAACTTCCCGAACCGCTTAGGTAATGGCGCGAATGTTTACCTGGCTTCTGCTGAGCTTTCTGCGGTTGGCGCGATTCTAGGTCGTATACCAACGAAAGAAGAGTACTTAGAGTACGCTGAGAAGATTAATGCAACCGCTGCAGATACATACCGTTACCTGAACTTCCATAAAATGGGTCAGTACACGGAAAAAGCAGACACTGTTATCTTTCAAGAGCCTGCGTAGCGCTTAATAGATAACAAGTAAGCACTTACTGCTTTTAAGGTACGTGTTAACTGTTAATTCAACGCCTTCTCCATGTGAGAGGGCGTTTTTGTTTGTGCTTTTTGTAAGAGGCACTGTGTCTCGTTAAACAGGCTCGATCTCAAATAGAGTTAGCTATATACTCTCGCCTCATTTTTGCTACTACTTATTTATTGAATCTTCTCTTTATTGGAACTTTGGAGCCGTATGGAATTCGAATTTACTAGAAACACTCTCATGGGTGAATACTATGTGAAATGCAGCATGGGCCATGAAATTGTTGGTCGTTGGCTTCAAGAAGAGATTGGTAAAGATAAGCAAAAGTTAGAGCATGTCATGGCGCTTATTGAGCAGTCTCGCCAAGATCTTAGTAATGAAGTTACACTACTTGGCAAAGAGATCAGCCTTGCGATCAATGAAGATGAAGTCACGATTCAAGAAAATGTGTTAGCGCATGAGCAAGAGATGGAAGAGGGTAGTGAGTTCGATTTTTATAACTGTGAAAGCCAAGCGAGTTGCGGAATTGATGATTTTGAGCTGTTGCTCGAACGCTGGATTGACTTTTTAGGTTATTAGTTATGATTTCTCAGCGATCAGTAACGACTTTTAGGTTATGAATTAGCAATAGTTTCATACTGTAATCATCTCGTTGCCCAAAACTGGAGCAACAATAGCGTTACGCATTAAGATAGTGAAAAGGCCGCACCAATATGGTGCGGCCTTTTTTGTTATTACGCTCTTAATATCTTTATTTTATTTTAAATCAATGACTTAACTTTTTGGCACGCTACTTGGATTGTAATAAGGGAATTAACGGATTTGTGAAGAATTTAAGGAATGAATATGAAATTAATAAATGCCATTGTTAAGCCATTTAAATTAGACGATGTACGTGAAGCGCTCTCTGATGTAGGTATTGAAGGTATGACTGTTTCTGAAGTGAAAGGTTTCGGTCGCCAGAAGGGACACACTGAATTGTATCGTGGTGCAGAGTACCAAGTTGATTTCCTGCCAAAGGTAAAACTAGAGATAGCTACCCAAGCTGAGAATGTTGACCGAGTTGTTGAAGCGATTAGCCAAGCGGCACACACCGGAAAAATCGGCGATGGCAAAATTTTTGTGTATGACCTTAGCCATGCCGTACGAATTCGTACTGGTGAAATGGATGCTGAAGCACTTTAAAGAATTACAAGGACTGGAGACTTTAATATGGAACTTACAACAACAGTAACGGAACTACGTTACGCACTAGACACTTTTTTCTTCCTCATTTCAGGTGCGTTGGTAATGTGGATGGCAGCAGGCTTCGCAATGTTAGAAGCTGGCCTAGTTCGCTCAAAGAACACCACAGAAATTTTAACTAAGAACATCTGTTTGTACGCAATTGCTTGTACTACATTCTTAGTGGTTGGCTACAACATTATGTACGTAGACAATGGTGAAGGTGGTTGGTTACCTTCATTCGGTACTCTAATTGGTACTCAAGGTGAAGGTGCAGACCACTCACTAGAGTCAGACTTCTTCTTCCAAGTAGTATTCGTTGCAACAGCAATGTCTGTAGTATCGGGTGCAGTTGCTGAGCGTATGAAGCTTTGGTCATTCCTG
The DNA here is from genome assembly GCF_029890535.1 of Vibrio sp. S/42/10. Lineage (NCBI taxonomy): Bacteria > Pseudomonadati > Pseudomonadota > Gammaproteobacteria > Vibrionales > Vibrionaceae > Vibrio > Vibrio sp. S/42/10. Next base: position 236,872 of record NZ_JAKMZC010000003.1, on the reverse strand, counting down.
ATCTTCTCTGTTGTACTAACAGCGTTCATTTACCCAATGGAAGGTTACTGGACTTGGGGCGGTGGTTTCCTATCAGAAGCAGGCTTCAGTGACTTCGCTGGTTCAGGTATCGTACACATGGCAGGCGCAGCGGCAGCATTAGCAGGTGTTGTACTACTTGGCGCCCGTAAAGGTAAATACGGTAAGAACGGTGAAATCTACCCGATTCCTGGTTCAAACATGCCACTTGCAACGTTAGGTACATTTATCCTTTGGTTCGGTTGGTTCGGTTTCAACGGCGGTTCTCAGTTAATGGTTTCAGACTTTGAGAACGCAACAGCAGTTGGTCAAATCTTCTTAAACACTAACGCAGCAGCAGCAGCGGGCGCAATTGCAGCACTACTAGTATGTAAGACAACATGGGGTAAAGCGGACCTAACAATGATCCTTAACGGTGCGTTAGCTGGTCTAGTTGCAATCACTGCTGACCCTCTATCACCATCACCTCTATTCGCGGTAGCAATCGGTTCGGTATCTGGTGCACTTGTTGTGTTCAGCATCATCGCTCTAGATAAAGCTAAGATTGATGATCCAGTTGGTGCTATCTCTGTGCACGGTGTGTGTGGTTTCTTCGGCCTAATGGCTGTGCCACTAAGCAACGCTGATGCAACATTTGGTGCTCAACTACTAGGTGCTGCAGTAATCTTTGCTTGGGTATTTGGTGCGAGTCTAGCGGTATGGGCTGTGCTTAAAGCGACAATCGGTATTCGTGTAACTGAAGACGAAGAGCTTGAAGGTATGGATATGCATGATTGTGGTGTTGGTGCTTACCCTGAGTTTGTGTCAGTAAAATAATCAGTAATAATAACCTAGCCTGAAAAGGTTAGGTGATAGAAAGAAAGCCCTACAACTTATGGTTGTGGGGTTTTGTTTTATTTACGGTAGAGTAATTGTTAGACACCTTGATGCCAATATAAAGGCTCTGCACTGGTGAGTGCGTGGTTATTCTTGTTGAAATGGTTTGTTACAAAAGTGAAGATTTTAATGGTCTGAGTAGACAGATTTTTTGTCGCTCGTCATTGTAATTATGTTGATGATGAATATAATAACGCAACTGATAGACATTATCATTTCGATATAAAGGATTTTACAATGAAAAAACTGCTAACACTTTCAGCTCTAGCGTGTAGTGTAATTGCCCCGACAGCAATGGCTGCGGAAGAAGTAAACGTATACTCTTACCGTCAACCTTTCCTTGTTGAGCCAATGTTCAAAGAATTCACAAAAGAGACTGGCATTAAAGTAAACGTGAAGTTTGCTAAAAAAGGTTTAGCAGAGAAGTTAGCTCAAGAGGGTGAATACAGCCCAGCTGACGTTGTATTAACTGTCGATATTAGCCGTTTATCTGAGCTAACTAAGCAAGGTCTAGTTCAATCAGTTGAAAGTGATGTACTTGAAAAAAACATCCCTGCCCAGTACCAAGATACTGCTAACGAGTGGTTCGCTCTAACAACTCGTACACGTAGCGTTTACTCTTCACGTGACCGTGTTGGTCGTCTAGGTGAAGAATTCACTTATGAAGATCTAACTAAGCCTGAATTTAAAGGCAAAATCTGTACTCGTAGCGGTAAGCACCCGTACAATGTTTCTCTCGTTTCTTCGATGATTGCTCATAAAGGCGAAGCTGAAACGAAAGAGTGGCTAGAAGGCGTAAAAGCAAATCTAGCACGTAAGCCTCAAGGTAACGACCGTGCACAAGTTAAAGCGATTAAAGAAGGTCTATGTGATGTTGCTCTTGGTAATAGTTACTACCTAGGTAAAATGATTAATGATAAAGAGCAAAAAGCTTGGGCTGACTCTGTTTACATTAACTTCCCTAATCAAGAGACAACGGGTACTCACGTGAATATCTCTGGTATGGCAATGGCTAAATACTCTCCAAACGAAGAGAATGCCGTTAAGCTGATGGAATTCCTATCTGGTAACACTGCACAAAGCATGTACGCAGAAGTGAACTACGAATACCCAGTGAAAGCAGACGTTAAACCTTCTGAGCTTGTTGCTTCGTGGGGTGAGTTCAAAGCAGATACTATTTCTCTAGATGAAATTGCAAACCACCATGCGGCGGCAATCAAGCTATTAGATGAAGTTAAGTTCGATCTATAATTTATTATTGTAGGCTCCGGCCCGCATAAAATTATGACCCCAAGTGGCTATTTTCGGCTCCTTGGGGTTGTTTGTTTTTGGAGAAATCACTTTTTGATACAAAGCTCTCCCTTGATCCATTGAGTTATGAGTATCTCACCTTGAAGTCATTACGGTATATGGGTATAAATACCCCCACCATTAAAAGGATATGAGATGTATTTGCAAATGCATATGTATTTCATTAAGCCTCATTGTAGTTAGGCGATGAAAGAAAAGAATTATTTATGGAACACCAGTAGCGGAATAATCGCTGTACTGCTTGTTTTACCAATCTTGGCGATTTTTACGACTGCTGTTGGAGAAACGGATGAGCTATTTTCTCATCTTATGTCTACAGTAATGCCCACCTATGCTTACAATACGGTGGTTTTAGTCATAGGAACCATGTTCCTGTCTTTGATTTTCGGTATTCCGTCTGCATGGATCATGGCAATGTGTCGTGTTCCTGGAGAGCGTGTTTTGCAATGGGCTTTGGTGCTGCCATTGGCAATGCCTGGCTATATTGTGGGCTATATTTTTACCGACTGGTTTGATTTTGCTGGCCCTGTTCAAATCCTGCTACGAGAACTGACGGGGTGGGGACCTAGTGAATATTGGTTCCCCGACATTAGAACCTTATCAGGCGCTATTATTGTTCTGTCTCTCGTTCTTTACCCTTATATTTATTTGCTCTGCCGTGCGGCTTTCATGGAGCAAAACGTTTCCCTATTACAATCTGCTCGCTTGTTGAAGTGCTCTCCCTGGGAAAGCTTTCGTCGTATCTCACTTCCACTTGTTCGTCCTTCCATGGCGGTCGGTTTGTCTCTTGTTGCGATGGAAACCATAGGTGACTTCGGTACTGTAAGCTACTTTGCTGTTAACACACTAACGACAGCGGTTTACGATACTTGGTTGGGCTACTCGAGCCTAACAGCCGCTGCAAAAATATCGGCAATCATGTTAGTGATTGTCATTCTCTTATTGAGCACCGAGCGATACAGCCGTCGTAAACAAAAGTTATTTCAAAATCAATTTAGTAGCCGCGAAGATTTTCGTTATGAACTAATCGGTTGGAAAAAGTGGTTGTCACTGTTTTGGTGTTGGGGGTTAGTGTGCATAGCGTTTTTATTCCCCCTCGCGCAATTGATCATTTATGCCTACAAGTATTTCGCTCAAAGTTGGACACCAGAATTCAGAGAATATGCACTTAATAGTCTTTACGTCTCTGTTGTCGCGGCGATTATTGGTGTACTCGTTGCGTTGATTGTGAATTTTAATCAACGTGTGAGCCCTGGTAAGAAAAACCTGGCTTACATGAGGTTTGCTTCAATGGGCTATGCTGTTCCAGGCACCGTTCTAGCGATTGGCGTGATGGTACCCGTGTTGTTTATGGATCACTTGGTCAATGACATCGCTAAAGTGATGGAGTGGGGACGACCTGGTTTGATCTTCTCTGGTTCCATGTTTGCGCTTATCTTTGCAATGGTAGTGCGTTTTTCAGCTGTTGCTATTGGTAGTATCGAAAGTAGCCTAAGTAAAGTATCACCTTCATTGGATATGGCCTCTAAAACAATGGGGTGTAATACCAACCAGATGTTACGCCGTGTTCACCTACCTTTGATTAAGCGTGGTGCTTTGATTGCAGGCTTATTGGTGTTTATCGAATCAATGAAAGAGCTAAATGCAGCATTGCTGCTGCGTCCCTTTAATTTCGAAACGCTCGCGACTTATGTTTATAACTATGCGTCAGATGAACACCTTGAATTAGCAGCTATGCCTGCTGTGTTATTAGTATTGGTAGGCTTAATCCCACTGATCATCGTAAACCGTTCCTTGGAGCAGAAACACTAATGAGTTGTGCATTATCAATTAAAAATCTGACTTGTAAGTATGATTCCCAAACCATTTTGGAATCTCTTTCTTTAGAAGTTGAGCATGGTGAAATTGTTTGTCTGCTTGGTGCCAGTGGATGTGGTAAGACGACGCTGCTTAAAGCGATTGCAGGTCTGCTTCCATTGAGTAGTGGCGTTATGAGCTTGAATTGCCAAGTTATTGATGACGCTGCGAATTGGTTGCCGCCAGAGCAGCGTAACATTGGAATGATTTTCCAAGATTATGCTCTGTTTCCACACCTCACCGTGAATCAGAACGTGGCATTTGGTCTACGCGATATGTCTGAGCAAGATAAGACTGCGAAAGTTCAAGAGATGCTTGAGCTCGTACACCTTGACCAATTTGGCGATCGTTACCCTCATCAGCTATCTGGTGGACAACAGCAACGTGTCGCGATTGCGCGCTCTTTGGCATATAAGCCAGACCTACTGCTATTGGACGAACCGTTTTCTAACATTGATACCCAAGTACGTCATGAGCTGATTTCTCAGATTCGTAAAATCTTTAAGAAGCAGGGTGTGACGGCTATTTTTGTGACTCACAGTCGTGAAGAAGCGTTTGCTTTTGCTGACAAGATGGCAGTAATGAATCATGGTGTCATCGAACAATACGGCTCGGCGTCAGAACTGTACTTTCACCCATCAAGCAAGTTTGTTGCTGATTTCTTAGGTGGCGGAAGTTACTTGAATGCACAACGTATTTCAGATAACGAATTTGAAACAAGCTTAGGTTTGATTGAGGCCAAGGCGCAAACCGAGATCGAAGTGGGGGCTGAATGTGCGTTGTTGTTAAGACCTCAACATATCGTGGCTACTCATGATGTAGACAGTAACCTTTCAGTATTAGAACAGCAGTTCATGGGAGACCACTGTCGTTATGTGATTGAAGCGAACGGTCAGAAGTTATTAGCAACCTCTTCAGAGGCTCTTGAAATGGGTATGCCGGTAACCGTAAAAGTGGATACCAAAGGCGTATTGGCGTTTTAACGATTTCTCGTCATTCCCATTCCTGTAAATAAATCTCAGTCATAAAAAAGCCCAGAACTTAATTAAAAGTACTGGGCAAAAGTTCTTCATCAATAGGCTTTAACAAGGCAGTGATATGTTAAGTCCCATACAAAACTGCTGCACTCTATAAGCCTATAGAGAGAGGAAGTCTTTTACTTTTTGAAGAACATGTTCTGCAGTGTCTTTATCTTCCATTTCTGCGAAAATTCGTAGTAACGGCTCTGTTCCTGAGAAGCGAGCAATGACCCAGCCGCCATTCTTGAAGTACACCTTTGCACCATCTTCATAGCTAACTTTTTCAATTTCGTATTCAAATTCAGGTAGTTGCTTCTCGACGTAGATCTTAGTGTAGAGCGCTTCTTTCTCTGAAGGTTTAAACTTACAATCGCCTTCTGCGGTGTAGGCATAGCCATATTTAGAGTAAATCTCATCAAGCAATTCAGACAGCTTCTTGCCTGTCACACTGATCATCTCAACCAGCAAGCTTGATGCAAATACGCCATCCTTACCTTTGATGTGACCTCGAATGGTTAAGCCACCTGAGCTTTCGCCACCAATTAGAGAATCATCAGCTTCCATTTGAGAGCTGATATGCTTAAAGCCTACAGGAACCTCAAAGCTCTTCTCTCCATGATCCGCAGCTACTTTATCCAGTAGATGTGTGGTGGCAATATTACGAACGACAGAGCCCTTCCAGCCTTTGTATTCCAGTAAGTAGTAATAAAGCAGTAGTAGTACTTCGTTAGGGTGAATGAAGTGACCTTTCTCATCAATAATACCCAGACGATCGGCATCGCCATCAGTACCAATACCTATGTCATAGCCTTCTGCTGCAACTAAGTGCTTCAAGCGATAGAGCGTTGCGGCATTTGGTGATGGCATCAAGCCACCAAAATCTGGGTTTTTGCCATCGTTGATGACGTCGACATCACATCGACCGTTGATCAGCACTGTCTGCAAAGCATTTTTCGCTACGCCAAACATTGGGTCAATCAGCACGCGTAGGTTAGCTTTCTTGATCGACTCGATATCGATGAAGTTGATGATTGAATCAACAAAGTCGTTCATCGGGTTGATGATCTCGATTTCTTTGTCGTTTAACGCTTGCTCGAAATCAACTCGTATAACGTCTTCGCTGGTCAATGTTGCGATTTGCTGTTCTATCTTCTCGGTGATGATCTCATCAGCATCACGTCCACCTTCAATGAAGATCTTGATGCCGTTGTAGTCTGCTGGGTTGTGAGATGCGGTAATACATGCCGAGTAGATGCAGCCCATCTCTTTCGCTTGGAACATCACGATAGGTGTTGGAACGAACTTATCAATGAAGCTTACTTTGATGTTGTTCGCCGCAAGTACTTCTGCAAACCAACATGCTGCTTTATCTGAAAGGAATCGGCGGTCATAGCCGATCACAAACCCGTTCTTTGCGGCATTTTCATTATTGATGATGTTAGCGAGCGCTTGTGCCACCAAGCGAACATTGTCTCTGGTGAACTCTTCACCAATGAAAGCGCGCCAGCCACCGGTACCAAATTTAATCATTAGAAAATCCTTTTAGTCTCACGGTCTCAAGCCTGTAAAGACTTGAGACCGGAGCTGTTCGTTAAATTGCGTGACTAGCCTAGAACAACGACAACATCATTCACGCTGCCTTCTGTTTGTACTGGGATTGCACCTTCAACTGACTCACCGTTGATAGTGATAGAGGCTACACCTTTGCTTACTGCATTAGGGTTTTGCACCGTGATGTTGTAAGTTGCACCGCGCCATTGACGAGTGACCTCAAACTCTGGCCAATCAGTCGGGATACAAGGATCTACAGTTAAACCTTCGAATCCGGTGCGAACACCAAGAATGAAGTTGGTTACCGCAAAGTAAGCCCAGCCCGAGGTGCCTGTTAACCATGGGTGGTTTGCACGGCCGTGGTCTTGGTGGTCTTTACCCATGATGAACTGCACGTACGAATATGGTTCCGCGTAACGTGTTTCAATCATGTCGTTTTGGTTATAAGGGTTAAGCGCATCGTAGAATTTCATCGCACGGTCGCCACGGCCAAGCTTCGCCTCTGCTACCCAAGCCCATGGATTCGGGTGAGAGAAGATAGCACCGTTCTCTTTTACGCCTTGGTAAACGCGAGTTACAAAGCCGATATCATCGTTTGGTGTTGCGAATGATGGAGAGTTTAGGTGTAGGCCGTATTCAGAAAATAGGTTCTCATCAACTGCGTCCATTGCTTTCTCGCCACGTTCTTGAGATACCGCGCCAGAGAGAACCGCTAACGTGTTTGATTCAAGGTGAACTCGACCTTCAGCTTGTTGAGCGGTACCGATCTTGTCGCCATTTTTAGTTAGACCACGGATGTACCAACCACCCTCGTCATCCCAAAGGTGCGTTTCACACGCTTCGCGAACGTTAGCTGCCATTTCAGTGTATTTAGTAACGTCAGCATCGTTATTGCGGAACTTAGCCAGGTCTAAGAACTCTTGAAGAGCCCAGAAGTGTAGGAATGAAACCATAGAAGATTCACCGCCACCTAGATTCAGACAGTCATTCCAGTCTGCGCGAAGACCCTTACAGATACCTGTTTGACCTACGTATTCTGCAGAGAAGTTAAGTGCGGCTTTCATGTGTTCGTAAACCGTTGCTTCGCCACCATCTGCGTATGGAATCACTTCGTCAAAGAAATCGTGTTCACCGGTTTCCATCACGTACTTGATGATGGTTGGTACGATCCATAAGTGATCATCAGAACAGGTATCGTCAATGCCGTGGATCTTGTCGTCATCTGACGGCGTTGGAACAACCGTTGGTGATTTTGAAGGTTCAACGTCAGCTTTCTCTGGATCGAACCAGTCAGGATCGAACAAGTGTAGACCGTAGCCCGCTTTCACTTGGCCGCGAAGCAGGTCGATAATACGCTTCTTGGTCATTTGTGGGTTGGCATGAGGCACTGAGATCGCATCTTGCGCAGTATCACGGTAACCAAGACCAGTACGACCGCCAACTTCGATGAATGATGCAAAGCGTGACCAAACCACACAGGTTTCCGCTTGGTATAGCGTCCACGTGTTGATCATGGTGTCTAAGCCTTCGTTTGGCGACTTAACTTGGAATTTGTTGCAACGCTCGTCCCAGTGATCTTTGATGCCTTGGAGCGCCGCATCTACGTTTGCTGTGTCTTGGTACTTCTCGCGGAGGCGTTCACCGTTGCCTTTACCGATACCTAGTACATAAGCAAAGCGAACTTCTTCACCCGGTTGAATCGTAAATTGCTTGTGCAGAGAACCACAGTGGTTGTAACAAGTTTGAGCACTGTTAGAACATTTACCGTTCTCAACGGCAATTGGGTTTGCTTCGTCACGGTATATGCCAAGGAAGTTGTCACGCTGACCATCGTAGCTGTCTGGAGAGAAGGTTGATGCTAGGTAGTAGAAGCCTTCAAAGTCGTTGGTGTTGTAGTACAGGTCGTATTCCAACACTCCTTCTTGGTAAGACGTGCCCGCAGAGTACAAAGACATCTGGTGGTTCTGGTTATCCGATTGGATGTGGCTGAATGAGAACTCAACAAATGAGAATGTGCTGATGGTTCTTGGCTTGTCGGTGTTGTTCTTCAGTACGACATCCCAAACTTCTGCATCTTCGCCCTTAGGAACGAATAGCGTTTTGGTTGCCGTAATACCGCTGTATTCACATTTGAACTTTGAGTATGACAGACCATGACGAACTTCGTAGTTCGCTTCATCTAGGCTTTTTGCCACTGGTTGCCAAGAGATAGACCAGTAATCACCCGTCTCATCATCACGCAGGTAAACATAGTGTCCTGGACGGTCAAAGGTGCCATTTGGACGGAACTTAGTAACACGGTTGTATTCCGGAGAATTGTAGAACGAATAACCGCCCGCATTGTGCGAAATTACGGTACAAAACTTTTCAGTACCCAGGTAGTTGGTCCATGGTGCTGGTACATCAGGGCGAGTGATGACGTATTCGCGATTGTCGTTATCGAAATAGCCGTATTTCATTGTCATTTCCTTTTTAACAAACTGCATCTATGCAGCTAATTTTTAAATAGTGATGCTGAGTCTTATCTGACTGAGCACCTTAATTTGAGTCAGCAACCGCTCGATGTGAGTGTCGCTTTGGTTTGTTTTATTGACCTTTCCAAGGGTTGCGATAATCAACATTGAGTCTGTCGAGTAATGGCAGATGCCCCTTTAGGCGAGATAGGTAATCTAGCCAGTTTCGGTTGTTTTTATGTGTCCAACATCCTTCAGATAAAGCGCTAATTCTTGGGAATACCATATAATCCATACGCTTTTGGTTGGTGACGATCTCACACCATAGAGCACACTGAATTCCGCGGATCCGCTTACGAATTGGGTCGGTGTCGGATATCTCAGCAAGTGCTTCGTAGTTATAAGCTTGTTCTAATGGGATAACGGCAGCCCAATCGACGCCCGGTTCTTCCGGTGCATAATCTTGGGTCATGTCGAGATAGGTAAATTGTGCCGGTTGCAACACCACATCAAAGCCTTGGCGAGCGCAATTCACTGCTGCTTCTTCACTGAGCCACGAGTAGATGATGGTCTCTTTACTGACTTTGTCGCCGTGTTGCGCTTCTTCCCAGCCCACCATGCGCTTGCCAAGTTGCTTGAGTTTGTTCTCGGCATAACGGAATAGGTGGCCTTGTAAGTCTTTGCTGTCTTGATATTTATGCTCTTTCATCAGAGCTTGAGCTGCAGGGCTGTTAGTCCACACACCCGGTGGTACTTCGTCTGCACCCATGTGAATCAATTCGCTGGGGAATAGCTCTGCGACTTCTTCAATAACCGCATCTAAGAATTGGTAAGTGCCTGGCAAGCCAGGGTTTAGGACATTGTCGTTGTAGTGCTGAATACTCTTGTATTGAGTGGTGTCAGCTTGTTCTACCAGCATGTCAGGCAGTGATTTGATCGCGGCGCGGCAGTGACCTGGGATGTCAATCTCAGGGATTACAGTGATGCTACGCTGCTCTGCGTATTCAATGACTTCGCGAATCTGTTGTTGCGTGTAGAAGCCGCCATAGTTGTCAGCAAGGTGTGTGTATTGCGGTTCTAGTGCATGGTCAGGGCCACGCCAAGCACCGATTTCAGTAAGTTGAGGTAGGCTATTGATCTCAATTCGCCAACCCTCATCATCGGTTAAGTGCCAATGAAAGACGTTGAACTTGTAGTGCGCGAGTTGGTTGATTAAGCGTTTCACTTGCTCCACTGAATGGAAGTGACGAGCGCAATCCAGCATCATGCCTCGGTATTTGAAACGAGGCTGATCGACGATTTTGCAACATGGAACAGAGAAGTTCTTGGCATCCAGTTGTTGTACCAACTGAATCAAGCTTGCTACAGCGTGTGTGAAGCCCGATTGGCTGCCTGATTCAACCATTATTTGTTGTGCCGTGACGGTGAGCTTGTACTCGGCTTCGTCTAACGTCGGGTTGCTGCGAAATAGAATGTCGCCGCTTTCGTCTTTTGAAAATTCAGTTGAAAGCTCATTCGAAATCGACAGCTCAAAGGTAGAAAGCAATTCTTGTTGCAGCCAAGGTAACGCCTTATCAGCAAGTTGAGATTGAACCTCAATCTTGCATTCGCTACTTAGTGCGAAGCTACCTAGCTGAAGTTCGATCTGATTTGGCTGAGGAATTAATGCAATTTCAGCAGCGTTAACTTCAGGTATTTGGTTGCGTTCACGGTATGGCGAAGCCAAAAAAATCGGTGATATCGCGACAGGCAGTACCGATGTTTCTCCATCATGATGTGATTGGATAAATGCATCATTAAGGCCATCAGAATAGAAGCGAAATGGGGCGCTTTGAATACTGAATTCAAGGTAGTAGTGGTTGTTCGCCTTTAACACCGGAGAGCTTGGTTTGAACGAGCAAAAGCTTCCAACTTGAGTCAGTTCACCTTGAGATAGACTCTCCGGAAGGATGAATCGGTCAAAGGCAAAATACAGTGACCAATCTTTTACGTCGAGGTCACTTAAGTTATGTACCGTAAGGCCAAATCGGCAGTTATTTTTTTGTTCAGAAAGAACAGCTAAGTCGATGCGATAATTCATATAACTTCCCTGCTAAGCCTGTTGATACAAGTTGTGTTGTGGTTTTCCGGCAAACATCAATGCGCCTTCAATAGCGTCAAATTGAGGTTCAACGATCCATTGTTGTACTGGTGGTGATAGCCAGTTGAGAATGCGCTCAGCGATACTGCCCATCAGGCATACCTTGTCTGCACCTTTGCGATGAAGTGCTAGCACAAACATTTCGATATCAGCTGCGGTTTGCTTGAGCATCTCGATAGCCAGCTCATCGCCTTCGTTAGCGAGTTGAAAAATTACTGGCGAGAATTGACCGTAGTCTTTTGGAATGGCGCCTTTTGACCACGCCACGATCGCATCAACATCATTGTCAAAGTGGTTCATCACGTGTTGAGTCAGTGGGGTTTTGCTGCGAATACCGTCTTCTGCTAACAGGACTTGTTGAATTAAGCGAAGGCCCATCACTGCGCCGCCACCTTGGTCTGAAATTGGAAATTCACGACCGCCAACCACATGTTGTTCGCCGTTGTTTAGGTAGATGCCACATGAACCTGTACCACCAATCATGATCGCGCCGTTTTGGCCATTGTGGGCGCCAATACAAGCACCGTAAGCGTCAGTGTTGAGCGTCATACTTGCGAAAGGGTGTGGTTGAGCCATGAAATCGAACCATGCCGACTTTTGCTCAGCGCCAGCCAGTGCAAGGCCGACATGTGTATTGGAAAAATGATTTGAGTCGAGTTGCCCTTGTTGTGCCGCTTGAGTAATCGCATCAACAATTGAGCTCATCGCAACATCAACACCCAAAAGGATGTTGGCACTGCCACTTTTTGCTTCACCAATGAGTGTGCCTTGGTCATCACGAATACGCGCACGACAAGAAGTGCCACCACCATCAATACCTACGTAGTAAATAGTCATGACTATTGCTCCTTACGTTGCGATAGGTAATTGAATTGCGCAGCGGTCGCGAGCAAATACCACGCCCCATGGGGGATCCATTGCTCACCCCAGCGCCAGTTTTGAAGCATGTCGTCTTTCTGTGCTGGTGGGTTGAATGCGATGTCTTGTTCATCTTCGAACCCAGCCGTGATGCCGTTGCAGACACCACCTTTTGCATTGAAGAAGCCAAGCTGTGGTAGATAATCTGGGTTGTTATGGCCGTGACCATCGAGCATACACGTGTGATATGGGTTGAGACCTAAGATCCAATCAAGGCTGTTTTGTGAAAGCTGGATTAAACGCTTTTGAAGTTCGCTATCTTGAATATGTGGTTGAACCAAGTACGCCATGGTTGCGATTGAACCAAGACGTGCGTTTTCGCCTTGCCACCAATAGCCCGTTTCATTTTTCTGAGCAACGAAGAAAGCATCGCGCTTATCACCATCAACATTTTTAACGTACTGTCTTGGGTAGCCAAATGGATTGATGACTTTGTCGGTAATATTGATTTCGAACTGACAGGCTTTTTCAACAACCGTGCGAGCTTGTTCTTTCAGAACTGCATTGGTTTCATTGTCGATGTACTCGCACAGAGCAATCACTGGAAGGCCTGCTTCTGCAGCATGGAAATAAGGGCGAGAGCCATCAGAGTTGGCCGACCAGAAGTGGGCAAATGAGTCATCGGATTGCTGACGAGCGATCAAGCGATTCGCCCAAGTTCTTGCTTCTGATAGGTACTGCTCGTCTTCTGTTACTCGGTACAGTTCATTTGCAGCGAGTAGGGCACAATATTCATCGATGATGTTTTCTTCGCCATCGTTTAGGTACTGCAGGTTATGTTCTTTTAGGTGCCAATAACCGTTAACGGCAGTTTCAAGGTAAGCTTGGCTCGAGTAACTGCCCGAGGTTTCAAGTTCAGATGCAGCAGCTAATGCGGCGATAGCAACGCCCGCACCTTGTCGATAGCCCGCTTGCAAGTCCGTTGATTTATGGCCTTCTTGAGTGGCATAAGCGCAGATGTCGCGCTGATTGATGTCTTTGCTCCACTTATCGAATACCGTCATATAGAAGTATCCAGCTGCGTCTTGCATGCGCACTAAGAAGTCGGCACCGAATAGGGCTTCTTCCGTCAGGCGAGTCATGGAGAATTTTGGGAAGTCAGGGTTATTGTTGGTTAAGCGCACGCTTTTAAGCATGTTCCAAACAACCATAGGAATCTGTTGAGGATTAAGGTAGTTGCCATAAGACAGGTGGCTAAAGTACTTACTCACATCACCCGATGCGTCGTACCAACCGCCATGGACATCGACGTATCTGTCAGTGCCTAGAATTTGTGCCTGTTGATCTTTTTTGTCGAAAATACCGCCACAGCGTTGTGACTTAAAGTAATGAAGCACATCAGAAAACGTGTGGTTCATTAGTAGGTTGTTGCCAATCTCAAACACTTCTGAACGTAGGTTATCAAAGCGCAGGTAGTAGCGACCGGATTCGGTAAATGAACTGAAATCGATTGTGAAGAATTGTCCTTGATGCCAGTTTGCTACGCGGCCTTGTTTTACAACATCAAAGTTGCCCACGGTAATATGGTTGTCGGCACACACTAATAATGCAGTCGTACTTGATAAGCGAGCTTTCTTAGTTTGTAAGATAGCCTGCTTTGGAGCCGTGGATTCGTAGCCAATATGGTTGGTCAATAACAGCATCAATACTCTCCAAAAGTCCTAGTTTCTTATGGCTAGGTACCTGAAATTTTTTAGGATAAATAGTTAGGGTCCGCAGACCCTAACGGGCATTTATTGCTTAGCTTTCGTGTAGGTAACAACGTACAAAGTGGTTATCGGCTAATTGCGTAACCCCTGGTAACTGCTCTTTACACTTATCCATTGCATGAGTACAACGACCTGCAAATGGGCAACCAGCTGAGACTGGTGTCCAAAGAGGGATTTCCCCTTTGTTACCTGCCAGTTTCTCGTGGATCGATTTCTTCGGATCTGGAACTGCCGAAACCAATAGCTGAGTGTAAGGGTGTTGAGGGTCAGCAATAACGTCATCGGTATCGCCCCATTCCACCATGTGTCCTACGTACATCACTGAAAGATCTTCAGCGATGTAACGAGCGGTTGCGATATCGTGAGTGATGTAAAGAAGAGACATTTGCTTCTCAAATTTCATCTCTTCCATTAGGTTTAAAACACCAGCACGAATCGATACATCAAGCATTGACGTAGGTTCATCGGCTAATACAACTTCTGCACCTACTGCGATATTACGAGCTAGGTTGACACGTTGACGCTGACCACCAGAGAGTTGGTGAGGGTACTTCTCTGCCGTTGCTTGTGGTGGTACTAAGCCAACTTGCTCTAGAAGATCGTACACACGCTCCTGTAACTCTTTCTTGTTACCTGGAGATACTTTTTTGTGGATCAACAATGGTCGAGCAATGTGGTGGAAGATGTTATGTGTTGGGTTCAGGGAACCAAACGGGTCTTGCCATACCATTTGCACGCCTTCACGGTAATGCATAAGATCTTTTCTGCTTGAGATCTCTTGGATATCACGGCCTTTGTATTCGATTGTACCGCCCGAAGGCGCGTACATTTTTGCGATCATTTTTGCTGTTGTTGATTTGCCTGAACCAGACTCACCAACCACCGATAGACCGCGGCTTTTGTACATCTTGAATGACACGTCGTTAATCGCACGCATCATTGGGGTTTGAATTGTGGTACTGCTTATTGGGAAGTCTTTTACGACATTCTTGCCTTCTACCAATAATTGACCGAAATCTTTGCTCATAATTGTCTCCAGAATCCTTATTCGCTTTGCTTGCATTTCGGCGGTCGAACCGCCTTATTCGTTATTCACGCTGAATCAGCGTGCAAGCTATAGCTTCCTTTGTACTATTGGGTCACCGTACAGGTGGCAGTTAGACAAATGCCCCGGGTCGATAGAACGCAGCTTGGTTGGTACCTTGGTACACGTTTCATGTACACGGTCACAACGAGCTTGGAAACGACACCCTTCAGGAATCTCTAACAAGTTCAGAGGGTTGCCCGGAATGCCCGCTAGTTTTGTCTTTGGCCCTGTTAGTGGAGGGAAAGAACTACCCAGCCCTTTGGTGTAAGGGTGGTAAGGGTTTTCTAGAATATCTTGAGCATTAGCAACCTCGATAAGCTCACCTGAATACATGATGCCGATGCGGTCAGAGAACTCGACCATCAATGACAAATCATGGGTGATGAACAGAATCGAGAAGCCAAACTCTTCTTTCAGTGCATAGATCTTTTGTAGGATCTCGCGCTGAACAACCACATCAAGCGCGGTCGTTGGCTCATCCATAATGATCAGCTTTGGATTCAATGCTAACGCGATAGCAATAACCAAGCGCTGACGCATGCCGCCAGAGAATTGGTGAGGGTAGTCACTCAATCGGCTTGGGTGAATATCTACGATTTCAAGTAAACCTTCAGCGCGTTGCTTAGCTTGCTCACGAGTCATGTTGGTGTGACGCATAATTACGTCACAGAACTGCTCTTCCATTGGTAATACTGGGTTGAGTGCGTTCATCGCACTCTGGAATACCATCGACATCTCGCTCCAACGGAATGCTTGCATACGGTCATCACTGTATTCAAGGATGTTCTCACCATTGAAGATAACCTCACCACCACTGATGTAAGCGGGCGGCTTATGCAGACGCATAAGAGAGAAAGCAACGGTTGATTTACCACAGCCAGACTCACCAGCTAGGCCGAATACTTCACCTGGAGCAATGTCGAAACTTACGTTGTTACACGCACGAACATCGCCAGACTCTGTGATGTAATCCACGCATAAATTGCGGATAGAAATTAGTGGTTCAGACATGATTATTTATCTCCGCTCCAAAGTGCATTTTGTGGTGGTAGTTCTGGTTCACGTTCTTCTTTGTCTTGTGCTGCTAATTTCTTCCAACGCTTCATGCCTTTGTGAGAACGCAGTTGCGGGTTGGCAATTTCATCGACAGCAAAGTTAAGTAGAGCAAGACCAGTTACAAGTAGTGTCAGTGCGATACAAGGAGCCAATAGTTCCCACCAAGCGCCAATCAGCATTGATGAAGAGGTTTGAACGTTGTAAAGCATGATGCCCCAGCTGATTGTGTTCGGGTCACCAAGACCTAGGAACGAAATCGTTGCTTCCATCATGATTGCGTACATCACCGAACCGATGAAGCTCGCGCCAACGATAGAGATAAGGTTTGGAAGAATCTCTACGAAGATAATACGGAATGAAGATTCACCCAGAACTTCAGCGGCTTTTACAAACTCTTTTTCGCGCAGTGCTAAGGTTTGGGAACGAACAACACGCGCACCCCAAGCCCAGGACATAAAGCCGATAACCAAGGTTATGGTGAGTGGCCCTGCCTCACCGATAAAGGCTGCAACTACGAACAGTAATGGATATTGAGGAATAACCAGCATGATATTCATTGCGGCTGTCAGAACATCATCGACACGTCCGCCAAAGTAACCTGCCGAAACACCGATCACTGTCGCGAGCAAACATACGGTAAGACCCGCACCAAAACCTACAGCAAGAGATACGCGTGCGCCGTATACCACTTGTGACCAAACGTCACGACCCATACGAGTTGTCCCCAGTACGTGGTCTGCCTTCTTAGACATTATCAACGTACGACGATCGTCTGCTAGGTTTTGAGCAACCCAGCCATCAGGGTTAGTTTGTGCAGACTTAACCACGAAGCCAGGGTATTCGTGTGGATTACCTGTACGCTTGTCTGGCACATGTTTTGTGATCAATGGAGCCGCAATAGCACCAAGAATAAAAATACTTAGGATGATGACGCCTGTTAGGGCCATCGGGTTACGCCAAATGAGTTTTAGAATATCTTTCATGATTATTTACCACCCTTACGAAGACGAGGGTCAAGAACAACGTAAAGCATGTCTGCAACTAAGTTAAAGAACAGCATGAATAGCGTCATGATAAGCAGTTGACCTTGCAGTACTTGGTAGTCACGAGCGTTAATTGCGTTGAAAAGTACGCTGCCAAGACCAGGGTAGTTAAAGATGATTTCGATAATCAACTGACCACCGATTGCCATACCTAGTGACATCGAAAGTGCCGTCACACTTGGTAGCATCGCGTTACGAGCTGCGTAGTTGAAAACTACTCGGTTTTCGCTCAAGCCTTTGCCTTTCGCCATGGTGATGTAGTCTTCAGCTAGCAGGTTGATCATGTTGTTACGCATGTTTACTAGGAAGCCACCAATTTGAACAATAGATGCACATAGCAAAGGTAAGAAGGCGTGGAAAGCGACATCTTTAATGAATGCCCAGCTTGTCCAATCCGGAATCGTACCTGCGGTATAGGCGTAGCCGGTTGGGAACCATTTCAAGCCGATTGCGAAGGTAAATAGCGCAATCATGGCAATAACAACTTGAGGAACAGCTTGGAGAATCAGCATCCCTGGAGTTACAAATGCATCGTATTTACTGCCGCGTTTCCATGCTGCGAAAATACCTAGGATTGAACCAATAGAGAAAGAAAGAATAACCGCTGTGCCAGCTAAGAAAAGCGACCAACCGAATGCACCACCCAGCAGTGTATTTACTGAAAGTGGGTAGAATTGGATTGATGTACCAAGCTCCCAGCTAAGAATGTTCTTCATGTACGCCACGTATTGAACTAATAAGCCGCCATCAACGAAGCCTAATAATTCTTTCATTGCAGCAATACGTTCAGGAGTAACTTGAACAGAAGCGTTCGCAAACATCATGGTAACTGGGTCACCAGGCATTGCTCTTGGAATAATAAAGTTTAACGTCGCTGCAACTAATAGCGCGACAAAATAAAATGACAAACGTCTTAAAAAATAACCCATAACTCACACCTTACTCACCCAGATTGTTTCCCTGTTTCTGGATTCAGGTCGCTCCTAGCGAAATTTGGAACGAAAAATCCCCTGACGACTAGCGCCATACTTTCAATTGATAGTGTGGGGATTTTTATAAGCGGCGTAAGAGGTTACGCCGCAAAGATTGAACTATTACTTATTTAACTGGTTTTAGGTCCAGTACATGAAGTAGACGCTCTGGAATACCAGCCCAAATGTTTGGACGGCCTTTTGGATTTTCTTCGTTCCACCAACCAGTGAATCGAGTTGTGTTGTATTGGTACATGTAAGCACCAGACATCACAGGGATTGTTACTTGGTCTGCAGCGATAATTTGCTGGATGCCATGTGCAATATCTAGCTGTTCGTTCTTATCAGCTGTTTTGTAGAAGCTGTTTAGAAGACCATCCAGCTTGTCGTTTTTGTAGAAGTGCATAGCGAAACGAGGCATACCATCACCAGATTGTAGTGATGAGTTGTAAGCACTGTTCCAGTAAGTGTATGGATCCGCACCGTGGAAGTAGTTTGTGTATGCTACGTCGTATGTACCTTCAAGCATTGCTTGGTTGTAAACAGAGAAGTCAGGTGTACGAGCTTTCGCTTTAATACCGATTTCGTTCAGTTGTTCTACCGCTAGTTGAACTGTGTTGTTGAAGTCAGTCCAGCCGTTTGGCGATTGAATCATTAGTTCGAAAGACTTGCCAGATGGAGTGTCAACAAAACCATCTTTGTTTACATCTTTGAAGCCTGCGTCAGCAAGAAGCTTCTTCGCGCCTTCAGCGTTGTAAGTGTTGAAACCTTTGTACTTGTCATGAGTTTTTTCATCAGACCAAGCTTCAAAAGCGTAACCAAGACCCGATGCGAAATCGTTCACAGTACCGCCACCGTAGAATGCGATATCGATGATAGTTTGACGGTCAAGAGCCATAGAGAAAGCACGACGGAATTCAACGTTGCTCAATGCTTCATGCTTTGCAGCATCAGGGTGCTTGAAGTTAACGATGAATGCCTGTGTACCTGCTGGCGGGTACCAGTAGTGGTGTTTCGGGCTAGCTGCTGCGTATGTACGGTCGATATCTGGAACGAAAGAAGATGTCCAGTCCATTTCACTGTTTACAACTTTACCTAGGAACTGGTCGTTGTTCGCAATTTGTGGAACACGTAGACAGTCAACATCTAGGTTGTCAGCATCCCAGTAGTTCGGGTTTTCACACTGAATGTAAAGTTGAGCTGTAAACGTATCGATTTCTGTAAATGGACCAGAACCCACTGGATTTTCATTAGTGAAAGTTGATGGGTCTTTAATGTCTTTCCAGATGTGCTTAGGTACTACTGGTACTTTAGCAATCTCATAAGGTACGTTCGAGTTTGCTTCTGTTAGGCTGAACTTAACTTGGTGATCGTTCAGTTTTTCTACAGAAGTTACCCAAGAGTTGATACCAGACTGGTCAAGCTCTGGCTTCTCTTTTACAAGGTTGAAAGAAAAAACAACATCATCAGCAGAGAAAGTTTCTCCATCAGACCATTTAACACCCTTACGAATGTCGAAAACAACACTCATCAGATCATCTGACATCTTGAAGTTTTCAGCTAGACGGAACACTGGAGTGTTACCGTGCATTTCGTTAAATACTACTAGCGGCTCATACATGAAGTCAGTTGTAGTATGTAGGTTAGTAGCACCAAGGTACGGGTTAAAGTTACGTACGAATGTAGTGTACTCTTTCGGGTGAACGGTCAGTTCGCTGCGTTCTGCAGCAGTTGCTACTGATGCAAAACCTGTTGTAGCAGTTGCAATAATTGCTGTTGCTAGTGCTGTTTTTTTTATATTGGCAAGCATAGCTGTTCCTTACTATTTGCTTTCATTTCGCTAATGGATTGAATGTTATCTGTCGCTAATTGTTTAGTAGATACACACTCTAGTTAAAGGCCTACCTCTTCTTCGTTGCTCCAGATTCATCGTTGATTCTGAGAAGTGGTAAGAGTGGCCTGTAGGCCTTTGGCAGGAGTAAGAAAACACCTTATCGATGAATTAATCAAACTCGTTTCCCGTCAAAAACGTTAAAAACACACAACCCCACGTCATTAACGTCAAAATAGGGCGGATTGATGGTTTTTTGCGCGCAATTGTTAGAGTGATGTGACTCGCAGTTGAATTTGTAGTGATACTTAATTGTTAGTACTTACTTACTTGAGGTTCATTTTATTATAGGGGGTTGTTTGGTTTTGATGTAATTGTAGATCTTGGTCACTTGCTAATTTTACGTTAAATTTCTCTAGAAAATTAAATCTGCCGTTCTGTTGTGACTCGCTTCTCAAACTGCAACAAAGAGTAGGGGGATAGTGAAATTCAGCCAAGAATAAGCTTAAAAATAGCGGTTGAACTAGTGATTGTTTAAGCTTGAGTAACGTGTCATTTTGCTTGTTTAATATCGTGAAAGAAGTGTATTTGAATAGACGTTATTGTGCTTTATCGCAAATGATACTCACAAAAAAGCCCACGCTAGGTGGGCTCCATGATTCACAGTGTTGTGATCTTACTTCAAGGTTAACTAGTCAGTAGTTTCTGTAGTTTATCCCTTAGCATCTCAATATGAGTTCTTTCTGGTGTTTGTTCTTTACAGTGCTCAAGTATGAATTCGATTGAGCTTAGTACCGTTCGCCAGCGAGGCGTTTTCGGTAGGGTTTCGACGCGTAGGTATTTGTCTAGCGTTCGAGTTTGCAGGGTGCTGCGGTCTAAATAGACGCGCCACAACCCACTTTTCTCTGCGAAGGCAAACTTGGTTTCACCAGTAACAGACTCCCAGTAGATGATGGCATTAGTCATGACATCGACTAGTACTTCACGCATCAGTTCTTGTTTGTTTTTACCTTCACCGCTCGCTTTATCAGCAAGGCGAGTAAACTCACCGCCAAGTTCCTTGAGCTGTTGTAGTTTATCTTTGTCACCTTCAAAGGCGTAGCTTGAAAGTGCTTCAACCGCGGTTTCAAGATTATTAACTCGGTTTGAGTTAACACCACCACCCACATTAAAGATATACATTGTGTCGAGCCCTGAGCCTTCAGGTAGCTTAAGGATATCACTTGGTATGCGCTGACGTGTGTCATCTATGTAGATATCAATATCACCACAGTAATGGGCTTGTTCCACTTTAAGATATTTAGGCGCGATTATCTCGTCGGCCATTGAACGCTTGAGTTGTTCTTGCCCACGTCTAAATAGTTTCGCTGCCGCTTCGTTGGCGAAGCGAATACGTTGGTCATCACGAATACATATAATGGCTTCAGGGGCTGATTCTAGTTGTTCTAGCAGTCGACCTTGAGTTTCCAACAGGTTAGCTTCAACCATAGCTCTATGCTTGAGTTCCAGTTGCAGTTGGTCGTTTTCAAGGCGTCTCTGTTCGGCTTTACTTGCTGATAGATGCGCTGTAATTCGAGCGGCCAGTTCTTGTTTGTTGAACGGTTTAGATAAATAGTCATTGGCACCTGCTTCGAAACCTCGAACACGGTCTTCTGCTTGGTTGAGTGCCGTTAGCATGATGATTGGTAACTGTGCATGATCGTATCGCTTACGAAGTGCTTCACAAACCTGATAGCCGCTCATACCTGGCATCATGATATCGAGCAGAAGTAGCTCTGGTTTCTCTTTCTCAATCAGTTCAATGGTTTCAGGGCCGTCACATGCGATACGAACTCGGTAACCTTCCAATTTTAAGAAGCTGTCTAGCACGCGCAGGTTGACTGGCTCATCGTCAGCAATCACTAACAACGGACCATTAGGGTCTTCGTTGATAACACTGTTTTCTTGCTGAGAGTTATCAATTAAATCTGGGGCTTGGAAGTGTGAGTAGCTCCCTGATTCATTGTAACTATCCAATTCTTGTTGGGTAGCTAGAGGTAATGTGAAGCTGAAGGTTGTCCCAAGCATTGGTTGACTACTCACGTACAACGAGCCGCCCATTAGTTCAATGAGCTGACGGCTAATGGATAACCCAAGCCCTGCACCTTGGCGATAGTTACTTGAATCTTGGCCTGCTTGAATCAGTGGTTCAAAGATGTGTTCAAGGTATTCTGCTGGGATACCTTGACCTGTATCGACAACTTGTACACGAATGTTGTCGTCGATAACGCTTGCTGAGATAACAATCTTGCCTTCGGATGTGTACTTGATAGCATTGCCAACCAAGTTATACATGACTTGCTCAAGTCGTTGAGGATCGGATGAAACGAGCCCTAAATCACTCGGCACTTGGTTAATGATACGGATTGGTTTGTTACCTAACAGGTGATGAGATAACTCAAGTACCAAGCTGGTGGCAGCCGACAGGTCAACCGCTGACTTTTTAATGTCCAAGCTGCCATAACGCATTTTGTGATAATCGAGAAGATCATCAACCAATGTTGCCAATCTCTGACCACTATTGATGATGATATCCAGTTGGTATTTCTGGCTGGCAGGAATAGGGCCGTTGGCACCAGATATCAGCGCTTCAGCAATACCAACCATGCCATGCAATGGCGTTCTCAATTCATGTGAGGTGGTGGCTAAGAACTCATCTTTCAGTTTATTGGCCAGTTGCAACTCTTCGTTTTGCTTTTGAATGGTCTTAAGGTTGTCCTCTAGTTCATCGTTTTGGCTCTTGATCAGCTGCATTTTGTCACGAATCGATCGCTGCATTCTTTCGAAACTCACCGCCAAGCGACCTATTTCATCTTTGCGTTCGGTATTGATCATGGTTTCATCAAGATCTCCCGCCGAGACTTTCTCGGCAGCCCACGTCAGTTTAAGTAGTGGGGAAGTGATAAAGTTAGACAGATAATGCGATGCGACAAATACAAGAATGATCGCTGTTAGCATAACGATCACGAAGATCTTTTCTAGCTGATGAATACGAGCAAAGGCTTCTTTTTCTGGAAGTTCCACGACCAAAGCCCATGTTGCGTATTTAAGATCAATAGGAGTGTAGGCTGCGATGATCGCTTGATCTTGAGTGTTATTAAACGTCCCAACGGCTGTTTCACCGGCAAGTGCCTTATCGACAACATCCAAACTCAAATTAATCGACTCTTGTGAGTGCGCAAGGCTGCGAGGCAAGTGATCGTCACCAACCAAAAGGGTTTGAATATTTGAGCGCTTATTTAAATCGGCGATCAGCTTAGTAATGCCGTTAATCGGTAGTCTAAACATCGCATAACTGTGTAGATAGCCCTGTTGTACGATAGGCGCACCTAACCATGCGGTTTGTTTTCCGTCTTCGTCTTTAAAGTCGGAAACAATAACGGGCGTGTAATCTTCGTTGGATTTACGTTTGTCTTTTACGTCTTTTGCTAAGCGTTGAAAGGTAACACCGAGATTTGAATCTTTGTATTTTCCAGTCAGCAAATTGGTGCCGTAATCGTCATATTTAAACACCGAATAAGCCACATTGCCGTTAATATCAACCAATAAGATATCGTCAAAATCGGAGCGTTTAAGCAGCTCTAGGTAAGCGTTATGGTAGCGCTTGTGCAGCAGACGATAACGTTCACTGCCTATAAAGCTGCTGGATTCTGGAAGAATCGATGTTTTAATTTGATCGCCGGAGCCTTGGATGTAGCGTTGCTGAGCATTGCTACGTGCCTCGTCAATATCTAAACCGAGACGCTGGAAGGCGTTAATCAAACCATAAAAGCGTCCGCCACTGGCATTGGCCAATTCTGAGCGAACAAAGCCCATGACTTGGGATTCTTGAGCTTGCAGGTAATCGACAATTTGCTGCTGCTTAGTATCACGAACCGAAACAAGGTGTGAGGTGCTTTGTTCCTGAAGATCCTGACTGTGCGATTGGAGGAAAAATATCGCGATAAGTGTCACTGGTGTAATACTGAGGACAAGAAATGCCAACATTAGGGTATTTTGAAGGCGCTTAAACTTCTGCTTACGATAGAATCTAAACATAAATTGGGTACTACTTTCCTTTGATGTACTGCTAAAAGGGGCGAAAACAAGTACAGAGAATAGAATTAACGGGTTCCAATTTAACGAAATTAACGAGTTTTTTTACTTTGACAAGTAAGTGGTATTTAAAGCGTGTGCAAAAGCTCATTTTTATAGAATTTTGACAAAAACATGAACAGACAGCGCAGATAATGACCCTGCGCTGTGCTAGATAGGTTATTTGTTTGCGTGATAGATCGCGAATTTAGTGGTCTTATTTAGAGTCGCGCATTTTCCAAACGCCTGTTCAATAATTGGAATATATTTTAAGAAACTGTTCGCAACAATAATCATTTCACCAGAACGCTTCAAATGCTTAGGAGCCTGAGCAAGTAAGGTCTCAGTCGCGCTGTAGCTAGTGTCCAAACCTGAATGGAATGGTGGGTTACTGATGATGAACTGGTAGTCTTCTGCAGTATCAGAATAGACATCTGAAGCGAAGACTTTACCCGTTAAACCATTCGCTTCGAGGGTCGCTTGGCTTGATGCGACGGCAAATGCACTGATGTCGCACATTTCTAGATCGATATCAGGGTGACGAGATGCCATTACTGCGCCCAGTACGCCTGCACCACAGCCAAAGTCGAGTACTTTGCCTTTTAGTTTTGGCAGGGTATCCAACAGAAGTTGGCTACCAACATCGAACTGACCGTGACTGAAGACGCCAGGCAGGCTTTTTACCGTCAGAGGTTGTTCATCAATGTTAACTGTGTAGGTCTTAAACCAGTCTTGCAGGTTGAACGCTTGTGGTTGCTCGAAGCATTGACCCCAGTAGAAAGAGCAACGACGAGCTGAATCGTATTTAACGACTTTGCCGTAAGGAGCAAACATCTTCTCGATGCTTTTCACGCCTGAACGGTTCTCACCAACCACGACGATCTCGGTATCTTTGCCTAGCTTGGCAAACAGCATCGCCAACAAAAATTCTGCTTCCGCTTTGGCTTTTGGCCAGTACAGCATCACTAAGTCAGCTTCGGTCTCTTCGGTAAACTCTGAACCGTAAAAGCGTTGGATGCTGCTATAACCTTCAAGCTGACGGTAGTAGCTGTAATTAGAGGTGAATACAGATACAGATTCACAATGCTTGGCTAACTCAACAGGGAACAAGTCTTCTGCCTCACCTGCAACTAAAACATGTTTGCCTTCAAAATAGGCGAGTTGGCGTTGAGCAATCTGGCTTGGGGCAATATAAGCTGACATAGGACACTCTGTTGAATCGTTAGCAAAAAATGAGGGCGGATTTTCGCATAATCCGCCTAAAGCTTGAAGTGTTTAATACTCGTTCGCCAACCAAGTTGCCGAACAGTTGATTAACTCTTGTCTTGTTGGTTTAAAAAGTCCTTAAACTCTTCATCGTAGATGTTGAATAGAACAATGGTAATCGCAAAAATTAGTGGGCCGTAGATAAGACCAATTAGGCCAAACAGTTGAATACCACCCAATAGCGAGAAGAAGATCATTAGGGTATTCATGCCAGCGCTGCCTTGCATTAACAGCGGACGCAACAGGTTATCAATTGAACCAACAATCGCCACACAGTAAACCGTTAGGAAAATCGCCCACGTGGTATCACCAGTTAGGAACAAGTAAGTTGCTGCTGGGATCCAGATTAATGCGGTACCCACAACTGGGATGAAAGAGGCAAAGCCCATCATAGTGCCCCAGAATAGGCCTGGGAAACCGGCAATCCACATACCTAAACCGCCCGCAAAACCTTGTGCTATTGCGGTTAAGAATGAACCCATTACAGCTGATTTCGATACTTGCTCTATCTCTGTTAGAAGTTTGTCTTCTTGGCTACGAGACAGCGGAAGAATATGACGAACCACACTGATGATTTTGTCATGATCTCTTAATAAGAAGAACAGAACAAACAGCATCAAGAAGAAATCCATCAAGAAATTGGTCGCATCACCAAGGATTTTTGCACTGATACCAACCAGTTTTGAGCCGAAGCTGGTCGCAAATTCACCGACTTTCTGTGCGATGGCTTGGGGCTCAATGTTGTCGAAAGGCAGGTAATTATTCACAAACGACAGCGCTTTGACCACTAACGGATGAGCAAACAGAGTCTGAATGCCACCGTGTGTCACCCATTGGTAGGTGTTTTGAGAAAACAAAGAGCCTTGCTGCACAATCGCTGCAAACACGGCTAATAAAGGGATAACAATAATAAAGGTCAAGATTACACATGAAAGTAGCGAAACGACGTTTTCTTTATTAGGGATCTTCTTTTCAAGCCACTCATGGATTGGGAACATCAATAGTGAAATGATAAAGGCCATCACGATTGAGTTGACGTACGGCTCTATAAGCAAGTAACAAGCATAAGCCGCCGCAAGTAGGGCAATGATGATCACCCAGTGGCTAGTATTGATTTTGAGTTTTTCTGACACGTTAATGGTCTCTATATTTGCGTTCTGAGTTTATAATGGCTGCAAAACAGAGAGTTAGCAATGAGGAGTTTTGATTATGGGGTGCTGTAATAAAGATAAGAAATGCCAAGACGAGGAACAGCAAATAAAAAAAGAGATCCCTTGGTTCAGAATGTTCCTTGGTACCTTGATGCTGTTGGTTTTTCTTTTCTGGGAACGTTAATCGCTTTTGGTTCAGCTTTAGCCTTAATTGACGGCTAAAAAACTGTCATATGTGTGGCTAATGAACACCATATATAAAAAAGGGCTGCATTTAATGCAGCCCTAAATTCAATCGGTTAGCGACTTATAAAGTGCTTTCGACTATTTGCTCTCAGCAGCGATGATCGCAAGAGAGCGGTCAGCAGCTTCTAGTGTTGCATCCAGTTCTTTAGAACCATGAGCAAGAGAAGTAAAGCTTGCTTCGAATGCTGAAGGTGCAAGGTAAACACCGTGATCTAACATTAGGTGGAAGAAGCGCTTGAAGCGTTCTACATCACACTTAGTTACATCTTCGTAGCACGTCACAGTTTCTTGATCTGTGAAGAAGAAACCAAACATACCGCCAACTTGGTGAACTAGCATTGGGATGCCGTGCTTGTCAGCAAGTTGCTTGAAGCCTTTTGCCAACTGCTTAGTTTTTGAAGCTAGACGCTTTTCGTTGCCTTCTTCTCGTAGAAGGTTCAAACATGCGTAGCCAGCAGCCATTGCAACAGGGTTACCTGAAAGCGTACCTGCTTGGTAAACTGGGCCCGTTGGTGCGATGTATTGCATCACGTCTTTACGACCACCGAAAGCACCCACTGGCATGCCGCCGCCAATCACTTTACCAAGACATGTTAGGTCTGGCTTGATGTTGTAGTAAGCCTGAGCACAACCTTCAGCAACGCGGAAACCTGTCATTACTTCATCAAAGATTAGCAATGCACCTTCTTGGTCACAGATTTCACGTAGACCTTCGTGGAAGCCTTCGACAGGAGGGATACAGTTCATGTTGCCCGCTACTGGCTCTACGATGATACAAGCGATCTCGCCTTTGTTTGCTGCGAAGATTTCACGAACTGAATCTAGATTATTGAAGGTTGCTGTTAGTGTTAGTTTCGCAAAATCAGCTGGTACGCCAGGAGAGCTTGGTTGACCTAAAGTCAGTGCACCAGAACCTGCTTTTACAAGTAGGCTGTCTGCGTGGCCGTGGTAGCAGCCTTCAAACTTAAGAATTTTGTCACGACCAGTGAAACCACGAGCTAGACGAATCGCACTCATTGTTGCTTCTGTACCTGAGCTCACCATACGTAGCTGTTCCATCGATGGAACCATCTCAGATACAAGTTCAGCCATTTTGATTTCAGTTTCGGTTGGAGCACCGAAGCTAAGGCCGCGTTGAGCTGCTGCAATCACAGCATCACGAATAACAGCGTGGTTGTGACCAAGGATCATTGGACCCCAAGAGCCAACGTAGTCGATATACGCTTTACCATCAGCATCAAAAATAAGTGGGCCGTCAGCGCGTTCAACGAAGATTGGAGAACCACCTACGCCATTGAATGCACGAACTGGAGAGTTTACGCCACCAGGAATAGTTTGCTGTGCTTTTTCGTATAGCTCTGCTGATTTGGTCATTGATATATCCTCTTTTGACTGTCGGACCAATTGGCACGCATTGTACCTATCCACAATCCAAGTAGGAATGCTTTCGCCCAGATAATCACCCGAATCTGGTTGTTTTGTGTGGTTACACGTTTTAATTGCTAGATATTAGCGACTTTACAGCAGTAAAAGGAGCGATCCTGTGGTGAATACTTGAACGTTTCAGTCAGGTATTAGATAATCATCAGAATATAAGAAAATACTCAACAACTATGGTCTCGAATTAGATTTGTATCATGTTGTTTTTGACACAGGTAAGAGAGGTTGTCGTGAGCGAAGTAAATATCCCATTGTCTTTTTCTGATGCAGCAGCTACCCGCGTACAAACGCTGATTGCTGAAGAAGAAAATCCAGAACTAAAACTGCGTGTATACATTACAGGTGGTGGTTGTAGCGGTTTCCAATATGGCTTCACATTTGATGAAAAAGTAAATGATGGCGACACTACGATTGTAAACAGCGGTGTAACGCTGGTTGTTGATCCAATGAGCCTGCAATACTTAATGGGCGGCATGGTTGATTACACTGAAGGCCTAGAAGGCGCACGTTTCTTTGTAAACAACCCTAATGCAACAAC
The DNA here is from genome assembly GCF_029890535.1 of Vibrio sp. S/42/10. NCBI lineage: Bacteria > Pseudomonadati > Pseudomonadota > Gammaproteobacteria > Vibrionales > Vibrionaceae > Vibrio > Vibrio sp. S/42/10. Next base: position 208,278 of record NZ_JAKMZC010000003.1, on the reverse strand, counting down.
AACATGTGGTTGTGGCGCATCATTTAGCGTATAGACTGGCCCGAAAGTTAACTTGAGTTAAAAGTTATCTTGGAAATACTGTAAACGCCGAACTTATGTTCGGCGTTTTTGTTTTTAAGAAAATCATTATATAAAACAGAGAGTAAGCTAATCTATTCAATTCGTTTAGCTTATAAAAATATTTATAATTTCGATGTGTAATATTTGTCGCATCAGTTTGAATTATAGTAAACGCCATATTTTTTAAATTGTCGATAGCGTCCAACTTCGATCGGTGTTGCTCTGTTAAGGTAACTCTTTGTGCATCAGGATGTTGTACATTACGTTGTGCAATAAAATCGCACACCTAAACCACATGGCACAAAAGGATTTGGTATGTCTACTCAATTTTCTGGCTCATCGCTTTCTCAAAAGTTCACGCAGCCTTGGTTAGTTTCACTTGCTCTTGTGATTTTATTGTCGATCTGGCTTGGCTTAGGAGTCGGGCAAGCGGAAGAGTCGCCGGCAAAAAAGTCGACAGAAATTCCGTTGGCAAAGGTATCCTTTCAAACATTCACCTCATCACCGACCTTTAAAACGATTGATCTCTATGGAAGAACGGCGCCCGATCGGCATGCTCGTCTAGGTGCAGAAGTCGCGGGCAAGATTGTCAGATTGAATGTTGTTAAGGGGGATATGGTTAAAGCAGGACAAGCCATTGCCCAGATAGATAAAGGTGATTTAGAGATTCAACTAGAGCGAGCATCTGCGTTATATCGCTTGAAGCAGAAAGAGTTCAAAGCGGCGCAGTCACTGAAGAAAAGAGGTCTGCAAGGTGAGATCGCCTACACCACAGCTGAGGCATCCTTAACTGAAGCAAAAGCCATAATGCGCAATGCGGAGTTGGCTTTAAAAAATACTGTAATTACCTCGCCTTTTTCGGGTGTGGTTCAGGATTTGATGGTCGAATTGGGTGATTTCGTTGGGGTTGGCGATCCAGTCGCGGGCGTGATTGACCTTGATCCTCTGGTTATTGAGGCTGATGTCAGTGAGCGCCATATCCAACACCTGTTAGTCAATCAATCTGCTTTGGTCCGTTTGTTAGGAAGAGAAGAAGCGAAAGGTCGGCTGCGTTACGTCTCTCGAATATCTTCGGCCTCAACCAATACCTTCCCAATTGAGATTGAAATCGATAACTCCGATGGTCTGTTACCTGCCGGTGTCAGTGCTGAAGTAACCCTCAATCTAGAAACAAGAGACGCAATCAAGATAACACCGGCGATGCTGGCATTGGATGAGGCGGGTAACCTCGGGGTCAAAACCTTGGTCTCTGCTAGTGACTCACCAATGGTGAAGTTTGTGGGCATCCAATTAGTAAAGGCAGAACAAGATGGAGTCTGGCTTACTGGGCTAGGCCAACAAGTTGATATCATTACGGTTGGGCAAGGCTTTGTACGTGATGGTGATTCAGTGATTGCTATCGAGCAAAGTACTGAACTTTCTAAAGCGAAAGCTGAGTAGGAGATAGCCGATGTATTCAATTATTGATGCAGCCTTGTCTCGTGCACGAACAATGCTTTCGTTATTGGCGCTAATTCTTGTCGCAGGTGCAGTGACTTACATTACGATACCCAAGGAGTCGAGCCCCGATATTACCATCCCAATTATTTATGTTTCTGTCGGGCACCAAGGGATCTCGCCAACGGATGCAGAACGTTTATTGGTTCGACCTATTGAGCAAGAGCTTAGGTCAATCGAAGGCGTAAAAGAGATGACAGCAACCGCAGCAGAAGGGCACGCCTCTGTGGTGTTAGAGTTTAATGTTGGCGTCGATCTTACCAAGGCGATGGCGGATGTGCGCGATGCTGTCGATTTGGCCAAACCCAAGTTGCCAGAAGACAGCGATGAACCGACCGTAAATGAAGTAACACTCGCATCTGAACAACCAGTTTTGTCTGTTGTGCTATTTGGTACTGTTCCCGAACGTACCATTGTGCAAATTGCGCGAGAGGTTGGAGATAAATTAGAAAGCTATCGCCAAATTCTAGAAGTGGATATTGCAGGCGATCGTGATGACATCGTTGAAATCATCGTTGATCCGTTATTGATGGAAAGCTATAGCCTAGATCAAGCGGATATCTATAACCTGATCGCCTTGAATAACCGAGTAGTAGCGGCCGGTTTTGTTGATACGGGTTACGGGCGTTTTTCTGTCAAAGTCCCTTCTGTGTTTAACTCCTTAAAAGACGTACTTGAGTTGCCAATCAAAGTGGATGGTAAACAGGTCGTGACCTTTGGCGATGTGGCTACGGTTCGCCGAGCGTTTCGAGATCCTGAAAGCTTTGCCCGTTTAGATGGCAAATCCGCGGTTGTCTTGGATATAAAGAAGCGAGCGGGTGAAAACATCATTGAAACCGTTGAGCTAGTCAAGGCAGTAATGGCAGGTGCTCAGCAGCAAGCTGAATGGCCAAATAACCTTTTGGTCAAATACACTTGGGATGAATCTAAAGATGTGAAGATCATGCTCAACGATCTGCAAAACAATATCTTATCCGCCATCATTTTAGTGGTGATCGTGATCATCTCCATTCTTGGTGTTCGAACCGCTCTATTGGTCGGAATTTCAATTCCTGGATCGTTCCTCACGGGATTGTTGGTGTTGTCTGTGTTTGGTCTAACCGTCAACATCGTGGTGCTGTTCTCTTTGATCATGGCAGTGGGTATGTTGGTCGATGGCGCAATTGTGGTTACCGAATTTGCCGACAGGCGAATGCAAGAAGGTGAAGGGCGTAAAGCCGCTTACAGAGATGCTGCGAAACGTATGGCGTGGCCAATAACGGCATCAACGGCAACGACCTTAGCTGCGTTTGCTCCGTTACTGTTTTGGCCAGATGTGACGGGAGAGTTCATGAAGTTCCTACCATTAACATTGATTGCCACGTTAACTGCTTCATTGATTATGGCGTTGCTGTTTGTTCCAGTTCTAGGCGGCTTGATCGGTAAGCCTCAATACGTTTCCCCTAAAAACCAAGCTCGAATGGTAGCACTACACAATGGTGACTTCTCACAAGCAACAGGTTTAACTAAAGCGTATTACCAGACACTATCGATTGCTATTGAACATCCGTTTAAGATTCTTGTTAGTGCGATTGTATTATCTATCGCAGTTGGTTTTACCTACTCAAAGGCAGGGCTCGGTGCAGAGTTTTTCCCAGAGGTTGACCCTCCATTCTTCAACGTTAAAGTTCGATCTCATGGTGATCTGTCTATTCAAGAAAAAGATTTGATCATGCGCGATATTGAACGAAAGATGCTCAATCATGATGAGTTTGACACGGTTTACACACGTACTGGCGGTGATGACCAGATTGGTTTGATATCGATTACTCCCGTTGATTGGCAATACCGCCGCAGTGTTAAGGCGATCATTGAAGAGTTAAAGGTGCAAACCGATCAATACGCTGGTGTTGAGATTGAATATAAGTTTCCAGATGCAGGGCCTCCGGTTGAGAATGACTTAGTGATTGAGCTTTCGGCCAAGACACCAGAGCAGCTTAATCAAGCGGCAAAGATCGTCAGAAACTGGGCGGATGGTAATCAAGCACTGACCAATATCAGCGACACTGCAAGCAAAGACGGGATCGACTGGAAGGTGGATATTCGCCGAGATGATGCTGCGCGTTTTTCGGCTGATGCTACCTTGGTGGGTAATACCGTTCAGTTTGTGACTAATGGATTAAAGATCGGTGATTACCTTCCTGATGATTCATCAGAAGAGGTCGATATCTTAGTGCGTTACCCGAATGATAAGAGAGACATTGGCCGCTTTGACCAGTTAAGAGTCAAAACACCGGCTGGTCTTGTTCCGATTACCAACTTCGCGCAGATTATTCCCGACCACAAGCAAGACACGATTAAGCGTCTTGATGGAAAGCGTGTGGTGAATATCATGGCGGATATGGAAGAGGGCTATAACCTTGCGCTTGAACTGCCGAAGATCGAGCAAGCGTTAAGCGAGTTGGGCTTACCGAGTAGCGTTGAGTTCCGTATCCGAGGTCAAAATGAAGAGCAAGAAAATTCTTCTGCTTTCTTACAAAGTGCTTTCTTAGTCGCTTTGGCGGTAATGGCTTTGATTCTGATTACTCAATTTAATAGCTTCTACCAAGCATTTTTGATTCTTAGCGCGGTGTTGTTCTCAACGGTTGGCGTGTTTGTTGGTTTGCTTATCTTCCAACGTCCGTTTGGTATAGTGATGTCTGGTATTGGGGTGATTGCATTGGCCGGAATTGTGGTAAACAACAATATCGTGTTGATTGATACCTATAACCAACTGATAAAGCGCGGCTTGGAGAAGCGAGATGCGATTCTCAGAACGGGAGTTCAGCGTTTAAGGCCAGTAATGCTGACCACGGTTACCACCATTTTAGGCTTGATGCCTATGGTGTTGGAGATGAACATCGATTTGATTAACCAAAAAATTGAGTTTGGTGCACCGAGCACGCAATGGTGGTCGCAACTCGCTACGGCTATTGCTGGAGGTTTGGCATTTGCAACGGTACTAACCTTGGTGCTGACGCCCTGTTTGCTGATGCTAGGGCGAGATAATAAACCCGATATACTCCAAAGCAACGACGATGAACGATAAGTACAGGTTCGACGGAAATAAAAAAGAGCGCCTTGGTGGGCGCTCTTTTCGTTGGCTTATAGGGTTCTTAACCTAATTAGTCGCGAGCAACTGGCCGTATCGCTCAAGGTTATTCAGTCGAATCTCTGAGTTCGCAATAAATGTTGCTTTTGCTTTACCTGTTAACGACTTAGATTGAGGCAATTTCACGGTTCGCGCATTTTTATGTACACCATTGACCAAAAATTCATAGTGTAAGTGCGGGCCTGTCACTCGACCTGTACCACCCAAGGTACCAATGGTTTGGCCTTGTTTTACGCGCTGGCCAGCCTTAACCATGCGTCGCTTCATGTGCAGGTACTTGGTGATGTAGGTGTTGCTGTGTCGAATGAACACGTAGTTACCATTAAATTGGTTGTAACCTGATTTCTGAACGATGCCGTCACCGGCCGCCCAGATAGGTGTACCTACAGGGGCTGCGTAGTCTGTACCTCGATGAGCTCGAACCTTGCCTGTTACTGGGTGTTTTCTGTTTGGGTTAAAATTCGATGTTACACGACGGAAATCAATCGGTGAGCGTAGAAAGGCTTTCTTCATTGCGCGACCGTTCTCATCGAAATAGTTGCCACTCTTATCATCCAATACCGCAGTAAACGAATCACCTTGGTTTTTGAATACAGCCGCCATAATCTTACCGCGGCCAATCACTTCACCTTCTACTACTTTCTCTTGATACAAGATTTTGAAGCTGTCATTTTTACGAATATCCAATGCAAAATCGATATCCCAACCGAAGATCCCCGCCAATTCCATAATTTGGTTTGCAGTTAGGCCTGCACTGACGCCTGCATTCCAGAAGTTAGAGGTGATGTTGGCTTCGGCATAATTGTATTGGTAGGCCACTTCTTTTTTGTCGAGGCTAGAGGAGAATGAATCACCAGACTTAGTGATCTTAAAGCTTTCAAACGCACTAAGTTGTCGTTTTAATTGAATAAGGTCGTTGTTTTCATCGAAGCCGAACTGTAATACGTCGCCAGGTCTTAGATTTGATAGCTGTTTCTTAATATCATTGTTGGTATTGAGTAGGGTGATTAACAGGCGGTATGAGAGGCCAATTCGCTCGAATAAAACCGAGGTACTTTCACCTGAACGAACGGTATATCTCTCCCAGCTAAGCACAGCTGTTGGCGGAGCATCACTCGAACTCACAAGCGCCGATGCATTGATCGTGAGTGGGTAATGTTTCCCCACCACTAAAGCGCCCGTATCGTCACGTAAACTGCTGACATCGGGTAGTAAGAAAATCGCGACGAAAATTACGGCACTAAAAAATGCGATAAAAGCCCGGTGCAAAATAGGAAGGCGTGCAAAAATAGACAACATGTTCCGGTTCGTTCAGTAAATATTATGAAAATAGACGACGGAATAGTGTAACTGGTTTCAAAATACATCGCTATTCAAGTAAGATGTCTAATTATTATATTTTTGCCAAATCTGTGGGAGTGAACAAGAATGGCGAGTATTGAAGCTGCACTAGCCGAGATCAAACGTGGCGTAGAAGAACTGATTCCAGAAGACGAACTGATTGCTAAATTAAAAGAAGGTCGTCCTTTACGCATTAAACTGGGTGCCGATCCAACTGCTCCAGATATCCACCTAGGCCATACGGTTATCTTTAACAAGCTTCGTGCTTTCCAAGAGCTTGGTCATGAAGTGACATTCCTTATCGGTGATTTCACTGCAATGGTTGGTGACCCATCGGGTAAGAACTCAACGCGTCCACCGCTAAGCCGTGAAGACGTATTGAAGAATGCTGAAACTTACAAAGAGCAAGTATTCAAGATTCTAGACCCTGCGAAAACGCAAATTCGTTTCAACTCTGAGTGGCTATCTGAGCTTGGCGCTGAAGGCATGATTCGTCTTGCTTCTAACCAAACTGTTGCTCGTATGCTTGAGCGTGATGACTTTAAAAAGCGTTACGCTGGTGGTCAACCGATCGCAATCCACGAATTCATGTACCCACTTCTACAAGGTCACGACTCTGTTGCACTAGAGAGTGATGTTGAGCTTGGTGGTACTGACCAGAAGTTTAACCTTCTTATGGGTCGTGAGCTGCAAAAAGCAGCAGGTCAAAAACCACAAGCGGTACTGATGATGCCATTACTTGTAGGTCTAGACGGCGTTAAGAAGATGTCTAAGTCTGCGCACAACTACATCGGTATTAGCGAAGCACCAAGCGAGATGTTTGGTAAGATCATGTCTATCTCTGACGATCTAATGTGGAGCTACTACGAGCTACTGTCTTTCCGTCCACTTGAAGAAGTTGCGGAACTGAAAGCTGGCGTTGAGGCGGGCAAAAACCCTCGTGACGTTAAAGTACTGCTAGCGAAAGAGATCATTGCTCGTTTCCACAGTGAAGCGGATGCTGAAGCGGCTGAGCAAGAGTTCGTTAACCGTTTTGCTAAGAATCAAGTACCAGACGAAATGCCTGAATTCGAATTCGAAGCAGGCTTACCGATTGCTAACGTTCTAAAAGAAGCGGGTCTTGTAAACTCTACTTCTGATGCGATGCGTATGATCAAGCAAGGTGCTGCTAAGCTTGAAGGCGAGAAGATTGAAGACAGCAAATTCGTACCTGAAGCAGGTACTGCAGTTTACCAAGTAGGTAAGCGTAAGTTTGCTCGTATTACTATTAAGTAATAATGCACATCAATAATTGAACAAAAGGCATCCACGGATGCCTTTTTTATTGACACAAAGTTGACGAAGTTTTTGAACGTGCATTGCTACACTATGCGCGCTGTCATATTGACAGTAATTCTGGAGATTTTTATGAACAATACCGACCATCCTCCTAGTTTGAATGGAGAAGAATAACCTGTCTCGGTATTGATCTATTGTCCTGCCGTTCAGGTAGGGTATCTTTGTTTTCCCCCTCATTCTTTTCCACACACTAGATTCTAACAAGTAGACACATTAGCGCTTTAAGCTCTTGGTGCACTTAGCTATACGCTCCTGATATACGGGCTATACGCTCTTGATACACGAGTTAAATGCTCTTGGTGTACTCGCTATAAGCTATTTGTTTTGATGGTCGTTACCTTTGCCAATCGGGAGATTCGCCATGACGGTAATGAACAACACTTTTTTATCTATTGAAGCTCTGTACTCAGAGAAAGACATCCAAGCTGTATCTAATGCCTTTCAACAGTACGGACGTGAGCAACAAATTAACCTTTTGAACCGTATGCCACTTGAAGATGCGGTGTTAGTACTTGGGCAATGCTCTCTTAGTACGATTCAGACTTTACTTAGTGAGCTAGAAGAGCAGGGCTTTGAGAAGCGCTCTCGACATCTAGCTCACCAACTAGGGCTGATCTACTCAGAGGTTGAACCTCAACAGGGTTACCTTTCAACTGGAGTGCTTAGCCATGTTAGGCAACGTATCGGTTGGATTATTGCATTAGCGCTGCTGGGTATTGTCTCTGGGCTTATCATTGCTCAGTATGAAGACATTCTTAGCCAGCTAGTACTTCTGGCGATCTATATGCCGGTAATCGCTGCTGCGGGTGGTAATACAGGCACACAAGCGGCGACTTTGGTCATCAGAGCTCTAGCTACTGGTGAATTGAAGAAACGCCAGTGGGCGAACGTTCTTTGGAAAGAATTTAGAGTCGCGATTTGCTTAGCACTTGCGATTGCCTTGGTGATGATAGGCCGCATCTTACTGTTCAGTGACAACCAATCAACGGGTGGCTACGACATTAATATGATTGCTTACGCGATTGCTGTCGCTCTGTTTATTCAAGTGACAATATCAACCGTGCTAGGTGCTGGATTGCCAATTGTTGCTCGGTTATTCAAATTAGATCCTGCGGTGCTGGTGAGCCCAGTCCTCGCTTCAATAGTCGATATTTCAGGGATGTGGATTTATTTTACAGTCGTTAACTCATTCCTCGGTATCGCTTAGCTCCTATAAAAATAGGCACCTATAAAAATAGCTAAAAACACCTTAGAAACAAAAATGGCGCTGAAGATCATACGATCTTCAGCGCCATTTTTATTGTTTAAGTAGAAGCTTACAGAGAGCTAAACATTACTTAGATTTGCTTTGTGTTTGACTGAATTCGACCACACCTTTGTAGAAAGCTCGTTCAAACTGGGTGATTGGTGCTTCTACAGGTTTTTCTGGATCTTGCTCTTTAGGGAAGTAATCACGGACAAACTGTACAAACAGAGAGTTTGGATTGCCCGCTTTATCTAAACCAAAACCTGCCATGTTGTAGCTACCGTACAAAGACCCACTTTTCGCAATAATATTACCTTGGATTGGTGCTTTTCTCATACTCTGACGGTACTTGAGCGTTCCATTAGTGCCAGATATAGGCATAGCCTCAATCAGGTTGAGCTGTTTGTCGTTATCCCAGATGTAACGCAGAACCTGAGCCATAGTTTGCGAGGTCATGCGATTATTCCTCGATAACCCTGAGCCATCAACCAACTGTGCTTTGTTTAGGTCAATGTTGGCCTTGGTCAGTAATATCTGTTTTATCGCTTCGGTGCCGTTATTGAAACTACCAGGCTGGACATAAAACGTTGCACCCAGTGTTTTGGTCAGGTTGTCTGCGATTAGGTTGTCTGATTTCTTCAACATGGTATCGAGCAGTTCAGGAAGCTTTTCAGAATGGTGGCTCGCGACTAACGTAGTTTTGTCTGCTTTAGCTTTTTTACCAACAATCACATCGCCTTTAACTTGGATTTTCAGCTCTTTAAGCAGTGAGGTCACGACTTGATAGGTATAAAGCTCGGGGTTTTGAATCGCAAACTTGAGTGGTAGTGGTTTCTTACGCTCTACTAAGCAACCAGAGAGCTTGTAAGCGTTGTCTGGAGTGGTAATGAGCTCTAAGTCGCATTGTGTCGCCTTCTGCCCTGAGCGAGTTACGGTGGTTGCGATGGTTGTCACGTCTATCGGATAGTGGGCGGGAATATAGACTCGAGTGCTGCCGTTATCTTTTGTATAAATAGAGGCTTGTGCGCAGTTACTGTCTAACGTCATCGCGCTAGAAGGTGCGCTGTAACAAACGCCTAGAATGTCCCAAGGCCACCCCACCGCTCGTTGATAGCCCGTATAAGCTGAGTTATCGAGATACAGGTTACCGTTAATAGTTTTAGATTGTGATTTAGCATATTGAGCTAAAAGCCTTTTTAACTGCTCTCGTTGTAGCGTTGGGTCACCGCTGAATGAGATCACAACATCTTTATTAGAACGAGCTATGCTGGTCGTATAGTGAAAGTCATCCCCCAATTCCAACTTTGCTGCCAAAGCGGTGACCAGTTTTAAGGTGCTGGCTGGTGGATAAAAACCATCAATGTTGATGCTTATTTCATTTGAATCACCACTCAAGGATTCCAAGATTAGACTTGTGCTACTGCCATCAGGCAGTTTATTTAAAGGGGCGTAGGCGAAAGTGGTAAGTGAGTAACTACCAAGTGATAAGCCACATAGAAGTAGAGTGGATAGAAGGCGCATAGAAGATTTTTTCTTGGATGGCTGATGTTTTTAGTATACAGATATAAAAAACGCCCGCTAGAGAGCGGGCGTTTTGATTCTCAATTAACTAATTAATCAATTAGATAATCAGAATTAGAAGTCGTAACGTAGACCTAGAGCTAGCTCGTCTTCAGCTTGTACTTTAGTAGCGCCAAAGTTTACACCGTCAGCATTACCGAACTTGTCACCTTCAGAGATAAGGTTGAAGTTGTACGAAATGTACGTACGGAAGTTAGGCTTGAAGTAGTAAGTAGCATCGATTGCAACGTTGTCAGCAGATGTATCACCATCTGTTTCTGCGTTGTTGTACGTTAGCGTGAATGCAGTCTTATCTAGCGTGTACGCAGTTGCGAATTCGTAACCTGTGTAGTCACCGTCTTTCTTCGCTAGTTCACCATCTGTGAACGTACCAGCAAAGTATAGCGCTTCAGTACGGAAAGAAGCTGCTAGCATGTATTCGTTTTGGTCAGCTTGGTCTGCGTAACCAGCACCTAGCTTAAAGCCAGAGTCGCCGATAGCGTAGATACCAGATAGAGAGTAGCCATCAGCGTCGTTGTCACAGTACTCACCGATGTTACAACCATTAACAACACCTTCTTGACGGTCAGCAAAACGGTAGCTTGCTTTTACGCCTAGGTCTTGGAATTGACCTTTGTATGAAACCATGTTGTCTGAACGATCTGCTACAGCAATTTTCATTGCAGCAGAGTTACCGTGGTAAGACATGATATCCGTGAAGTCTGTGATTACGCCTAGCGCACCGTCGTTTTTACCGTAAGTAACTTCACCGAAGTCACCGCCGATACCAGCGTATGTGTAACGGTTAGTGATGTCGCCGTCGTTGTTATCAGTAGAACCGCCGTTTTCAGCCGTTGTGAATTCGCCTTCGTAGAAACCAACACCGTATAGGCCGTCTTGGATTTCAACTTTACCTAGGAAGTTAAGACGTACACGAGTTTTGTCTTCAGCTTTGCCATCTTTTAGAGATAGACGAGCTTCCGCACGACCACCGATCTCTAGAGAAGTGCCGTTTGAGCTGTATACAGAAGTACCGTCAATACCACCAGCTTGTTTACCGTCGGCTGCTACAGCGTTAGTAGCAAGAGCTGCAGCAGATACAGCAAGCGCGATCATAGTCTTGTTCATGTTATTATTTCCTAATTACTGTCCATAGAAGTTTTATCAAGGATTTGAACCCTTTTGTGTATTGCCTGTATTAATCAAGCTTCATAACCATGATTAGAACAGAAGTCTAAAAAATGCCAGTGCAATCCATGAGTTACTTTTTACCCCTAAAGTTCCATAGCTAGTTAGTAAAATGATATCAATAAAAATTGTGAACACTGTTTTATTATATTTACTGTTGTTTAAGTTTTTGTTTTTAATGTTTTTTTATAAAAGTGTGATCTGTATTTATTTGGTTTGTTTTTGTTTTTTTTAGGTATTTGGTCGGTGATTTATTGATGAGGAGGTTATTATTCATTTCTGTGATGTCTGTAATTTAGACCTAGATAAAGCTTTTATAACGCAAAGTGGAATAAAGGTGATTTAGCTATCAAGTTTGTTTACACTAAGCCAAATTGTTTTGTTTCTATCACCTAATAAAGATGTTGGGTGAATTTATGTTGGTCAAAGAAAGCTTTGGCATAGAGGTAAAAAATGGAAAAGGTTCCAATGACAGTACGTGGCGCTCAGCAGCTACGTGACGAATTAGATCGCCTACTTAAGCTACGCCCTGTTATCTCAGCAGCTATTGGTGAAGCACGTGAACTAGGTGACTTGAAAGAGAATGCTGAATACCACGCAGCTCGTGAAGAGCAGGGTATCTGTGAAGCTCAAATTCGAGATATCGAATACAAATTATCACTGGCTCAGATCATCGATGTAACCCAGATGGATAACACAGGTAAGATCATCTTTGGTACGACAGTGACTTTGGTTGATGTGGATACTGATGATGAATTCCGTTACCAAATTGTTTCTGAAGATGAAGCCGATATCAAAACCGGTCGTATTTCAGTTAAATCACCTATTGCTCGCGGTTTGATCGGTAAGATGGAAGGTGACGAAGTTCATATTTCTACCCCTGGCGGTGATAAAGACTTCGAAATCGACAAAGTAGAATACATCTAATTGAATTTGCTTTGTTTCTGATAAGTAAAAAGGTCGCTTAATGCGACCTTTTTCGTTTCTCACGCTACACTAAAAGATAAGCACTATGGCTTTCTTATTGCGTTATTGCGTTATTGCGTTATTGCGGAGCTAGCTTGAAGTCAAACTAGCTTATTTGCGTGGAATCTCGATTTTACGTGCTTCTGACTGACGGAACAGTACAAGAACTTTACCGATAGTTTGTACTTTTTCAGCTTTAGATTCACGTACAATTGCATCGATAATCAGTTGTTTAGTCTCACGGTCTTCTGATGCAACTTTAATCTTGATCAGTTCGTGGTGGTCTAGAGCTAATTCGATTTCCGCTAGAACAGCTTCAGTAAGTCCATTTGCGCCCATTAGCACTACAGGTTTTAAACTGTGAGCTAGGCCCTTTAGATGCTGCTTTTGTTTGGTACTTAGGTTCATTACGCGGCCAATTTTATTTAGTATTAGGGTTGAAAAAACCTATTTTAACGCCATCTAAAGCTGAAGACTATAATTTATTCAGCAATTAGTACTTTCCTCCAATTTAGGTATCCAATGAGCAAACAGAAACACTCGGCCAGTTCAGGTCGTTGGTTGAAGGAACACTTCGACGACAAGTACGCAAACGAAGCAAGAAAGAAAGGTTATCGTTCACGTGCTTATTTCAAAATGGAAGAGATTCAATCTAAAGATAAATTGCTGTCTCCTGGGATGACCATTGTGGATCTGGGCGCAGCGCCTGGCGGTTGGTCTCAATATGCTGCTAAGATTATTGGCGACAACGGACAAATCATCGCGTGTGACTTGTTACCAATGGACCCGATTGCCGGAGTTAGCTTTTTACAAGGTGATTTCCGGGAAGAAGCTGTTCTAGATGCCTTGTTGGAACGTATACAACCCAACATGGTTGATGTGGTGATGTCTGATATGGCACCTAATATAGCAGGCAATAATTCTGTAGATCAGCCAAGAGCTATGTATTTAGTTGAATTAGCTTTGGATATGTGTCGACAAGTTCTAGCTACCAATGGTAGTTTTGTTGTAAAAGTATTCCAAGGCGAAGGCTTTGACCAATATGTTAAGGACGTCCGTGAGATGTTTAAAACAGTCAAAGTTAGAAAACCCGACTCTTCTCGAGCTCGATCTCGTGAAGTGTTCATCGTAGCCACTGGTTACAAAGGTTAACGATTCTCTTCCAAGAGTGAGAGTTAACAACATGGCTACAGGTTACAAACTGTAGTACCCTACCTTTAATTACAATTAGTTATCGAGAGGCTTACACCTTGAGTGACATGGCAAAAAATTTAATTCTGTGGCTTGTTATCGCGGTAGTGTTGATGTCGGTATTCCAGAGCTTCGGCCCTGGGGAAAGCAACGGCAGAGCAGTAGATTACACCACGTTTGTACAGGAAGTTGGCCAAGGCCAGATTCAAGACGCACAGTTCAATAACAGCGAAATTACCTTCACACGTCGTGGCGGTGGTTCTAAGTATGTAACTTACATGCCTGTTTATGATCAAAAGCTACTTGATGACTTAATTAATCAAAACGTAAAAGTTCAGGGTACACCACCTGAAGAGCAGAGCTTACTCGGCACTATCTTCATCTCTTGGTTCCCTATGATCTTACTAATTGGTGTGTGGATTTTCTTCATGCGTCAAATGCAAGGCGGTGGCGGCGGTAAAGGCGCTATGTCTTTTGGTAAGAGCAAAGCTCGTATGATGAGCGAAGAACAAATTAAAACGATGTTTGCGGATGTTGCTGGTTGTGACGAAGCAAAAGAAGACGTTAAAGAGCTGGTTGATTACCTTCGCGACCCTAGTCGTTTCCAAAAGCTAGGTGGTAAGATTCCTACAGGTATCCTGTTGGTTGGTCCTCCTGGTACTGGTAAAACGTTGCTTGCAAAAGCGATTGCTGGTGAAGCGAAAGTACCGTTCTTTACTATCTCAGGTTCTGATTTCGTTGAAATGTTTGTTGGTGTTGGTGCATCTCGTGTGCGTGACATGTTCGAGCAAGCGAAAAAAGCAGCACCTTGTATCATCTTTATCGATGAAATCGATGCTGTAGGTCGTCAACGTGGTGCTGGTGTTGGTGGTGGTCACGATGAACGTGAACAAACACTTAACCAAATGCTGGTTGAGATGGATGGTTTCGAAGGTAACGAAGGTATTATCGTTATCGCTGCAACTAACCGTCCAGACGTACTAGACCCTGCATTACTTCGTCCTGGTCGTTTTGACCGCCAAGTTGTGGTTGGTCTGCCTGATGTACGTGGTCGTGAACAGATTCTTAAAGTACACATGCGTAAAGTTCCACTGTCGGGTGATGTTGAACCATCTCTGATTGCTCGTGGTACTCCAGGCTTCTCTGGTGCAGATCTTGCCAACCTTGTGAACGAAGCGGCGCTGTTTGCTGCTCGTGGTAACAAGCGAAATGTTTCGATGGTCGAGTTTGAACTTGCGAAAGACAAAATCATGATGGGTGCTGAGCGCCGTTCGATGGTGATGTCTGAAGAAGTGAAAGAGTCAACGGCTTACCACGAAGCGGGTCACGCAATTGTTGGTCGTTTGGTACCAGAACACGATCCAGTGTACAAGGTTTCAATCATTCCACGTGGTCGCGCGCTTGGTGTAACTATGTACCTACCTGAGCAAGACCGCGTAAGTATGTCTCGCCAACATCTAGAATCAATGATCTCTAGCTTGTACGGTGGTCGTCTTGCTGAAGAACTTATCTACGGTAAAGACAAAGTTTCGACTGGTGCGTCTAACGATATCGAACGTGCAACTGATATTGCTCGTAAGATGGTCACGCAGTGGGGCTTCTCTGAAAAACTGGGTCCTCTTTTATATGCTGAAGAAGAAGGCGAAGTTTTCCTAGGTCGTGGCATGAGCCAAGCGAAACATGTTTCTGACGATACAACTAAGTTGATCGATGAAGAAATTCGTATCTTAATCGACCGCAACTACGCTCGTGCGAAGCAAATTCTCGAAGAGAACATGGATATCATGCACTCGATGAAAGATGCACTAATGAAGTTTGAAACGATTGATGCTGGTCAGATTGATGACCTGATGGAACGTAAAGACGACATTCGCGAGCCTGCTGGTTGGGGTGACCAGGCGAAAGCAGAACCTGCAAAGGAAGAAGCTAAACCTGAAGCGAAATCAGAAGAAGCAGCCGAACCAAAAGCTGAAGAATCGAAAGTTGAAGAAGTTAAATCTGAATCAGATGATGCTCAAAACAAAGATTCTTAATCGCTAAGCTTTAAATTAAAACCCTGAGTACGCTCAGGGTTTTTCTGTTTCTAGCCCAAGATGTTTTTACCTTTAAGACCAGCCTTCCATGATATTAAAAGCACACAATAAAACGCTCGTTTTAGACCGCCCACATGTAATGGGTATTCTCAATGTCACGCCTGACTCTTTCTCTGATGGTGGTAAATTTAGTTCATTAGACAATGCTTTGTTACAAGCTAAACGAATGATTCAAGCTGGTGTTAGCATCATTGACATTGGTGGTGAGTCGACTCGTCCTGGCGCTCCTGAGGTTGCCTTAGAAGAAGAATTATCTCGAGTTATTCCTGCTATTAAAGCTATTCGAGCTAGATTTGATGTCTGGATTTCTATCGATACCAGTAAAGCTGAAGTGATGCGTCAAGCGGTTGAAGCTGGTGCTGATTTGATCAATGATGTGCGAGCTTTACAAGAGCCCGGTGCTTTAGAAGCTGCCGCTGATGCGAAGGTTCCGGTTTGCCTGATGCACATGAAAGGTCAGCCAAGAACTATGCAAGCGAATCCTAGTTACGACGATGTTCTAACGGATGTAGAAGCTTTCTTACAAGAAAGGGTTGAAGCTTGTGAGGCTGTAGGGATATCAAAAGAGCAGTTGATTCTGGATCCCGGTTTTGGTTTTGGTAAAACCATTGAGCATAATTACCGCCTATTAGCGCACCTTGAAAAATTTCACACGCTTGGGTTACCTGTCTTGGCGGGGATGTCGAGAAAATCGATGATTTTTAAGCTATTAGACAAAGCTCCTGCGGACTGCATGGTCGCCAGTGTTACTTGTGCGACCATTGCAGCAATGAAAGGTGCACAAATTATTCGTGTTCATGACGTCGAAGATACGTTGGAAGCGATGAAGATAATCGAAGTGATGAATAACAATCACTAATCATAATTAAGGAAAATCAACATGTCTGATAAAAGACGTTACTTCGGCACTGATGGTGTGCGTGGCAAAGTAGGCCAGTACCCGATTACACCTGATTTTGTTCTGAAGCTTGGCTGGGCTGCGGGTCGTGTTCTTGCTAAACAAGGCACAAAGAAAGTGATTATCGGTAAAGATACTCGCATCTCTGGCTACATGCTTGAGTCTGCTTTAGAAGCTGGCTTAGCTGCTGCGGGTCTTCAGGCTACGTTTACGGGGCCAATGCCGACACCGGCTGTTGCTTATCTAACGCAAACTTTCCGTGCTGAGGCGGGGATTGTTATCTCTGCATCGCATAATCCTTACTACGATAATGGCATCAAGTTTTTCTCTTCAGAGGGGACTAAATTGCCAGACGATATCGAGCTAGCGATTGAAGCGGAACTGGATAAAGACATCGAATGTGTTGATTCATTTGAACTTGGTAAGGCGGTACGTTTAAACGATGCGGCTGGCCGTTATATTGAGTTTTGTAAAAGCACGTTCCCAAATCAGATGACGCTTGCAGGAATGAAGATTGTTGTTGATTGTGCCCATGGTGCGACTTACCACATTGCTCCCGCTGTATTCAGAGAGCTAGGAGCTGAAGTTATTGCGATTGGTGTTGAGCCAAATGGTACTAACATCAACCACGAAGTAGGCGCAACGGATGTACGTGCTCTGCAAGCGAAAGTGCTTGCAGAAAATGCAGCGTTAGGCCTTGGTTTTGATGGTGATGGTGATCGTATCATCATGGTTGATGAGCTAGGGAACAAGGTTGATGGCGACCAGATCGCTTACATCATTGCTCGTGATGCACTGCGTCGTGGTGAATTGAAAGGTGGCGTAGTTGGTACACTAATGACGAACCTTGGTATGGAAAACGGCCTTAAGCAGTTAGGTATTCCGTTTGTTCGCGCTGCTGTTGGTGACCGTTACGTAATGGAGCAACTTCTTGCTAAAGGCTGGAAGATCGGTGCAGAAAATTCGGGTCACGTTATCCTATTAGACAAAGTAACGACGGGCGATGCTATTGTTGCTGCTCTGCAAGTTTTGGCTTCGGTAGTCGATAGTGAAATGACATTGAATGAACTTTCTCAAGGTATGACGTTATACCCTCAAGTCCTAGAAAATGTTCGCTTCAGCGGAGATTCAAACCCACTAGAAGCAGAGGCGGTTAAAGCGGCTGTGGTTGAAGTGGAAGCGGAACTTGGCGAGAAAGGCCGTGTGCTATTACGTAAATCTGGCACAGAGCCACTATTGCGCGTAATGGTAGAAGGCGAAGACGCTGAGTTAGTTCAATCTTCGGCACTTAAAATTGCTGATGCAGTAAAAGCAAACTGCTAATTTAGTCTTTATTTAGCAGGTGCAATGATATGTACCTGTTATTAGGATTGGTTGAGTTACAGAACGGTCAAAAGAGGCGAAAATGAGTTTTGTGTCGCTTTTGACCTTTTTTTGACCACTCACTTGGTAAAGGCTTATTTTTTAGCAAATTCTCCTTGTCAGCCATCGCCTCATTCGCTAGTATTGCTCGGCCTTCAGTTAGGAGGTCGCTAGCCTTGTTCTTAAAAATAGTTTTTTGAACGGCGCTGGCTCAACAATTAGGAACATAGGTGGAAAAATGTTTACAGTTCTACTTGTGATTTACCTGTTGGCAGCGCTTGGTGTAATTGGCCTAGTGTTGATTCAACAAGGTAAAGGCGCAGATATGGGAGCCTCTTTCGGTGCTGGCGCTTCAAACACTGTGTTTGGTGCTGGTGGCTCAGGAAATTTCCTTACCCGAATGACTGCAGTTTTTGCAACTACATTTTTTATCCTTAGCTTAGTGCTTGGTAATATGTCTACACATAAGACTGAGTCACAATGGATTGACCCGACTCAAGGTCAGGTAATTCAGCAAGCTGATGATGCAGCGAGTGAAATTCCGGCGCAAGGCGACGAAATTCCACAATAAGCTGTAAAGATTTGATGCCGAGATGGTGAAATTGGTAGACACGCTAGCATGAGGTGCTAGTGCCTTAGGGTGTGAGGGTTCGAGTCCCTCTCTCGGCACCATGTTTACAAACTTGTAAAACATCTTGTTGGGCGTATAATGCTCGCAAGTCGGACGCGGGATGGAGCAGTTTGGTAGCTCGTCGGGCTCATAACCCGAAGGTCGTCGGTTCAAATCCGGCTCCCGCAACCAATTTCAATGCTATTATATAGCTTGTATTGGTAGCAAGTTTGCACAGTGTGAACCTCACTGTGAGTTAAGTGTGATATCAAATATGATGGCACTTAACATATAAGGGTCCAGCAACAAAAACCCCGGCTTATACGGGGTTTTTTGTTATCTAAGCATTTGTAAATGCGTTTAGATAATGTTTGCTTGGAATTTAAATTGGGCTTTGAGCCCTTTTTTTGTTTCTGGAGTGGTTAAATGACTGGTTTAGAAAGACAACTTACTGAAATGCTTGACGCTCCAGTAGCAGCATCGGGTTATGAGTTAGTTGGATTAGAATTTATTCGTGCTGGTGAGCACTCAACGCTACGTATTTACATCGATTCACCAAATGGTATCAATGTAGATGATTGCGCTGAAGTTAGTCACCAAGTAAGTGCCGTAATGGACGTTGAAGATCCAATTTCAGTGGCTTATAACCTTGAAGTGTCTTCACCAGGTTTAGAGAGACCACTGTTCAAAGCAGAGCATTACCAACAATTTATTGGTCACGAGGTAAGCATCGTTTTGAAAATGGCTGTCGGCAACCGTCGTAAATGGAAAGGTGATATCCAATCTATCGAAGGCGAGACAGTAAAAGTATTGGTTGAAGGACAAGAAGAAGAATTCGTCCTTAGCAATATTGCGAAAGCTAACCTGATCCCTAAATTTTAGTTCTCCTAGAGAGAAGAGCTTAAGAGGCTAGATTAATGAACAAAGAAATTTTGGCGGTAGTAGAAGCTGTTTCTAATGAGAAAGCAGTTCCTCGTGAGCGTATTTTTGAAGCGCTTGAAATCGCGCTTGCAACGGCAACAAAAAAGAAAAGCGAATTAGAAATCGAAGTTCGTGTTGAAATCGACCGTAAAACGGGTGATTTCGAAACTTTCCGTCGTTGGGAAGCTGTTGAGGAAGTTGAATTCCCAACAAAAGAAATCTCTATTGAAGCTGCAAAGTACGATGACCCAGAGATCGAACTTGGCGGTTTCATTGAAGATGATATCGAATCAGTAACGTTTGACCGTATTACGACTCAAACGGCTAAGCAAGTTATCGTACAGAAAGTACGTGAAGCTGAACGCGCTCAAATCGTTGAACAGTTTATTGATAACGAAGGCGAGCTAGTAACTGGTGCAGTTAAGAAAGTTAACCGTGATACCGTTATTCTAGACCTAGGTAACAACGCTGAAGCGGTAATCCTTCGTGATGACCAACTTCCTCGTGAAAACTTCCGTCCAGGTGACCGTGTTCGTGGTCTTCTTTACGCAGTTAAACCAGAAGCTCGTGGTTTCCAGCTTTTTGTTACTCGTTCGAAGCCAGAAATGCTAGCTGAGTTATTCCGTGTTGAAGTGCCTGAGATTGGTGAAGAGCTAATTGAACTTAAAGGTGCTGCACGTGACGCTGGTTCTCGTGCTAAAATCGCTGTGAAAACAAACGACAAACGTATCGATCCTGTTGGTGCGTGTGTTGGTATGCGTGGTGCTCGTGTACAAGCTGTTTCTAACGATCTTGGCGGTGAGCGTATCGATATAGTTCTTTGGGACGATAACCCGGCTCAATTCGTAATCAACGCTATGGCTCCTGCTGACGTTGCATCTATCATCGTTGATGAAGATGCACACTCTATGGATATCGCTGTTGAAGCGGATAACCTAGCACAAGCGATTGGACGTAGTGGTCAAAACGTACGTCTAGCTTCTCAACTAACTGGTTGGGAACTGAACGTGATGACTGTTGCTGATCTCGAGAAGAAGCACCAAGAAGAAGCTGTTGCTTCTATTGAAAACTTCATGAAGCACCTAGACATCGAAGAAGACTTTGCTCAAATGCTTGTTGAAGAAGGCTTCTCTACGCTTGAAGAAGTAGCATACGTTCCTGTGAACGAGCTTCTTGAAGTAGACGGTCTAGACGAAGGTATCGTTGAAGAACTACGTAACCGCGCAAAAGACGCACTGACTACTCTAGCGCTAGCGAAAGAAGAAACTTTCGACGGTGTTGAGCCTGCTGAAGACTTACTTGCACTTGAAGGTCTTGAGCGTGAAATGGCTTACAAGCTAGCAGCAAAAGGCGTTGCGACATTGGAAGACCTAGCTGACCAAGGCGTTGATGAACTAGAAGGCATCGAAGACCTAACTGCAGAGCGTGCAGGCGAGCTAATTATGGCTGCGCGTAACATCTGTTGGTTCGGCGACGAAGAATAATTCAGCAAGGAGAGAAAGCGGTATGACACAATTAACAGTTAAAGCACTGAGTGAAGAGATTGGTACGCCAGTTGACCGCTTAATTGAACAACTTGCTGATGCAGGCATGAAGAAATCAGGGTCGGATCAAGTGACTGATTCAGAGAAGCAAACATTGCTAACGCACCTAAAAAAGGAGCATGGTGATACTTCTGGTGAAACAGAACCGACTCGTTTAACTCTTCAGCGCAAGACCCGCAGCACGTTAAGTGTTGCTGCTGGAGGCGGTAAGAGTAAGGATGTTCAAGTAGAGGTACGTAAAAAACGTACTTACGTGAAGCGCAGCACTATTGAAGATGAAGCTAAACGTGAAGCTGAGGAACTAGCTAATCGTGAAGCGGAAGAGAAAGCACAACGCGATGCTGAAGAGCAAGCGAAACGTGATGCTGCAGAGAAAGCACAGCGCGAAGCCGAAGAAAAAGTAACACGTGAAGCGGATGCAAAACGTGATGCTGAAGAGAAGGCTCAACGCGCACAAGCTGAAAAGGCTAAAAAAGACATGAATTCAAAAAATGCAGACGCTAACGCACAAGCGAAAAAAGAAGCGGATGAACTTAAAGCTCGTCAAGAGCAAGAAGCAACTCGTAAAGCAGAAGCTGAAGCAGCTAAGCTTGTTGAAGAAGCTCGTAAGTTAGCTGAAGAGAACCAAGAACGTTGGTCTGAAGAAGAGAAGAAGAAGAAAGAGCAAGAGAAATCTGCGGATTACCATGTAACTACTTCTACTTACGCTCGTGAAGCTGAAGATGCGGCAGATAAGAAAGACGAGAAAGCCCCTCGTCGTCGCAAGAAGAAAGCAGCTCCTGCTAACCAACCAGCAAACAATCGTGGCGGTCGTAACCAACGTGGTCGTGGCGGTAAAGGTAAGCTTGCTAAACCAACTTCAATGCAGCAAGGCTTCGATAAGTCAGCGACGGTTGCTAAATCTGACGTTGCTATCGGCGAAACTATCGTTGTTTCTGAACTGGCGAGCAAAATGTCAGTTAAAGCAACTGAAGTTATCAAAGTAATGATGAAGATGGGCGCTATGGCGACTATCAACCAAGTGATTGACCAAGAAACAGCACAACTTGTTGCTGAAGAAATGGGCCACAAGGTTATCCTACGTAAAGAAAACGAACTTGAAGAAGCGGTACTAGCTGACCGTGACAACAATGCAACGGCTGAAGGTCGTGCTCCTGTTGTTACTATCATGGGTCACGTTGACCACGGTAAAACTTCAACACTTGATTACATTCGTAAAGCACACGTTGCTTCTGGCGAAGCTGGCGGTATCACGCAGCACATTGGTGCTTACCACGTAGATACTGATAACGGCATGATCACGTTCCTTGATACTCCTGGACACGCGGCGTTTACCGCTATGCGTGCTCGTGGTGCTCAAGCGACAGATATCGTTGTCCTAGTAGTAGCAGCAGACGATGGCGTAATGCCACAAACAATCGAAGCAATCCAGCACGCGAAAGCGGCAGGTGTTCCTCTGATTGTTGCTGTGAACAAGATCGATAAAGAGGGTGCAAACCCAGACAACGTTAAGAATGAGCTAGCTCAATACGACGTTATCCCTGAAGAATGGGGCGGCGAGAACATCTTCGTTCACATCTCTGCAAAACAGGGTACAAACATCGATGGTCTTCTAGAAGCAATCCTTCTTCAGTCTGAAGTTCTTGAGCTTACAGCAGTTAAAGAAGGCATGGCATCTGGTGTTGTTGTTGAATCTCGTCTTGATAAAGGTCGTGGTCCAGTTGCAACAGTACTAGTACAGTCTGGTACTCTAAACAAAGGCGATATCGTTCTTTGTGGTCAAGAGTACGGTCGTGTTCGTGCAATGCGTGATGAAAACGGTAAAGACATTGAAACTGCAGGTCCATCTATCCCTGTAGAAATTCTAGGTCTTTCTGGCGTTCCTGCTTCAGGTGACGAAGCGACTGTTGTACGTGATGAGCGTAAAGCGCGTGAAGTTGCAAACTACCGTCAAGGTAAATTCCGTGATGTTAAACTAGCTCGCCAACAAAAAGCGAAACTAGAGAACATGTTCGCGAACATGACGGCTGGTGAAGTTGCTGAACTTAACGTTGTACTTAAAGCTGACGTTCAAGGTTCTGTAGAAGCGATTGCTGATTCTCTACTGAAACTGTCAACTGACGAAGTTAAAGTGAACATCGTAGGCTCTGGTGTTGGTGGTATCACTGAAACTGATGCAACGCTTGCAGCGGCTTCTAACGCTATCATCCTTGGTTTCAACGTTCGTGCTGACGCAACTGCGCGTAGTACGGTTCAGAACGAAAACCTAGATCTACGTTACTACTCAATCATCTACCAACTGATTGACGAAGTTAAACAGGCGATGGGCGGTATGCTTGCTCCTGAATTCCGTCAAGAGATCATTGGTCTTGCACAAGTTCGTGACGTATTTAAGTCACCTAAGCTTGGCGCAATCGCTGGTTGTATTGTTACTGAAGGTACAATTAAGCGTAGCAACCCAATCCGTGTACTTCGTGAAAACGTTGTTATCTACGAAGGTGAACTAGAGTCACTTCGTCGCTTTAAAGATGACGTTCAAGAAGTTAAAAATGGTTACGAGTGTGGTGTCGGCGTTAAGAACTACAACGACGTTCGCGTTGGTGACCAGATCGAAGTATTCGAAATTGTTGAAGTTAAACGTACTCTAGACTAATCAGTCAGTACGACTCGACATATTGACTAAGGTTACTAACATTACTAGTAATGGTAATAAGTAATCGGTTGTTGAATACACCATGGGGGGCTGGTAATTACCAAGCCCCCCATCTTTCTAAGTGAGAAAAGAAAATGTCAAAAGAATTTAGCCGCACACAGCGTGTGTCTCAGCAGCTTCAAAAAGAGCTTGCCCTTATCCTACAACGTGAAGTTCGTGACTCACGTATTGGTATGGTAACGATCTCAGATGTAGAAGTGTCTCGTGACCTTGCATACGCAAAAGTATTCGTTACTTTCCTATGTATCGGCGAGCAAACGCCTGAATCGTGCCTTGCTGCTCTTAAAGAGCATGAAGTGCCAGTTCGTATGGCTCTTGGTAAGCGCATTCGCCACCGTCTAACGCCTGAAGTACGTTTTACTTACGACAACACATTGGTAGAAGGCATGCGTATGTCTAACCTA
This sequence comes from Vibrio sp. S/42/10, assembly GCF_029890535.1. Classification (NCBI taxonomy): domain Bacteria; kingdom Pseudomonadati; phylum Pseudomonadota; class Gammaproteobacteria; order Vibrionales; family Vibrionaceae; genus Vibrio; species Vibrio sp. S/42/10. The sequence goes on along the minus strand of NZ_JAKMZC010000003.1, from coordinate 184,216 downwards.
GTGAGTGAAGTTCTAAGCGACGATAAGCGTAAGCAGCAAGAAGCTGGCCGCACTGACGAAATTCAGTCTAAGGACGAAGAGTAATGGCTCGCCGTCGTAAAGGTCGCCCTATTAACGGGGTAATTCTGTTAGATAAGCCTACTGGTATTTCATCTAATGATGCACTGCAAAAAGTAAAGCGTATTTACTTTGCAGAGAAGGCAGGGCACACAGGTGCTCTGGATCCTCTTGCGACTGGCATGCTGCCAATTTGTCTTGGTGAAGCAACGAAGTTTTCTCAGTTTCTTCTAGATTCTGATAAGCGCTACGTAGTAATCGCTAAGCTTGGTGAGCGTACCAACACCTCTGACTCTGATGGTGAAGTGGTTGAAACTCGTGAAGTGAATGTGACTCAAGAACAACTTGAACGTTGCATTGCAAGCTTTAAGGGTGAAACCGACCAGATCCCATCAATGTTCTCGGCATTGAAGTATCAAGGTAAGCCTTTGTACGAATACGCTCGCGCAGGTATTGAAGTACCTCGAGAGTCTCGTAAGATCACTGTGTACTCTATTGAATTGCTTCGCTTTGAAGGTGATGAAGTTGAAATGGAAGTGCATTGTTCGAAAGGCACTTACATTCGCACAATTACCGATGACCTTGGTGAAATGCTAGGTTGTGGTGCTCACGTGACAATGCTTCGTCGTACTGGTGTAGCAAAGTACCCTTATGAACGTATGGTGACTTTGGAGCAGTTAAACGAGATCCTAGAGCAAGCACAAGCGCAAGAAATAGCACCAAAAGAGCTGCTTGATCCACTTCTGATGCCAATGGACACTGCCGTAGAAGACTTACCAGAAGTGAATTTGAACGCGGAACTGACTGACCTAGTTCAGCACGGCATGCCAGTTCAGGTTTCTGGTGCACCAACTGAAGGCACGGTTCGTATGACAAGTGGTGAAGAAAAGCTGTTTGTTGGCGTTGCTCAGATTGCAGAAGATGGCCGAGTTGCACCTAAGCGCTTGGTGGTTTTCAGAGATGAAGAGCCACAAGCGTAGCGTTTAAATCGAGTCAGAATATTAGTCGTTCGTCCTTAAGGGCCAACAATTGATAAAGAAAGCGAGCCCTTTCATTCAGTGGTTCGCTTTTTTCGTTTTAAGGCGTTCGATTGTTATTGCACCAATTCATAAACTTCCCTATAATCCTCGGCTCGCGTAGCGGCTGAATCAGAGATTGGCTGCTACAAATATAAACTTACTCTTATCAGGAGAGAACTATGTCTCTGAATGCAGAAACTAAAGCAGCAATCGTTGCAGAATACGCACAATCTGAAGGCGACACAGGTTCACCAGAAGTACAAGTAGCACTACTTACTGCTTCTATCAACCACCTACAAGGTCACTTCAAAGCACACAAGCACGATCACCACAGCCGTCGTGGTCTACTACGTATGGTTTCTAGCCGTCGTAAGCTTCTTGATTACTTGAAAGGCAAAAACCTTGCTCGTTACCAAGACCTAATCAAGCGTCTAGGCCTACGTCGCTAATAGCGATGTCTGCAAAGACAGTTTGAAGAAAAGGAGCATTTATGCTCCTTTTTTTGTGCCTGTAAGAAAATGGCAGACCGGATGCTTAGAATATCACCTGGCTTTTTCTGATAGGAAATATATCTCCTAATAAAAATAGTTTATACTACGCCCGCCTATAGCGTTTTCACGTTTGGCAATCAACCTTCTCAAGAGATTACAGTCACAGATGTCGGCCAATAGGTCGCGACTATTCAAAGGCGGATTTGGTCCTAATTCGGCGTATGAATTCATACAAAGAAGCACTATCTCGAGTCCCTTTTCACTAGTCGCGATTGGTAATATCTTGAGTCATTATTCACTTAATCTAAAGTCATGACTTTAGAGCTAAGGATATACAATGTTTGAAAAACCAGTTGTAAAATCGTTCCAGTACGGTAATCACACCGTTACTCTAGAAACGGGCGTAATCGCACGTCAAGCTACTGCTGCTGTAATGGCAACTATGGACGATACATCAGTATTCGTTTCTGTTGTTGCTAAGAAAGAAGCTGTTGCAGGTCAAGATTTCTTCCCTCTAACAGTTAACTACCAAGAGCGTACATACGCTGCGGGTAAAATCCCTGGTGGCTTCTTTAAGCGTGAAGGTCGTCCTTCTGAAGGCGAAACACTAACAGCTCGTCTGATTGACCGTCCAATTCGCCCACTTTTCCCAAGTGCGTTCAAAAACGAAGTTCAAGTTATCGCTACGGTTGTATCTATCAACCCTGACGTAAACCCAGACATGATCACTATGATCGCAACGTCTGCTGCACTTGCTATCTCTGGTGCACCATTCAATGGTCCTATCGGTGCTGCACGTGTTGGCCACATCGATGGCGAACTTGTTCTTAACCCATCAAATACTGAGCTTGAAAACTCTAAACTAGACCTAGTTGTGTCTGGTACAGAAGGCGCAGTGCTAATGGTTGAATCTGAAGCAGATAACCTATCTGAAGAAGAGATGCTTTCAGCTGTTGTTTTCGGTCACGACCAACAACAAGTTGTAATTAAAGCGATCAACGAGTTTGCTGCTGAAGTTGCAACTCCATCTTGGAACTGGGAAGCGCCAGCAGTTAACACTGAGCTTAAAGCTAAAGTTGCTGAGCAAGCTGAAACTCGTCTATCTGACGCGTACCAGATCACTGAGAAAATGGCTCGTTACGAGCAAGTTGGCGCAATTAAGAACGACGTTGTTGAAACTCTAATTGCACAAGACGAAAACCTAGATGAGCGCGAAATCCGCGGCATGCTTGGTTCTCTAGAGAAAAACGTAGTACGTAGCCGCATCATTGCTGGCAACCCACGTATCGATGGCCGTGAAAAAGACATGGTTCGTGCGCTAGACGTACGTACTGGTGTTCTTCCACGTACACACGGTTCTTCTCTATTCACTCGTGGTGAAACTCAAGCACTTGTTACTGCAACGCTTGGTACACAACGTGATGCACAAATCATCGATAGCCTAATGGGTGAGAAGAAAGACAACTTCCTTCTACACTACAACTTCCCTCCATACTGTGTAGGTGAAACTGGTTTCGTTGGTTCTCCTAAGCGTCGTGAAATTGGTCACGGTAAGCTTGCTAAACGTGGTATCCAAGCTGTAATGCCTTCTGTTGATGAATTCCCATACACAGTTCGTGTTGTATCGGAAATCACAGAATCTAACGGTTCTTCTTCAATGGCTTCTGTATGTGGTACATCTCTAGCGCTTATGGATGCTGGTGTTCCAATCAAAGCTTCTGTTGCGGGTATCGCAATGGGTCTTGTTAAAGAAGGCGACGATTTCGTTGTTCTTTCTGACATTCTTGGCGACGAAGATCACCTAGGCGACATGGACTTTAAAGTAGCAGGTACTAATGCTGGTATCACTGCACTTCAAATGGACATCAAGATCGAAGGTATCACTAAAGAGATCATGCAAATTGCTCTTAACCAAGCGCAAGGTGCACGTAAGCACATCCTTTCTGTAATGGATGAAGCTATCTCTGGTGCTCGTGAAGATATCTCTGAATTCGCTCCACGTATCCACACAATGAAAATCAGCTCTGATAAGATCAAAGATGTTATCGGTAAAGGTGGCGCAGTTATCCGTGCTCTTTGTGAAGAAACAGGTACTACAATCGAAATCGAAGACGATGGCACGATTAAGATTGCTGCTACTGAAGGCGCAGCTGCTAAAGAAGCTATCCGTCGTATCGAAGAGATCACTGCTGAAGTTGAAGTTGGCCGCATTTACCAAGGTAAAGTTGCTCGTCTAGCTGACTTCGGTGCATTCGTTACTATCCTTCCAGGTAAAGATGGTCTAGTACACATCTCTCAAATCGCTGACAAGCGCGTTGAGAAAGTGTCTGACTACCTAACTGAAGGTCAAGAAGTACCTGTTAAGGTTCTTGAAATTGACCGTCAAGGCCGTGTACGTCTAAGCATGAAAGAAGCAGTTGAAACACCAGCTGAAGGCGAAGCACCTGCTGCTGAGTAATTCTTAGCGTATTGATGGGAATATCGCTTTTTAGTGATTTCTAACCCATTGGTAAAAAAGCATGTTATAAAGGGGAGCATATCGCTCCCCTTTTTTATTGCGGTCATAACAGGAGTAATTATTTGTGAAATGGTTTCAAACCGCGAGTATGTGTTTACTGCTTGTACTAACTGGTTGTGCGACAACATCAGATAACACCTCTCGTTGGGTTTATCCACCAATGGCAGTGCCACTGCAACCAAGTGTTCAACAAGAAGTTCAAATTGCACGCCTTAGTCAGTTATTACAGCGCCCAGATCTGAACGATGAAGTTCGAGCTAAAATGCTGTTTGAACGTGGTAACTACTACGACAGCGTTGGCCTGCGTGATTTAGCACGTCTTGATTTCAATCAGTCTCTTTCATTGAACCCCGCTCAACCTGATATCTTCAACCTTTTGGGTGTTTACTTTACGCAAGTAGGGGAGTTTGATGCCGCTTATGAGTCTTTTGATTCGACGTTAGAGCTTGATCCTGCAAACTCATATGCAGAACGAAATCGCTCTATCGCACTCTACTATGGCGAGCGCTATGATTTAGCCAATGAAGAGATGATGAAGCACTACGCCGATGATCCTAGCGATCCGTTTCGCGCTCTGTGGCTTTACATCATTCAGCATGAACTCACTCCAGAGCAAGCCAAGCTTGATTTGCAAAAGCGTTACGAGAGCCGTGATGAGCAGTGGGGATGGGTATTAGTTGCGATCATGCTTGACGATATTACTGAAGAGCAGGCTTTTAAGGCGATCTTAACGGGTACTCGTGATAACACGTTACTTGCACAGCGCCTAACAGAGACTTACTTCTACCTTGCTAAGCGCTACCACATGAATGGTGATTACGCGAATGCGATCTCTTTGTATAAGCTAGCGGTATCTTTTAACGTATATGAATACGTTGAACATCGCTATTCATTCCTAGAGTTAAGCCGTATCTTTAGCACGCTTAAAGCCGAACATTTGGCGCAGTCTAAACTAGCAGCCGCTAAACTGGCAGAAGCTGAAGCCAAAGCTAAATAAAATACATATTAGAAATTTAAGAAGCCGCTGCCTGTCAGCGGTTTTTTTATATGTCCTATTTCATTTCGATTGCTTTTTAATTACACAGCATTAAAATAGTTAGCCTTGCTAACTAAATGCAATGCTTTGATTGGGTAAGTATGCTGAACCAGAATTTAGAAAAGATTGAACGCTTCGCCTCTAAGATATGGCGAACTCAAGTTAATGAAGATCCTATCTGTCAATTGAGCTTCAATGAGTACGATTATTTGAAGGTCATTCAGGCGTCGCCAGAACCTATTAGGCTAACAGATCTTGCGGTTGAGATGCAGGTTACTAAACCTTCAGCGACTACCATGGTTCAAAGGTTAGAAAGAAAAGGCCTCGTCGAACGCAAAGCTTCGCTTGAGGATGCGAGATCTAAATTGGTCATTTTGACCGATAAGGCAGAAGTGGGGTTGGAAGAAGAGAGTAAGATCTACCAGGTAATGGCACAAATATTAGAAAGTCGTTTGTCTGAACAGGAATCCTTACAATTAAACCAGCTGTTATACAAAGCTTTGAAGTAAACAATTTAGATATTTAGTTAGCCTTGTTAACTAATTTGAGTCGCGTCATATTGATAGGTGGCTCACTAATGAAAGTAGAGTAAGAAATGAGTAACTCAATTAGTCGTCAATTCTGGCGATACACAATTCCTACCGTAGCAGCTATGTTAGTTAATGGCCTTTACCAAGTGGTAGATGGCATTTTCATTGGTCGTTATGTAGGTGCCGATGGACTTGCGGGTATTAACGTCGCGTGGCCTGTTATTGGGTCGATCCTCGGTATTGGTATGCTAGTAGGCGTGGGTACGGGGGCGCTTGTCTCGATTCACCAAGGTGAAAAAGATACTCAAGGCGCTAAGCAGATCTTAGCAACAGGTTTAACCTTGTTGCTAGCGATAACGCCTATTGTTTCTGCAGTGTTGTTTTTGTTCGCCGACAATTTCTTATTTTGGCAGGGTGCAGAAGGGCGTGTGTACGAACTCGGCCTGCAATATTTACACATCCTGATTGGTGCTAGTGTCTTCACTTTGGGTTCGATCGCGATGCCGTTTTTACTGCGTAACGACGACAGCCCTAATCTAGCAACGATACTGATGATCGTTGGCGCAGTAATTAATATCGTACTCGATTACCTGTTCATCGCTCTATATGGTTGGGAGTTGATGGGCGCAGCATTAGCAACAGCGATTGCCCAGTTTGTAGTGACTGCACTTGGCTTAGCTTACTTTTTCTCGCATCGAGCAAACCTTCGTTTACGCTGGAATGAATTGAGACTGAAACTTGATGTGATTCCACAAATCTTCTCGATTGGTACATCAAGCTTCTTTATGTACGCTTATGGTTCGATGATGGTGGCGCTGCACAATGCGTTGTTCTCCCAGTATGGCGACCAGTTGATGATTGGTGCTTATGCGATTTTGGGCTACATCGTGACGGTTTACTACCTCACTGCTGAAGGCATCGCAAACGGCATGCAACCATTAGTGAGTTACAACCATGGTGCGCGTAATCAAGCGAACATTCGTAAGTTACTTAAGATTGCGATGATGAGTTCAGTATTGATCGGTGTTGCGTTCGTGCTACTTTTGAACGCGTTCCCACGTGAGTTTGTGTCAGTATTTAACTCAGATGAACCTCAGCTAGTTGAGTACACCGTGTTGGGTATTCGACTACACATGTTTGCACTGGCTCTTGATGGCTTCTTAGTAGTAGCGGGTGCTTACTATCAAGCTGTGAACAAGGGCAGCAAGGCGATGTTTGTGACGATAGGTAACATGCTTATCCAATTACCTTTCTTGTATATTATGCCTAAGTTGTACGGTGTGCCGGGGATCTGGATTGCGTATCCATTGTCCAATATCGCGTTAAGTGTAGTTGTTATGATCATGCTCTACAAAGACGTAAAGAAGCTCGATGCTGCGCCGCTGGAAACCGCGACGGCGTAGATCGTTTTTCTTAAACTGAATGATAAAAGGTCTAGCGAATGCTAGACCTTTTTTGTATCTGTTACTGATTATTCTAATTTAAGGAACTAGATGTTCTTAACGTCTAAACCTGCGAGTTGATGCCAGTAACCGTTGCATTGGCGGCTTTCAATTTTCATCGGTTTTTGACCTTGCTCGTTCGCTCTGAAGTTATTAATTTCAGAGAAGGTATCGATGCCGAGTGGGCTTAAACGAACCACATCGACTAGGTCATGCATGTTCGGTAGATCGTTAACTAGGTTGTAGCAGTAGCCCGATTGTGTCTGAATGCCGTTAAGGTTAAATACCGACTGGCCTTCTTGGCTTTCGACTTGTAGCCCTGTTGGGTATTTGATACAACAAGTTTCGCAATCGTCTTTGGCTTTGTTTTCCGCGCGAGCGGTAAAGCAACGCGCTGAGTAAGCAAGTGGTAGGTAGCCGTGGCTAAATACTTCTACTTCGAACTTATTACGGATATTAAGATCTTCGCACTGTGTCATTACGTTGCTTAGCCATTCGCGAGAAAGCTCAACAGGCATACACCAACGCGTCATACCTTGTTTCAAGAACAGGTTCAGAGTGCGTGCGTTGTAGGTATTAACCGCCGGGCCAACCACAAAAGGCACTTTGCTTTCGCTTGCTAATTGAATCGCAGACACGTCGTTGGCTTCGATCGCAAAGTCACCGTTATCAATGTACTTCTTCATGATGTTGACTTCGCTTGGTGCTTCTAGCAATGCCATGGTGGAAAGTACGACTTGCTTGCCTGAAGCCGACAGCTCTTTGGCAATATCCATCCAGTGTTTTGCTTTCATCTCACGACGCTTTGAACACACGGCTTCACCTAGGTAGATGATGTCGGCAGAGCTTGATTTCGCTTGCTCATAGAAGCTTTCAACATCTTGTTTTGGCCAAAAATAAAGTAGAGGGCCTAATGCGTATTTCATTGAGTTCTCCATTTGGCTCTATTGCCATTTACGGTGATAAGCGCCAAGCGTGGTTTGTGTACCTTCAGATACATTTGCCAGTGTCGCGTTCCAAGCTTGTTCTACTTGGTATTGTTCAGGATTCGCTAAGTAGCGATCGATAGCAGCGCGCCAAGTACGAGTCACTTGTTCAACATAAGCAGGGCTGCGTTGGCGACCTTCAATCTTCACTGAGGCAACATTGGCCGCGAAAAGCTCAGGCAACATGGATAGCGTGTTTAGACTAGTCGGCTCTTCAAGTGCGTGATAGCGCTTACGTTCACCATCGATATCCGCTTCAAAACGACCCTTACACAGCGTTGGGTAACCTGCGTTCTCACCTGCTTCATACTTATCGATAAGGATTTCATTCAAGCGAGACTCTAGGCCGGTTTCTGTTTCTTGCCAGCGAACGTATTTAGCTGGAGAACAAGCACCAACTGTATTGGGTGATTCGCCTGTCATGTAGGAAGAGAGGTAACAACGGCCTTCTGCCATGATGCACAAGCTACCAAAGGCGAATACTTCAAGGTCAACGTCAGAAGTGATATTACGAGAAAGCTGTTTGACCTGATGAATCGACAATACGCGAGGCAATACCACACGCTTTACATTGAAGTTCTTGTGGTAGAAGTCGATAGCCGCCGCATTGGTTGCAGAGGCTTGAACTGATAGGTGCAGTTCTAAGTCAGGGTATTTATTGGCCGCGTATTCGAGCACCGCGATGTCTGCAATGATCAGCGCATCAACCCCCAGTGCTGCGGCGTTGTCTACGGCGTTAGTCCATCGTTCGAAGCCATTTGGGTGAGCAAAAGTATTTAAGGCAACGTGAATTTTCTTGTTGCGGTCATGCACGTATTGCACGGCACGATCGAGCTTCTTACCCGCAAAATTAAGACCTGCAAAGTGTCGGGCATTGGTATCGTCTTTAAATCCGATATAGACAGCATCCGCACCGCAATCAATGGCGGTTTTCAAAGCAGGTAGGTTACCTGCTGGGCATAAGAGTTCCATTTGCTCACTACCAGTAGAATTAAGTTGAGGCGAGCATTTTATGAAGAATTATGAATGACGGAATTGATGTAAGGCAGGTTTAGATGGATAAATCTGCTTTTACTCCGTTTGAGGTACTGACTGGTGACCGCTTTTTGTGTTTTAGCTTATGAGGGAGAATTAAGTCGAATCACTTAACTAGTTTTTGTGACGGCGATTCTGAGCAAATAGCTCTTCAACATCTTGTTTTGGCTGAGGACGGTAGAAATGAAATCCCTGAATGGAGCTACAGTTGAGGTTCGACAGTAGCGTCGCTTGTTCACTGGTTTCGACACCTTCCGCAACCACAGTTAAATCGAGAGATTTACCAAGGTTGATGATGTTTTCGATTACTGTGATTTGCTTTGGTAGTGTATCGATATCAGAAATGAAGGCGCGGTCTATCTTAAGCTCATCAATTGGGAAGCGAGCCAAGTAAGACAGAGAAGAATAACCGGTACCAAAATCATCGATAGACAGAGCAAAGCCTAGTTTCTTAATCGCATTCAGCATTTGCAGTGTGTGATCACTGTCACTCATTACGGCACTTTCTGTGAGCTCAAAGGTAATGGCACTAGGATCTAATTCTGTAGAGCGTAGTAGTTTTTCAACGTAATCAATCAGTTTTGGGTTGCCGAATTGCTCTGGTGAAAGGTTGATCGCTACGCGGCCAGGTAGGATACCTTGCATTTTCCAGCGCTTAACCGTCGCAAATACTTCACGCATAACCACGCGACCAAGTTGCTCGATAAGACCAGCACGTTCCGCTACAGGGATGAATGCCGCAGGGCTAATATAACCTTCTACAGGATGCTTCCAACGTACTAGTGCTTCAGCGCCGTTGATGGTGAAGTCACGGGCATTGACCTTTGGTTGATACCAAACCTCAAGTCCATTTTGCTGAAGTGCTTTCTGCAGTTCAATCTCAAGCCACAGCCGCATACGCGCTTCTTTGTTCATTTGTTCGTTGAACTTAATCAGGCGGTTACGACCACGATCTTTGGCTTCGTACATAGCTGTGTCGGCGTTTTGCAGCAAGATACGTGCGTCTGTACCATCTTGAGGGAAGCTCACACTACCAATAGAGCAGGCTAAGCGTTTACTAAAATGGTGAAGATCGAAGGGTTGATTGATCAGGGAAATGATCTTCTCAGAGAGCGTTTCAGGTGTTCGAGGGTGTTCGGGCTCTGGCAGAATTACACCAAATTCATCACCGCCCAAGTGGCCAATAACTGCTTGGCGAGGCAATAAACGTTTTAATCGTGAAGCGACCTCTTTAATCACTTTGTCACCGATGTGATGGCCAAGTGAATCATTGATATTCTTGAAATTATCTATGTCCAAATAGAGCATCACAACTGGAGTTTCATTGTGAATGAACTGCTCAAGGCGCTTGGTAAACCCTACTCGGTTATAGAGTTTAGTCAGTGCATCAATGTAAGCATCTTCACTGTTAGCGGGTGTAAATTGTTTTGTGGTTTCTTGTGCGTCTTGGATCAGGACAAGTTGGGTATTACTACCAAGGACAGAAGTTGAGTCGATATGTAATTGAACCTTACGTTCAAAACCACATCGGGCACCCGTTAAGCAAACTAAACCAGACTCTGAAATAATAGAACTAAGGCTATTGTTGAAGACTGTTTTGGTTTGTTCATCGATAAATAGGCGACCTAATTCTTCGCCAATCAATTCAGTGGTCGAGTTAAATCCAAGTAACCTTGCTGCGGCCGGGTTTGACGACAGGATGTAATCATTTTCGACAAGAAGTAACCCATCAGGTAGCAGTTGAGATAGCTTGTGAAATTTTGCTTCGGATTCTTCTAAAGAACGAACAAGTACCTGGTTTTCTGAGGTATCGAAGGCATGAAAGACGATGTAGTCGGTTTTTTTGCCGTTAATTAGAGGGGAGAGGCTAAAGTGCAAGCTGGTATCGAGGTCAGTTTCGTTGAGAGTGACTTCAGCCTCAATCGCCTCGCCATTGAATGCTCGCTCATAATACGGCTTAAGATGTTGGTAGAATTGCTCACCCAATGTTTGGCGGTCATTCATCCCAGCAAGCTCGGTTTGACTTAAACCAGCAATATCGCAGTAACGCTCATTCACCATAAAATAGTTGTGTTGGGCATCAAGTACTGCAAAAAAGAACGGACTGTTTGCAGTTAGCTGGGTAAACCAATGTTGTAGTTGCTGGGGAGGCATCAAAGTACTACCAATTCTCCAAGAGCTTGAATATTCACTATCGATAAATATTTATTAATTTTTGTGTGACTATCGATATTTACCTGTGAGTGCAGCGATCCGCTGTAATTCTCATTACCTGAGTTACTATAACTGTGATTTTCAGGATATTAAAGGTCGAGTATCAAACAGAAGTTAATTTGATACATAACAGTAACTGAGATCTCAACATCATTTATGATGCATTCCATATTATTGACAAAGTTACGGATAAGTCACGTGATAAACAAGATTCGCACTCAACTAGTTCAAAATGCCGCATCAATTTTGCGATCTCCAGTCCAGTTATTGCCTAAAACAGTACAAAAAAGAGCCTTATTGGAAGCTCTGAAAAATGTCTTTAAAGAAGCTTTAGAGGACGGTGACTTTGAGTTCTTAGAAGACAAGTGGCTTAAAGTCTCAATAAAAGATATGGGGTTAAGTTGGTGTATTAGCTACAAAAATGAGCAACTAGTTGTAGCTGATAAAGATGTTGATGAAGATGTAAGCTTTAGCGGCAATCTTAACGATCTTGTACTCATTGCTGGCCGTAAAGAAGACCCAGATACGCTTTTCTTCCAGCGTAGGTTATCTATTGAAGGTGATACTGAACTTGGTTTAGAAGTCAAAAACTTGATGGATAGCGTCGATTTGGACTTATTACCGACACCTATGAAAACTTTGTTAAATCAATTAGCTGATTTTGTGCAGAAGGGGGTACAATCTCCAGATACACAAAGTGAGGTAATGAATGCTTATTCGAACTGAAGCACCGGCAGATATACTTGTCATTGATCGTTTATTGAAATCTGTTTTTGAAACAGATGCAGAAGCTAATTTAGTTATGAGCCTGCGTGAGAATAGTCATTTAACACTATCGTTGGTGGCCTGTTCAGACGAGGGTGAGGTGATTGGTCATCTGATGTTTAGCCCTATAACCCTAAATGGTCACGATCATAATTGGCAGGGCCTTGCGCCTCTTGCGGTGAAAGAAGAATATCGCAATCAAGGTATCGCCAAGTCATTAGTTGAAGATGCTTTCTCTACTTTGGTTGATTTTGGTTACCCAGCCTGCGTTGTGCTTGGTGATCCTGCTTACTACGGTCGTTTTGGTTTTAAGGCGGCGAGTGAGTTTGGTTTGAGCTGCACTTGGGATGTGCCTGAGGGAGCCTTTCAAGCTATCGAGTTAGTTGAAGGTGCGCTTGCAGGACATGCTGGTGAGATTGCTTACAGTCCTGAGTTCAACGACTTATAAGTCCATTTCTCACGTAATATGATGCAAACTGATTTAGACTAAATAAAGGAGCTTGATGCTCCTTTATTTTTTGTTAGTATCAGCCCAACTCTGATGAGCTCGTTTTTAACTCCGCTCTAATAAGTCGCCCACTATCAACCTAAGGTTACACCGCTAGATATGTCACAAACACACGCACAATACCTGCAAGAGATGGGCATTAGCCAATGGGAGCTTAGCCACCCAGAGCGTTTGGCGGGCTATGAATCTGAATTAACTTCGCTCTCGAACGATTGCAAGTTACTGTTGGTTTCGCCTGAAAAACCTCAGGAAGATCTTGCTGTGATGTTTGAGCGAGTACTCAAAAGTATCAAGCTCGACTTATCTCAAGCATTACATATTCAGCCTCAGCACCTATCTTCTGTGGATTTCGGGGCGGTTGAGTGGGTGTGGTTTGCTGGTTGCGAGTCGACTCAAGAGCTGAAGGCTAAAACACTTCAATCTCCATTACTGTCTGACATTAATGGTAATAACCAACATCGTCGCGACTTATGGCAACAAATCTGTGCTTATGACTAATCAATTTTTACCGACTTCACAACAACATCTAGACGCAATTTGGCAGATAGAACAGGCCGCACACTCCCATCCATGGTCTGAAACTATGATCCGGGATCTTGAGAGCCGAGGCGCTTGTCATCATGTCCTTGAAGTTGATGGACAAGTGGTGGGCTATTTCTTCGCTCAAAATATTGTTGGTGAAGTGACGCTGCTTAATATTGCGGTAGACCCAAGCAAGCAAGGCAAAGGTTATGGTAAGGCACTAACTGAACATTTCCTTGATATATGTGAACAAGCTGATGCTGAAAGCGCTTGGCTGGAAGTTCGCGAAAGTAATGTGAACGCGTTTAATCTTTACGAAAAGGCAGGCTTCAACGAAGTTGATCGCCGTCGTAATTACTATCCAACTAAACAAGGCAACGAAGATGCCATCATTATGAGCTATCTTTTTATGTCTTTTAGCTAGTCATGTTACGTCTTTTCGCTAACTAGATAGCTAATCATAAAATTAGCCAAAAAATAGGGTGTAAACTGACCCTTTAGAAAGTGATACGCTTTCTGTATAATCCGCACACAGAATTCAAGGGCAAGTATTATCTACTTGCCCTTTTTACGCTTTAGATCAGCAAAGGGCGACTATGTCTTTCCAACAAGAAGTGAGCAAACGTAGAACGTTTGCGATTATCTCTCACCCGGATGCGGGTAAAACCACGATTACTGAAAAAGTTCTTTTATTCGGAAACGCGATTCAAAAAGCGGGTACCGTAAAAGGCCGTGGCTCTAACCAGCACGCTAAATCTGACTGGATGGAGATGGAAAAAGAACGTGGTATCTCGGTAACTACGTCTGTAATGCAATTCCCATACAATGATTGCCTAGTAAACCTACTCGATACTCCAGGACACGAAGATTTCTCGGAAGATACGTACCGTACGCTAACAGCGGTTGATTCTTGTTTGATGGTTATCGATGCTGCTAAAGGTGTCGAAGACCGTACTCGTAAGCTGATGGAAGTAACACGTCTTCGTGATACTCCAATCGTAACGTTTATGAACAAACTTGACCGTGATGTTCGTGACCCGATGGAAGTGCTTGATGAAGTGGAAAGCGAGCTAGGTATGGCCTGTGCTCCAATCTCATGGCCAATCGGTTGTGGTAAAGAGTTTAAAGGTGTTTACCATATTCACCGTGACGAAACGATCTTGTACGAATCTGGCCACGGTCATGAGATTCAAGAAGTTCGCATCATTAAAGGTTTGGACAACCCTGAGCTAGATGAAGCGGTAGGTGCTGATCTTGCGGAAAGCGTACGTGAAGAACTAGAGCTTGTTATTGGTGCTTGTCCGGAGTTTGATCATGAACTGTTCCTTGCTGGTGAGCTAACACCTGTTTACTTCGGTACTGCATTGGGTAACTTTGGTGTGGACCACATGCTTGATGGTCTAACGAAGTGGGCTCCTGCACCTCAAACGCGCCAAGCGAATGAGCGTGATGTAGAAGCGACAGAAGAGAAATTCTCTGGTTTCGTGTTTAAGATCCAAGCAAACATGGATCCAAAACACCGTGACCGTATCGCATTCATGCGTATCGTATCAGGTACTTACGACCAAGGCATGAAGATGAACCATGTTCGTACTGGTAAGAACGTAAGTATTTCGGATGCGGTAACCTTCATGGCGGGCGACCGTGCGCGTGCTGAAAAAGCATACGCTGGTGACATTATTGGTCTGCATAACCATGGCACAATCCAGATTGGCGATACCTTTACTCAAGGCGAAAGCTTGAAGTTTGCAGGTATTCCAAACTTCGCGCCTGAGTTGTTCCGTCGTATTCGTCTACGTGATCCTCTGAAGCAGAAGCAACTTCTCAAAGGCCTGGTTCAGCTTTCAGAAGAGGGCGCAGTACAAGTATTCCGTCCTATGCAAAACAATGATTTGATCGTTGGTGCGGTTGGTGTACTTCAGTTCGACGTGGTTGTAGCGCGCTTGAAAGCGGAATATAACGTAGAAGCTATCTACGAAGGCGTTAACGTTGCAACAGCTCGCTGGGTTGAGTGTGATGACGCTAAGAAACTAGAAGAATTCAAACGTAAGAACCAATCTAACCTCGCGTTAGATGGCGGTGACAACCTGTCTTACATTGCACCGACTATGGTGAACTTGAACCTAGCTTCTGAACGTTTCCCTGACGTTCAATTCCGAGCAACGCGCGAGCACTAATTTCTTCGCGATCTATTCGAGCTAATCAAAAACGTCTATTGTTCTGCAGTAGGCGTTTTTTAATGCGTTTTATTTTTGTTAAAGGCTGAGGTTTGAGGGTGAATATGTTTGGTTGGGTAAAAGTTTGGATTAGAAGATACGACATGTGGTGTAAAGATCTTGGCTTAACACCTGAAAATAAGCGTAGCTGTGTGGCTTATCGCCGTGATCCCCAAGAAAAACAGACAGAGAGTAGGGAAGATGACTCCTCCATTAAGTGAATCTCCGCTGTTTGATACTCATTGCCATGCGGATTTTGACGTCTTTTGCCAAAATATTGGAATTGATCAGGGATCTGCACCCGAGCAAAGCATTGATAGCTACCTTAAAGAAGCAAAACAGGCACAAGTTGAGAAGATTCTTATTCCTTCTATTGGCCAAAGTAACTGGTCGAAACTCGATAAAATCGCTAAATCTAACCCCAATATTTATTACGCTTTAGGATTTCATCCTTACTTTTTAGAGCAAGCTGTTGAGGTTCAGTTTTCAGAACTTCGTCAATTACTCTCCTCAAAACCGAGCCAATGTGTTGCTATTGGGGAGTGTGGACTCGACTTTTTTGTGGACGTTGAGAGGGAGAAACAAGAGCGATTTTTCATCCAACAAATGGAACTAGCGAAGGTATTTGAGTTGCCTTTGATCATTCATGAGAGGAAGTCTTACAACCGCCTTATTGAGCTAATAAAGCAGTACAAATTCACCTTAGGTGGTGTTATTCACGGCTTTTCCGGGAGTGAACAGCAGGCTTTGGCGTGGATCAAGCTTGGTTTCTATATTGGCGTCGGTGGAACGATAACTTACCCAAGAGCGCAAAAAACGCGCACAACCATCGCTAAACTGCCCCTAGAATACTTGGTATTGGAAACCGATGCTCCGGACATGCCAACGTATGGAAACCAGGGAAATATTAATCATTCCAAATATTTAGTTACGATATTGAATGAACTTTTTTTGATTAGAAAAGAGACAAAGCAATCGGTTGCAACGCAGATTTGGCAGAATAGCCATCGTGCATTCGGTATATGTGAATAAAATCGAAGGTTTTTGTTTATCGTTTGCGTAAATTGCACTGGGCGTGTGATTTGGTTCACATTTGTGTATGAATGGTACATGAATCTTGTACGAAAGTGTGAGGACGGCATTACTTTATTAGTGGTCGCATGAGTATAATTGCCTCCGCTTTATAGCCCCATTTTGTAACACGCCAATAAATAACTAATAAGGAAGTCATAAACTATGAGCCTGTTTATGAGCCTAGTCGGTATGGTCGTACTGATTGCAATCGCAGTACTACTATCTGACAACCGCAAAGCTATTAATCTAAGAACAGTGGGTGGCGCTTTCGCTATCCAATTCGCACTTGGTGCATTCGTACTTTACATCCCTTGGGGTCGTGATCTACTTGCAGGTTTCTCTGCTGGTGTAGCAAACGTGATCGACTACGGTAAAGACGGTACTGGTTTCCTATTCGGCAGCCTAGTTAACTTCTCAGTTGACGGTATCGGTTTCATCTTTGCTTTCCAAGTACTACCAACTCTGATTTTCTTCTCTGCACTTATCTCTGTACTTTACTACATTGGTGTAATGCAGGTTGTAATCAAAGTTCTAGGTGGTGGTCTTCAGAAAGCTCTAGGTACTTCTCGCGCCGAGTCTATGTCTGCAGCTGCAAACATCTTCGTTGGTCAAACGGAAGCGCCTCTAGTTGTTCGTCCATTTGTTCCTAAAATGACTAACTCTGAACTATTCGCAGTAATGTGTGGTGGTTTGGCTTCTGTAGCTGGTGGTGTACTAGCAGGTTACGCATCTATGGGCGTTCCTCTAGAGTACCTAGTTGCCGCGTCATTCATGGCAGCACCTGGTGGCCTACTATTCGCTAAAATCATCAAACCTGAGACAGATACGCCAGACGATAACATCGCTGACGAAATGGACGGTGGCGATGACAAACCAGCTAACGTTATCGACGCAGCAGCTGGTGGCGCATCAGTTGGTCTACAACTAGCTCTTAACGTTGGTGCAATGCTACTAGCATTCATCGGTCTAATTGCTCTAATCAACGGTATCCTAGGTGGCATCGGTGGTTGGTTTGGTATGGAAAACCTAACTCTAGAACTTCTTCTAGGTTGGATATTCGCACCACTAGCATTCATCATTGGTGTACCATGGGAAGAAGCGACTATCGCTGGTTCTTTCATTGGTCAGAAGACAGTTGTTAATGAATTCGTTGCATACTTAAACTTCGTACCATACATCGGTGACAACGCTCAAATCGTTGAAGCGACTGGTCAAGTGATGTCTGTTAAGACTCAAGCAATTATCTCATTCGCTCTATGTGGTTTCGCAAACCTTTCTTCAATTGCGATTCTTCTAGGTGGTCTAGGTGGTATTGCACCAAGCCGTCGCCACGACATCGCTCGTATGGGTGTTAAAGCGGTTATTGCTGGTACTCTATCTAACCTGATGGCAGCAACAATTGCTGGCTTCTTCCTGTCTTTCTAATTCGTTAGAAATCGATATATAGACGCCATAATAATATCGCCCCGTAGCAAGAAATTGCTGCGGGGCTTTTTTGTTTTTAGGCCCTGCATTTTTAAGCATGAAGATGAACATGTGTTTGAATTCGATATTGGGTCTAGAATGTTTTTTTGAGATACAAACCGTTTGCGTTCTAAGGAGCACTACAATTTATTGATGGATACCTATAATGTATAAGCTAAAGGGATAGGATGTCTCTGTTGGCAAGAACGTAACCTCGAAATCAACTCGACGTTATTTTTCTGGGATAAAGCCAAACTTAGCGATACGCTATAGATGTTAGACACAACATGACTGATTTGTTGTGCCATAGACCAAACTGGTACTGTGCGGTGACAAGGATTGCAATTGGTAGCGAAAGTTATCAAGTCTTCAGGGAACCAAGTCCGTTCATTTGTGGCTACTGAGCATTACTAAAATATCCATCTATACTGGATGGAGGGCGAAGTAGTTAACTATTTGAATATATTGATCGGAGATAGAAATGAGCGATTTAAAAGCAGCAGCTCTACGTGCACTTAAACTTATGGACCTAACTACGCTAAATGACGACGATACTACTGAGAAAGTAGTGGCGCTTTGTCATGACGCGAAGACTGCAGTAGGCAACACAGCTGCAATCTGTATTTACCCTCGCTTTATCCCAGCAGCTAAGAAAGCGTTGCGTGAGCAAGGTACTCCAGAAGTACGCATTGCGACTGTAACTAACTTCCCTCATGGTAATGACGACATCGAAATTGCTGTTGCAGAAACAAAAGCAGCAGTAGCGTACGGCGCAGATGAAGTTGACGTAGTATTCCCATACCGTGCTCTTATTGCTGGCAACGAAGAAGTTGGCTTTGAGCTAGTTAAGCAATGTAAAGCTGCTTGTGGTGACATCACGCTTAAAGTGATCATCGAAACAGGTGAACTGAAAGAAGAAGCACTGATCAAGAAAGCTTCTCAAATCTGTATCGAAGCTGGTGCAGACTTCATCAAAACTTCAACAGGTAAAGTGCCAGTAAACGCGACTCCAGAGTACGCGCGCATGATGCTTGAAGTTATTCGTGACATGGGCGTTGCTAAAACAGTGGGTTTCAAACCTGCTGGTGGCGTTCGTACTGCTGAAGATGCAGCACTATACCTAGCAATGGCTGATGAGCTACTAGGCGCTGAGTGGGCAGACAACATGCACTACCGTTTTGGTGCTTCAAGCCTACTAACTAACCTTCTTAATACATTAGAAGTGACAGACCAAACTGCTGATCCAGCAGCATACTAATATCCCAATCGGGTGTAACAAGATTTAGTCTGTTTGATGGAGTGGCGTTAAGTCACTCCATATTACCTCTTTCCCTACACACCATACTCACTAGAGTTTGGGAGGCACTAATGTATCTACCTCAAGAAATTATTCGCAGAAAACGTGATAACGAAGTACTAACCACAGAAGAAATTAACTTCTTCATCCAAGGTGTCGCTAAAAACACGGTTTCTGAAGGCCAGATTGCTGCATTCGCAATGGCTATCTTTTTTAATGAAATGACGATGCCAGAACGCATCGCACTAACATGTGCAATGCGTGATTCAGGCATGGTGATTGATTGGAGTCACATGAACTTTGATGGCCCAATCGTTGATAAACACTCTACTGGTGGTGTTGGTGACGTAACTTCCCTGATGCTTGGCCCTATGGTGGCAGCATGTGGCGGTTTCGTTCCTATGATCTCTGGTCGTGGTTTAGGCCACACTGGCGGTACACTAGATAAATTAGAATCTATCCCTGGTTATAATATTACGCCAACCAACGATGTATTTGGTGCAGTAACCAAAGATGCTGGTGTGGCGATCATCGGCCAAACGGGCGACCTAGCACCGGCTGATAAGCGCGTTTATGCGACTCGTGATATCACGGCAACAGTAGATAACATCTCGCTAATCACAGCTTCAATCCTCTCGAAGAAACTGGCAGCCGGCCTTGATTCTTTAGTGATGGACGTAAAAGTAGGTTCAGGCGCATTTATGCCTACGTATGAAGCCTCTGAAGAACTAGCGAAATCTATCGTTGCAGTAGCAAACGGTGCTGGCACTAAAACAACAGCAATCCTAACGGATATGAACCAAGTTCTGGCTTCTTCAGCGGGTAACGCAGTCGAAGTACGTGAAGCGGTTCAATTCCTAACTGGCGAATACCGTAATCCACGTTTGTTGGAAATCACACTAGCGTCGTGTGCGGAAATGTTGGTGCTGGGTAATCTAGCTAAAGATTCCGATGAAGCGCGTGAAAAACTGATGGCAGTACTGGATAACGGTAAAGCAGCAGAATGCTTCGGTAAGATGGTAGCGGGCCTTGGTGGTCCTGCAGATTTCGTAACGAACTACGATAACTACCTAGAAAAAGCAGAAATTGTTAAACCAGTGTACGCACTCGAAAGCGGTGTAGTATCAGCGATGGATACGCGTGCAATTGGTATGGCTGTCGTTGGTATGGGCGGTGGTCGCCGCGTAGCAACAGACAGCATTGATTACGCAGTCGGTTTTGATAGCTTCATTCGCCTTGGCGAAGTAGCAAGCGACGATAAACCATTAGCAATGATTCATGCTCGCAATGAACAACAGTGGCAAGAAGCTGCGACGGCATTACAACATGCAATCACTGTGGGCGGAGAATATACAGCAACGCCAGACGTTTACCGTCAGATTCGTTCTGAAGACGTGTAAATAACAGGTATCGGTATACATCGCGTATACCGATAAACAGAGTTCTGGTGCAAAGAGCAATAAGTTGGTGAAGAAAATGAAAAGAGCATTTATTTTAGTTTTAGATTCATTCGGTATCGGTGAAACAGCGGATGCAGATACATTTGGCGATGTAGGTTCGGATACAATGGGTCACATTGCTGACCATTGTGATCAAGGCCTTGCAGACAACGCGGATCGTAAAGGTCCACTAACGCTGCCAAACCTGTCTAAGCTAGGTTTAGCGATAGCTCACAAAGAGTCTACAGGTCGCTTTGCTCCTGGTATGGATGCAGACGCAGAGATCATTGGCGCGTACGGTCACGCTGCTGAGCTGTCTTCTGGTAAAGATACGCCATCAGGTCACTGGGAAATCGCAGGTGTACCGGTATTGTTTGACTGGGGCTACTTCACCGACAAAGAGAACAGCTTTCCAAAGGAACTGACTGACCGAATTCTTGAGCGTGCTGGTTTGTCTGGATTCTTAGGAAACTGCCACTCATCGGGTACGGAAATCCTAGATAACCTAGGTGAAGAGCACATGAAGACTGGCTTGCCAATCTTCTACACTTCTGCAGACTCTGTCTTCCAGATCGCTTGTCATGAAGAGACATTCGGCCTACAAAACCTATTAGACCTTTGTCAGATCGCTCGTGAAGAGCTAGCTGACTACAACATTGGTCGTGTTATCGCTCGTCCGTTTATTGGTCCGGGTAAAGGTCAATTTGAACGTACTGGTAACCGTCGCGATCTTTCTGTGGAGCCGCCAGCGGCAACTATCCTTCAGAAACTTGTTGATGAGAAGGGCGGCAACGTTCACTCAATCGGTAAGATCTCTGATATCTACGCAGGTTGTGGTATCACTCAGAAAACTAAGGCAACAGGTATTCCAGCGCTATTTGAAGCAACCAAAGAAGCGATCACTGAAGCGGGCGACAACACTATCGTGTTCACTAACTTCGTTGATTTCGACTCAGCATACGGCCACCGTCGTGATGTTGCAGGTTACGCAGCGGCACTTGAGTACTTCGATGGTCGCATCAATGAAATCATCGATATGATGAAAGAAGATGACGTACTTATCCTAACGGCAGACCACGGTTGTGACCCAACGTGGCCGGGTTCAGACCATACTCGTGAACATATCCCAGTGATCGTTTACGGTAACAAGGTTCCAGCAGGCTCTCTAGGCCGTCGTGATACTTTCGCTGATATCGGTCAAAGCTTAGCGTCATACTTTGGCACATCGCCAATGGGATACGGTACAAGCTTTTTATAATAGTTAGCTAGAGAGAGGGAAACCTCTCTCTTCTTTTTTGTTTTGAGATTAAGGATATTTTCAATGGCTACTCCACATATTAATGCTGAAATGGGTGATTTCGCTGACGTAGTTCTAATGCCAGGCGATCCGCTACGCGCTAAATACATTGCTGAAACCTTCTTAGAAGAAGTGGTTCAGGTGTGTGATGTTCGTAATATGTTTGGTTACACCGGTACTTACAAAGGTCGTAAGGTGTCAGTCATGGGGCACGGTATGGGCATTCCATCTTGTTCTATTTACGCGACTGAGCTGATCAAAGACTTTGGTGTGAAAAAGATCATTCGTGTCGGCAGTTGTGGTGCAGTGAGTGAAGATATCAAAGTGCGTGATGTGGTGATTGGCATGGGCGCGTGTACCGACTCAAAAGTGAACCGTATTCGCTTTAAAGGTCATGACTTCGCGGCTATCGCAGATTACAAAATGGTGCGCGCGGCAGAAGATGCAGCCAAAGCTCGCGGTGTCGACGTAAAAGTGGGCAACCTATTCTCGGCTGAGCTGTTCTATACGCCAGACCCTGAAATGTTCGAAGTTATGGACAAGTACGGCATCGTCGGCGTAGAGATGGAAGCGGCGGGTATCTATGGCGTATGTGCTGAATACGGCGCAAAAGCTCTGACTATTTGTACTGTTTCTGATCACATCAAAACGGGTGAGCAAACGACATCAGACGAACGTCAAACAACTTTCAACGACATGATGATAATTGCACTGGATTCTGTGCTTCTTGGTGACCAAGAGTAAATCTTTGGTGGCTTAAGGGCCAATGTAGCATTAGTCGTTATTCTCAATGATTTGTTTAGACACTAGATAACAAAAAGCCCCGTCGCTGCCTGAGCGTCGGGGCTTTTTATTGGATCCCTTTAAGCCGTTAAGAGCTTACATTCTTAAGCAGTAAGTTCTCGCCAGATTTCGTTTGTCTTCTGCGAATCAGCATAATGAACAGCACACCACTGACGAAGCCCATTAAGACCATACCGATCATATAACGATCGCTTTTTCGATAGTGGTGATCAGAAATCGCCGTCATTTTCCCCGTTTCAAACGTCACACGAATAAAACCGATGATCGTTTTTTCTGGTGAGTAGATAGGTTCGACTAACTGCTGCCTGCCGATACTTGCTGTTGAAAGTGGCGTGTCTAAGCCAAGAACTTCGCGTACCGAGAGTGCTTTTTCGCTCGATGCCAGTCGAATACCCTCTGCATCGTAGATGGTGGTATCGAATACCAGTCGATCTTGAGACAGCTGATTAGTGAGTTCAAGCAGTCGTTCTTGGTCTTGTTGCGTGATCATCTTACTAGCAGAAAGTGATGCCTGAGAGATAAGAACCTTGGTTAGTGTCTCTAGTTGTTTTGCTTGGATTTTCTCGTTGCCTTTACTGATCACGACCGTATTTTTAATCGTCACGACGAACATGGTAGCCAACAAAATGAGGGCTAACATTCGTAAAGCGTTACGTATTGAGAACAATGATTCATTCATGTTTAACGAAGCCTGAAATAACAAATGTTATGATTAAGACATATTGAGACTTGCGTTTTCAAATTGCAATAGGTTAACGTTTAGCATAGTTAATTAGGAATCATACACATGGACGCTCAGAAATATCTGCCGATTAAAAGGCATACGACATTATTAACTCGACTTCCCGAGACTCGTTTCGCTTCTCAACTCGCTAAAGCTAAAGCCAATTGGATCGTATTTGGCGAGTACTTATCACCACTATCTTTCGATGACATCGATTTCTTTACTGGCACTTACAACACTATTCTAGATACTTGGAAAGTGGGTAAATACGAAGTGGCATTGATGTCTGGAAATTTAACGCCGCTACATGAAGAAATCCTACAGGCTCTAAAGCTTGATTATGCTTGCCTTAGCGAGGTCCCAGACTTATCTAAGCCAGGTTTGATTGTGATGGATATGGACTCCACAGCGATTCAAATTGAATGTATTGATGAGATCGCTAAGTTAGCTGGAGTGGGGGAGTTAGTCTCTGAAATTACAGAGCGCGCAATGCAAGGTGAGCTCGATTTTGAACAGAGCCTTCGCCAGAGGGTTGGAGCACTTAAAGGTGCTGATGAAGCGATTCTTGAGCAAGTGCGTCAATCTCTGCCATTCATGCCAGACCTTGTTGAACTTGTTAATACGCTCAATAAACTTGGCTGGAAAACTGCTATCGCATCCGGTGGCTTTACTTACTTCTCAGATTACCTAAAAGATACACTTGATCTTCACCACGCTCAGTCAAACACCCTCGAAATCGTTAATGGTAAATTGACGGGTGAAGTTTTAGGTGATGTTGTTTCGGCGCAGACTAAAGCGGATATCTTAGTTGAGCTAGCGGAAGAGTATGAACTTGAACTGCATAACACGGTTGCTGTGGGTGATGGTGCTAACGACTTGGTGATGATGGGCTCTGCGGGCTTAGGGATAGCTTACCATGCAAAACCCAAGGTAGAGCAGCAAGCTCAAACCGCAGTGCGTTACGCAGGTTTAGGTGGTGTGCTTTGTATCTTGTCGGGTGTATTAGCTAAGCAGCAAAAGATTAGCTGGCAAGCCAAACCTTAGGGCTTTCTCAGCGCTATTGGTCGTTTTTGGCAATAGCAGAGTAGATACAAAAAAAGCAGGCTTTCCGCCTGCTTTTTGATTTTTAAATTAAGTGTAACGTCAGTGTTTAACGTGTTAACTCTAATCGGATCAATACTTCATCGGTAATATCTTCTATCTCACCATAACCGATAAAAGCGGTGACCTCATTTTCTAATTTCTTCGCCTGGTGCATGCTGATTCGTGCAAGTTCTTCTAAATCCGATTGGAATAAACTGGTGAGTGGATTAAAGATGGGAGCTGTCGTGACTCGCAATACGTATACGTCACCTAAGTGCTGTGCCTTCTTAATGAATAAGATTCGCTCTTTTGCAGACGTGAAATCTTTGACCAGTTTCGTATGTACGGATTGGATCTTGTCACCAAACTTAACCGCAGCAATGTAGACGTCATGGTGTTTAGGTTCTGCCCCTTCAATCCTTTTTAGTGGCTCAGCCAGTAGCGAGTTAGAGTGCCCTTTGAAAATAGGTTCGAGTGAGAACTTTTGATTGTGTCCAAGCTTTGCGAGCAAGGCTAGATGCTTATTCAATGGGAAATTCACACCAATGATCTTACAGCGCAGTGTTGAGCTTGGTTTATCAATGAATATTGGACTGCTCACCATCTTGCTCAGCAAAATGTTGTGCAGTGATTCAAGCAACGAATGCGTTGGTAGTATCTCTTTTTTCTTAATCAGTTTGCTTTGGTTTTGATCGATAAGCCCGTTAAGGAATGCGATGGTTCGCATAGTCTTCGCGTTTTCTTCGATCACTAATTGTACGTTGCGACCGTTAGGACTTACTCGAATAACGTGGTATGGAACTGTGCTTAATGGCAAATTTTTGTCATAGAGTTGAAGCTCATTAAAGTTCACTAATACAGAGTCACTAGTCTTGAGTACCATTGGATGCTCAAGAGTAATACTGAGTCCACGTTTCGAGATATCCAAAGTGTGTCCATTCGCTGTTGTGCCATCTTGTGAGGCCAGTTGCAAAGGAGATTTAAATTTGTATCTCGGTTCTTTACGACGAGTTTGAGAGTCAAAGTAGATACTTTGAATATTTCCAACAACGGTACGTGGGTGACGGAAACGGTTCAGTTCACTGCTTGGAATGCGAGGTTTTTCACTCAGTAGGTAATCCGCAGCGCTTTCGTGATCGCCGATCTCTTGCAATATACCGCAATGCGTCAGTTGCTCTGAGCTTTGAGCGAGCGTATCCGAGTGCTTAGCTAAAGATTGTCGCTCAGTCTCTGATAGCTCAAAGACAGAGAACTTGAACGCTTTCCAGCTTTTACGCTTACCACCGATGTGCCAGAACAGTTGTCGTTGTTCGCGAGAGGCCTCCGGTAGCATCATCGAGTAGAATAAAGTCTTATTTTGATGCTCGTGAGTAAAAGAGTAGATAACGTTACTGGTTCCCTTTACTCCTGGCTTGGCCAGCAAGTTCATTCTTTGTTCGTTGAATAAGGTACCCAAAGCTTGCTGGTTTCGTTCGTCGTGCCAGTATTGCCACAATGGATGGTTGTTATCCGTGAGCAGAGCCAGTTTTAGTTCGCTACCACTGAAAAATAGGGGAAGGTTACAGGTGTGTTTTAAGTAGGTGTGTTCGATACCTCGGGTACGAGTTCGAATAACCCTATCTTGGTTCTCATGGCTGGTTTTTTTACTTGAACTATTTAAAGATTCATCGAGTAAGCGAGCTAAAATATTGTTGTCGCTTACTTTGATGGTTCTTAAAAATTTGACAGCATTGTTTTCATAAGATTCATCAATGCCCAAAACACGGAATTCAATGGCTTTGTTAACATCGATCTCTAGAGATTTCTCAACCAACTCTGTGAATTTAACACTAATGATTTCACCAAGATTGTATCGAAAGGTGCTTGGTACTTTGAATTTTGCGCCTGACGGAGATATATCAACTGTCACACCATGTAGGCTTTGACCTTTAGATGTTGTCACTTCAACCTGTGAACTGATCTTGAGTCTGTTTTCTTGACGTTTTAAATCGTAGCCCAAGTTAATCGCTTCTGCTTCATATGGACTATTCGCATTGGTGATGTCATGTTTATTTTGAGAGGAGATATTAACAACACTGCGAAGTGGCTGAGTTCGTGGTGTCATTACCAACTCCCACGTGCCCTCTGTGTAACCTTTAAACTTTTTAGTGCCGCGTTGGTAAGCATTCAAAGCGATGTCATCAAGCCAGTGTTTACGGCCGTCTAGCGTGAACTGGCGACATTCATTATCAATACGCCCGCGTAAATCAATGCTCTTTGTACACGGAGCCATGATACGATTCAGTTCCATTTTAACGAGTAGCTTTAGAGACGGCGATTCGCCTTCTGTCATTTGTGAAAGAAGGAATTCGAAATCTTCGGCGTGGTAAGCCGGGATAAGTCGTTCTGCTACAGATAGAATTTCAGATTGCTGCATATTTTTCTTGTTAGAATGGACGGTGCATTGATGTTATCGGCTAGTTTCAATCGATCTTTAAGTATAAGTGGTATGACTGCAACGTTTATTTTAATGCGTACGGTCAACAAGGTCACAAAATAGTAACATTTACCAGTTACCAAGCAAATTATTGAGGTTTTATGGCTAAGGCAAAACGAGCTTATGTGTGTAATGACTGTGGCGCTGACTTTCCACGTTGGCAAGGGCAGTGCAACGCATGTGGTGCTTGGAACACGATTACAGAAGTTAGGTTAGCCGCTTCACCTCAGGTAGCGCGCAATGAAAGATTATCTGGTTATGCTGGTTCTGTAACAGAATCGAGCGTTCAGACATTATCTGAAATTAATCTACAAGAAGTGCCACGTTTTAGCAGTGGTTTCAAAGAACTCGATCGCGTACTCGGTGGTGGTGTTGTTCCTGGCGCTGCGATCCTGATTGGTGGTAACCCTGGGGCAGGTAAATCAACGCTGTTATTGCAGACCATGTGTCAGCTCTCTTCTCAATTACCGACACTTTATGTAACCGGCGAAGAATCCCTACAGCAGGTTGCAATGCGCGCTTCTAGACTTGGGTTGCCAAAAGAGCACCTAAAGATGCTCTCTGAGACCAACGTTGATAAGATCTGCCAGGTTGCTGAAAAAGAACAGCCAAAGATCATGGTCATCGACTCAATCCAAGTTATGCATGTAGCTGATGTTCAATCTTCACCGGGCAGTGTTGCCCAGGTTCGTGAGTCGGCAACGGCGTTAACGCGATACGCGAAGCAGAATAACGTTGCTGTGTTCTTAGTTGGGCACGTCACTAAAGATGGTACGTTGGCGGGACCAAAAGTGCTTGAACACATTATCGATTGTTCTGTACTGCTCGATGGCGGAACAGATAGTCGATTCAGAACTCTGCGTAGTCACAAAAACCGTTTTGGTGCGGTCAATGAGTTGGGTGTGTTTGCAATGACAGGCCAAGGCCTTAAAGAAGTCAGTAATCCATCGGCTATTTTCCTATCTCGAGGCGAAGAAGAAACGTCAGGTAGTTCTGTTATGGTGGTATGGGAAGGGACACGTCCACTTCTTGTTGAAATCCAGGCACTGGTGGATTATTCCCAGCTGGCAAATCCGCGCCGTGTTGCAGTTGGTTTAGAACAAAACAGACTTTCGTTGTTATTAGCGGTGCTGCATAAACACGGGGGCTTACAAATGGCTGACCAAGATGTGTTTGTGAATGTCGTCGGTGGTGTTAAAGTAACCGAAACCAGTGCTGATCTTGCTTTAGTGATGGCATTACTTTCGAGTTTCAGAGACCGCGCATTGCCAAAAGATGTGGTGGTATTTGGCGAGGTAGGCTTAGCGGGTGAGATTCGACCGGTACCAAGTGGGCAAGAACGTCTTAATGAAGCCTTTAAACACGGTTTCAAGAAAGCGATTGTACCGGCAGCGAACATGCCGAAAGGTGGCATTCCAGGAATGCAGATCCACGGTGTGAAAAAATTATCAGAAGCAATTAATGCTTTTGATGAGTTGTAATTGAGCCCACTTCAGCTACTCTATACAGCAGAAAATCAGTTTAACTTGAGCGCTAATTGCGCTTTAAGTTAGCACTAAACTTAACAATCACTTAGATTGTTTCTACAGATTGCCTTTTTCTACATGTTAGAAAAAGGCAAAGTTTTTTAGTCCCAAATGCATGCAAAGCTATCAGTCTTCACAGATTGTGATATACTCTGCGCGCATTTTATATCCTATTAACAGAGTAAGACAATGGCAGATTTATCGAAATACAGAAACATTGGTATTTTCGCGCACGTTGATGCGGGTAAAACAACTACCACTGAGCGTATCCTTAAGCTAACTGGTCAAATCCACAAGACTGGTGAAGTACATGATGGCGAATCAACGACTGACTTCATGGAACAGGAAGCTGAGCGCGGTATTACTATCCAATCAGCAGCTGTAAGCTGTTTTTGGAACGATCACCGTCTAAACGTTATCGATACTCCTGGACACGTTGACTTCACAGTTGAAGTATACCGTTCTCTTAAAGTTCTTGATGGCGGTATCGGTGTATTCTGTGGTTCTGGTGGTGTTGAACCTCAATCAGAAACTAACTGGCGCTACGCTAACGAATCAGAAGTATCTCGTCTGATCTTCGTTAACAAACTAGACCGTATGGGTGCAGATTTCTACAACGTTGTTGACCAAGTTAAAAACGTTCTAGGTGCTACTCCTCTAATTATGGTTCTACCAATCGGCCGTGAAGACGAGTTCGTTGGTGTTGTAGACCTACTAAGCCGTAAAGCATACGTTTGGGATGACACTGGTCTTCCTGAAAACTACGAAATCACTGATGTTCCTGCGGACATGGTTGATGACGTTGAGCAATACCGTGAAGAGCTAATCGAAACTGCTGTAGAGCAAGACGACGACCTAATGGAAGCTTACATGGAAGGTGAAGAGCCTTCTGTTGAAGATATCAAGCGTTGTATCCGTAAAGGTACTCGTGATATCGCATTCTTCCCAACGTTCTGTGGTTCTGCGTTCAAGAACAAAGGTATGCAACTTATCCTTGATGCTGTAGTAGATTACCTACCAGCACCAACTGAAGTTGATCCTCAACCTCTAATGGATGAAAACGGCGAAGAAACTGGCGAACACGCTATCGTTTCTACTGACGAAACATTCAAAGCTCTTGCATTCAAAATCATGGATGACCGTTTCGGTGCTCTAACTTTCGTTCGTATTTACTCTGGTAAATTGAACAAAGGTGACACGATCCTTAACTCATTTACTGGTAAGACTGAGCGTGTTGGCCGTATGGTTGAGATGCAAGCAGATGACCGTAACGAACTAACTAGCGCACAAGCTGGTGACATCATTGCGATCGTTGGTATGAAGAACGTTCAAACTGGTCACACTCTATGTGATCCTAAAGATCAAGTTACGCTTGAGCCAATGGTCTTCCCAACTCCAGTAATCTCTATCGCTGTATCTCCAAAAGATAAAGGCGGTTCTGAGAAAATGGGTATCGCGATCGGTAAAATGGTTGCAGAAGATCCATCTTTCCAAGTTGAAACTGACGAAGAGACTGGCGAAACTATCCTGAAAGGTATGGGTGAGCTTCACCTAGACATCAAGGTAGATATCCTTAAGCGTACATACGGCGTTGACCTAACTGTAGGTGCTCCTCAAGTTGCTTACCGTGAAACTATCACTCAAGCAATTGAAGATAGCTACACGCACAAGAAGCAATCTGGTGGTTCTGGTCAATTCGGTAAGATCGATTACCGTATCAAACCAGGTGAACCTGGTTCAGGCTTCAAGTTCAACTCTGTAGTTGTGGGCGGTAACGTTCCTAAAGAGTTCTGGCCTGCAGTTGAGAAAGGCTTTGCTGGCATGATGGATAACGGCGTACTAGCTGGCTTCCCTACGCTAGACGTTGAAGTTGAACTTTTCGATGGTGGTTTCCACGCAGTCGATTCATCTGCAATCGCATTTGAAATCGCAGCGAAAGGTGCATTCCGTCAATCTATGCCTAAAGCTGGCGCACAACTTCTTGAGCCTATCATGAACGTTGACGTGTTTACTCCAGACGATCACGTTGGTGATGTTATCGGTGACCTTAACCGTCGTCGTGGCATGATCAAAGATCAACAAGCTGGCGTTACTGGTGTTCGTATTAAAGCTGACGTACCTCTTTCTGAGATGTTCGGCTACATCGGTCACCTACGTACTATCACTTCTGGTCGTGGCCAATTCTCTATGGAATTCGCACAATACGCACCATGTCCAACTAACGTTGCTGACGAAGTGATTGCAAAAGTTAAAGCAGAAAAAGAAGCTGGTAAGTAATTAGCCCTTTTCTAAATTAGCTAAAAAGCCCCGCAAGTGAAAGCTTGCGGGGCTTTTTGTTATCAACTAAACCAATGTTGTTCTCCTATCTTAAGTGTCTATATCCAAACACTTAAAATTACTGGGAATGCATCAGTTCCTTTTCGTTGGATAGTAATAAAGTCATATACGGTGTTCGTTACAGTTTGGAGGTATTTTCCTTTGTCCACTGATTAAACCGTAAGTTTGCTTATCACGTGCCTCTATGGCATAGCCTTTACTTCAACCGTTATCGTATCTTGATATTTACCAGCTCTCGCAAAGTCGATGTTACCTAGCATTACTTCAAGGGGAACCCCCCAACGTTTGGTTTCATCATTGTTTGAGAAGGTAAAAATTGACTTCTGGTTTACCAAGGTGTTATTAAATCGCAACGTATATGGGATCGAGATATTGGGTTCCGACTTCTGCTTTAATTCACCATATTTCTGCTTTACGACTAACCTTACATTCGAGTTTGAAAGAAGATCAAAATCGGAGCGATAGGTGCGGTTAGATTCAAGATCACCAAGCTGGAAGCGATAACCTGAGCTACCTGAGCGTTGAAGGTTTGGTGCGTTAGGAACGGAGTTGAAAGCTACAAACGCAGGGACGTTGAGTTTCACTTTGGCATTTTTTGTCTCTCGTTTTCTATTTAGGGAAATAGAGGCTTCAAGAAGTCCGGTGTAGTTACCTGACGCAGCTACTTTAGCCTCTGGAACTTTTATCCAAAACTTCGTCCTTTGGCTATTATCCAGAGGTAGTTGAAAGCCCTTGCTAGGAAAGTGACTCAATTGACGAAAGTTTTTGTCCAGAATTGTCAGGGGCAAATTCGCTCCGATTGAACTTAAGTAGCTAGATTGTTTATTGTTGATCGATACTAGGGCCATCGGGAATCGACAGCTCTGAATATCACGCGACAACTCTAGATAAGCAGGAATATAAGCGCCCAAATCTCGCTTAAATTCAATATTGCTTCTGTCGACGTTTAGTGTCCATTTGCCATTGCATTCGGCCCAAAGTGGTTGAGATAACATGGCTAAACCGAACACTGAGAGCTTAAGTAAGTGTTTCATGGTTTATCCCTCTTTAATGAGTAAAGTTGGTAAGTAAATCAGGTTGTCATTGATTTCTGAGACGTTTAATTTTGTTGGGATAAAACCATCTATGACGATGGTGTAGTTACCCGGCGCAACGCCTTCCACAACGAACCTGCCTGATCGATTAGTAAAAAATTCATACGTTTTCTGTTGTCCAACCAACTGACCTTGGATGAGTTTTAATGGTTTGTTTTGCCCGATCTCAATCTTACCTATGATGGTTTTCGATGCTGCAGAACCGATTTTTATTAGATGGCCCGTTTGTGTTCCTGGCGTAATGTTGTACTCGTGGTCGCCAAAGTCATACCCTATAGGTGCATCTGGCGCATCAATGTAGACAGTGGACAGTTGGTGGCCTCCAGACAACTGAACGGCATTACTGATAGTATAGGTAGATATCGATTCTGCAGGATCGTCTGCAACCGCATTTATTTCTACATCAGCATCTAACGAGTCATGGACGGCAATAATTGCCACTGGTCCATTGAGAGGTCGTGACCAAGCTAAGTTACCGTCAGCCAACGTAAGCGCTGTACTTGCTCGTAAAGAAGCGGTTTGGTAACTTGCTGAGCTATCAAATGCTAGGTGAGAAACCTTAGCATCTGTGATAAAACGGTTTGCCACATAATTACCTTCGACTGAGTAAGCTTGAGAATCAGTATCGCCTTCTGCTGTCACCGCATAGCCGTAACTGCCTGTATAGTCCTCTGAAGGGCGTTGAAATTGAGCTCGATAGGTATCTGGTTCATTGGAGTAGGATATATTTGCATTGTATTCTCCATTGTCAGAGTTCCAATCCCAATCTGCAGAAAAAGTAAACCGAGTTTCGTCAATGTTTTCATTTGGGTTCTCTTCTTTTTCTACACCTGCAGAAAGTGCTAGATTGTAAAATTGCCAAGCAATTTCCGTAGAAGCCTGCCATTGCACCTCTGACTCTTCAAAGTCACGGTAGTCACCACTCAGGATTAAACTAAGGTTATCCGTAATACTGAAAACGTAGTTTGAAAAGACGCGGAGCCCAGTATTTGCATCCGTAATCTGCCAAGGCAATGCAAAATAATTATCTTGATACTCACTTCCAAGACGAAAGTTTGGGGAGCCGTAACTGTCTGTTCCCCATAATTGGTGGGAGTAATCTAAGCTGTAGATACTACCTGTATCATTACTGGGCTTGTTGTTTTGTGCAGAGGCTCGAACCCCCAAGTTCCCCCAATCAGAACCAATTGTTGCAATTATGCCGACTTGTTGCCCTTCGGGGTGATACAGAGCGTTTCCGCCAATTGTTAAGGTATCGCTGACACCATAGTCGTAATAGCCAGAAGTTACCCATTGCTCGTCGTCATACTTAAAGTTGTTATCTTCAATCGTCGACGTTAAACCAGAGTAGAAGCCAAAATCAGAAATGCCTTCACGTAACAAACGTGAGTTAAAGAACTGGCTATAAACGATGGTATCGGTCCTACCTGATTGATAACTTATATCCAATCGAACGTCATTGGTACCAGAAACGAGAGGCAAGTCGTCAAGTGTATATCGCCCCGGGGGTAAGCGAATTTCAGTGAGAAAAACGTCGTTAATATAGACTTCGACATCAGCGCTCTCATTCAATACCAGTGGTTGAGTTCCTCCATTTTGGATATTTCGGGTAGGTTGTAAGTCTTGATACAAACGTTCAAAAGCAATGCCTCCGAGAGGTGTACTAGGAAGGTGTCCAGCACTTGCTTGGGTTACATCACCAAAGGTTAGTCGAAAAGGGGTATTAGGTTCATCAAAGAAAAGACGAGCTTCGCCACGATACACATCAGAGTTGATATCGTTACCACCGCTAACAAAACCGGAAATGTCAAGATTGGCGCCTCGAACGCCACCAATATTGGCTTTTAATAACCACTCACCAAGCCACGTTTGCGTGTCCTCTGTATTAGAGTCGCTGAATAAGGAGTAGTCCGTACTCGCATTCAGTGTATTCTGTATTGTCCAAAAAGTGCTTTCTGAATATTTAGCCGGTTCATACTTGCTACCAAACGACAGCAAGAACTCAGCTGCAGCCTTTTCATCAATGACTAAATTAATATTTTGATCGGAAGAGTTGAAGGTTGCACTGATGCCCATATGGTTCAGTTGTTTGATCGTAATGTATTCTTCGGATAAATTTCGTAACGCTGTCAGTGTCTCAGGGTTGATCAGCTTTTGAGTTGACTGAGCAAGCTGTTCCACGTTAATAGAGCCAACAGTCATACCATCAGAATACGCATTCACTTCACCTATAGTGTTCTCACCCCAAGTCAGGGGAAATGGGAATAACCAACTTTGCGCAAACGCGGTTTGTATGGCTGTGACTAATGTGAGGCATAAAATGAGATTCTTCACGAAAGTCTCGTTAATCGATTGTTTTAACAGAAACTTTCTTTGGTTGCCCTAATTCACTTGGTAAAGTGTACTTGACGGTCGTTCCTGGCATTAAATAAGCGCTTGTCTTTTTACTTAATACTTCCCAATCAACTGTTTTGTTTGCTTTGCCACCAGAGAAGCTAAACTCCATACCATTCATATTCAGTACTCGTTTCCCATCGTTGCGGATAGCGACCTGGCTGTTTTGAACTGTCGTGGTTGGAATCGATTTACTGGATGTGGGAGAGACAAAAACCAAAGTTGCAAACTCTAGCAACATGGAAATAGAACTGTCCTCATCTTCCTCTATTTGATTTTCTAGTTCAATTTGTGAAAAGACGATACGGTAAGTGACAGTTTGTTTTATTGGCCCTGTTGGCATGTAACGTACGCGGAAAGTCTGAGACTTTAGCCCGTCAATTTTAGCTTGAGGTGGGAGGACGAGAAACTCATCTTCCGTTGGTGTTAAAATTTCTTCGCCAGTAGAAAAATCAGTTTGGTAGACATTTACTTCTAGAAGGATTGGTTCTTCTTCCACATTAGTCACTTTGTACAAGCCTTGTGCATTTCGACCAACATCATCGAGTTCTAGATAGATTGGACTGACTTCGTACGCGAAAAGGGCTGAGCTGAAAAATAAAGAAAATAGAAGAGTTATAATCCTAGTCATTGATATTTCTCCATAAAATAAACTTGGCTCGATAACCGAGCCAAGTTTTATTTGTCTAAAAGACATCATCCTTAAAGTGTCATCGGCTTTTAGCTTGCTGGACCTGCCGCAGCAAGACTCACTTTAATTTTACCTTTGTATTTACCTGCTCGTGCAAAGCCTGAATCTTCAGGTTGAACATAAATTGGATGTTTGTTGATGCTGTTCACCAAGTGTTCGCCCAATGATGGTATTGGCGACGCCGTCATTTCCAAGCCGTGGTCGCTTGCGGTATCCGCGACCGATTCTGAACCAATTTTCACTTGGTAGTCAATTTTCTCACTCATATTGTGCTTGGTTACACCGTTTAGCTGGTAAGCCGTTACTGAAAATTCCAAATCAGTACCGTAATTACACCATGCACGTAAGTTACCCACTAATACTTCTTTATTGTTGAATCCATTTGACCATGAATCCTCGTGTACTTTGTTCGCTTTGCGTAGAACGTTATTCTTCACGTCTTTTTTGCCTATTCGTAATAGACAGCGTTTCGGAACTCGCCCTTCGATTCGAATCGTTTTTTGGTCCGTTTTACTCAGTGTCGTAAAGTCCACCGCATTGTTAAATTGAACCGCAGAAGCGCCAAAAGAAAGTGAAGCGGCTGCTACAGCAGTAGCAAGAAGTAACTTTTTCATAACTCAATCCCTCGTTGATTTAAGATGCATACCCGTGCATCACCTTTAAAGGTTACGAGGGAACAAAGTGCCAAACCTCATCACATAGAGTGAAAAATATCGCTTACATAGGGTGAGTTTAGAATGAGTTTTGTTATATTCCACTTTTCTTGTGATCTTACTAATTTCTTGTGACCTTGCTATATGGAATCTAATTAAAGCTTTTTACCTGAGCAAGAAGTTCATACCTGGAGCGTAAGTGTAATTTACGAAGTAAGTTTGATGAGTGAGTCTTCACTGTGTTGATACTGACGTGTTGCTGAGATGCTATCTGAGAGTTTGACAGCCCTTTTAGGATCAATGAGCAAGTATCCCTTTCTTTTTTTGTTAACTCTTTATAATTAACTAAATTTTCGCAAGCAGATTCAAAGCTTGGTTCATTATTTTGATAAAAAGAGACAAGCTTATTTAGAATAGCTCTAGGAAACCATATATCTTCTTGATAAACAGAGAGTATTGCCTTCGATATGAATTCGAAATTTTGACCTACTTGTCCCGAAAACCCTTTTTCTAGCCATATTGTCGATGTATTGTCATTGACATTTACCGCTAACCAGAACTCGTGTCGTTCATGGAGAATAAACCCGTATCTTTTGGGGCAAGGCATAGTCTGAATATCAAATAAAACTACAGTTTCAGGTGCTAGTTTGGGTATTTGCATGAAGCACTGAGCATGGGTTATTTGAGCATTAGGAAGAGATAAACCAAGTAGGTCTTTTATCACCCGTAAGTATGAGTTATTACGGGTAAGTACATGAATGTCCAAACCGAGTTCAGAACCAGCTTCCATGATGACCTCTCTATTTATTCAAACATAAAGTCTATAATTATCCGTAAGCTAGGGTGTTTGATATCGCTATCTTAGGTTAAATAATAGTAGTATTTATTGAATATTATTCAATAACTCTAACGTGATATTTGCTTAGCGTTTGATTTTTAATAGAAAATTAAGTTTTAGCTTGGAGCGAACACTAATTACTCATACTTTCGTACCATAATTAGTGCGCTGTGTTAAAGGTAATTAATTGGTTTTCAACTGTACGTAAATTTGCTCTACCTTGGTACGTGCCCAGTCCGTTTTACGCAAAAACTTTAAGCTAGATTTGATACTCGGATCTTTTTTAAAACAGTTGATGTTCACCATATAACTCAGTTCTTCCCAACCGTAATGTTCAACTAATTCAGTCAGTAGTTTTTGTAAGGTGATCCCGTGAAGTGGGTTGTTTTCTTGTGTCATGAGATGTTCTCGCCATTTATTTAGGCTAAGTATATCAGGTTAATCAGGTGAATTATCCGACCATTTCAACTGGTAGTCGGTATCGATAATAGAAAGCTCCTCCCGCCCTTTATAACTAAATAGCTGAACCTGGCTTTGCATCCATGCTTCAAAACGTTTTATCTTTTCACGGTTAAAGTAACCAGCGGGTGCACATAAATAGTAATTGTATTTAGGCCGAAGTGCGATGTTACCTATCCGAACTAATTTCCTTTCTTGTAGATAGCGATACACCAAACTGTGCTTAACAAGGGCGACTCCTTGAACAGATAGCGCACCCTCTAAAACGAAATGCGAACCATCAAATTGTAATGATGTGCGGCCAGCTTTTACCCCGGCTACTTGTAACCAGAGACTCCAATCCATATCTGGCCAGCGATCTTCAATCAGTTCGGCTTTGTGAAGGTCATCTATACAATGAATTCCATGCGTTTCTTGGTAAATAGGATGGCAGACAGGATAAATTACTTCGTCCATCAACCAGCGTGATTCGATATTTGGGTAATTTCCATGACCATATCGAACGCAGATATCGATATTAGAATCTTCAAACGTGACTAGCTTGTTAGTCGGCTCAATTAACATGGATAGATCAGGGTGGCGATCGCGAAAGTCGCCAATTCTCGGTACTAGCCAATGCTGAGCAAAGGAAGGCACGGTAGAAATCGACAGCTGAGTAGGGTTTGGATCTTGGTTAATTCGTCTTACTCCATCTTGAATATGGGCAAAGCCTTTCTTCGCTTGCAGGTACAGTATTTCGCCTTCATGGGTTAATACTATTTTTCGGTGCTGACGAATAAACAAGTCTGCACCTAACCACTCTTCAAGTTGACGAATTTGTTGGCTGACGGCAGCTGCCGTGACAAACAGCTTTTCAGCCG
Organism: Vibrio sp. S/42/10; assembly: GCF_029890535.1. Lineage (NCBI taxonomy): Bacteria > Pseudomonadati > Pseudomonadota > Gammaproteobacteria > Vibrionales > Vibrionaceae > Vibrio > Vibrio sp. S/42/10. The sequence continues at coordinate 146,367 of NZ_JAKMZC010000003.1, read as the reverse complement.
CGAGTTTAAAACTGCCTGTTTCAGCTGCAGTATAAAAATAGTAGATCCCTTGGAAAGGTGGGGTTCGCTCTCTCACATTAGTTTTCCTTAACTGAATGCCAGTATCTATCGTTTGTCGCGAGTGTGTTGTTGGTCGATTATTGACCATAACAAAGCGGTGAATCAATAGGAGAAAGGTTATGAACACGATAACTGCTAGAACAAATCGTCATCAAGCATTGTTTTCATCATTATCAGTTAAGGAATTCTATTCTAAATTTAGACTTTATTTTCAGAACCGTAGAACGAGAAAGCACCTAGCTGAACTGTCAGATCATTTACTTGAAGATGTTGGTATTACCCGAGGTCAGGCTAATGAAGAGGTGAGAAAGTCATTTTGGGAGTGATTCAGATGATCAGACGAACTCTTTCTTCTTAGGAAGAGTTACACCAAAACCAACGCTAGATCTTTGAGATATCAGAAACTTCTTCATGTAGCCATTCAGTAAACGCCGCAATACGCTCTTTCCTCGGTGAGCTAGGATCAAAACATAAGTTAACTTGTACGCCAGGTGTCATGCTTATATCAAAGATATCTATTTCCATCCAACTTGTTTGCTCGTAATCGTTAAGTCATCTAATGAGAAATGACGTCGGTTTAGATTGCAAGAGTAGTGATTCTGTTGATTGTACTAAGTACTTATAATGTAAGCTTACAAAAAAGGAGCCAAAATGGCTCCTTCTCGATTTAGACTATTCTTCCCAAACCACTAATTTATCTTTCGGCCAGTTATGACCGATCTCATGATATTTCTGCTCAAGGATATGTCGTTTGATTTTAAGCGTTGGTGTTAACACGCCATTCTCAATACTCCACGGTTCTTTAATCATCAGTACGCCTTTGATCTTCTCATGCGAAGCTAACTGTTCGTTCATTTTTTCAATGACGCGTTTGCTTGTTCTTTCGTAACGAGCCCGATCAAAATTAGGGAAGTCATGCGGCACTACGAGCAGGATAGGGCCAGGTAAGCCTAAGCCTATCAAACACATCATCTCCACGCGGCTGTACTCAAAGAGTTTATTTTCGATTGGTACAGGAGCGACAAACTTGCCTTTCGCGGTTTTAAAGGTATCTTTCTTACGCCCACGAATCGTTAAATAGCCTTCGCTGTCAATATCACCAATATCACCCGTATGAAGCCAACCTTCTGAGTTAAAAGATTCTTGAGTTGCAATGTCATTTTTGTAATAACCAGAGAACATGCCTTTGCTTCGAACTAAAATCTCTTCGTCTTCTGCAATTTTGAGTTCAATGCCCGGACCAGCATTACCTACAGTGCCAATTTTGTCTGCTCTAAACGGGTAGTTAATCGTGCTGTAGGCGAAAGACTCAGTCATTCCCCAAGCTTCGGTAATGTGTAGGCCAACACTCTCATACCATGCAAGTAGAGCTGGTGATACCGGAGCTGAGCCACAGCCAAGAACGCGAGCTTGGTCTAACCCCAGACCATCAGCCAGTTTCTTCTTAATGAGGTTATTAACAAACGGGATTTTAAGTAAAAAGTTCAGTTTTTTCTGCGGTAACTTATCTTGAATTCGTTGTTGGAACAGAGTCCATAAACGAGGCACTGAAATAAACAAGGTTGGTCGGTGCATTTTCACATCATCAATAAATGTGTCTAACGACTCTGGGAAAGCGGTGACCACACCACCGGCTACTGAAGAGCCAAAGATATAAACGCGTTCTGTGATATGGGCGAGCGGTAGATAAGAAAACAAACGATCGCCAGGTTGAATACCAATATGATCGATCAACCTTTGTACAGACCACGTAAAGGCGCCGTAGGTGAGCATAGCACCTTTTGGTAGTCCTGATGTACCAGACGTATAGACAAGTGACATTAGCTTATCATCGTGATGTTGAGGACGTTTGGTTGATGGCTCGTGTGTATCGATGAGCTGTTCAAAAGTGTGTTGGCACTTCGCAGCGCTATCGTATGGTAGCGAAATGCTCACTAAGTTCGGATTGTCATCGAGTACTTTTTGAGTTGCCGCAGGATCATCAAGTTTGCCTGTAATCACAATCTTACTTTCACTGTGCTCAATACAATACTGAATGGTGTCTGTGCCAGCAGTAGGAAAGATTGGGACGCTGACAAAATCTCCTAACATCATGGCAAGGTCACAGATAAACCACTCTGCACAGTTTTTAGACACGAGAGCGACTCGGTCACCGGGTTGAGCTCCGAGTCCCTCTAATGCTGATGCCAGTTTTAGTGCTTTGTCGGCCACTTCTTTATAAGTGAACTCAACAAATTGGCGGTTAATTATTTGTTTTAAGTAGACTTCATCTGGACGTTCTTCTGCCCATCTTAAAATCATGTCATTGGGTGTAGGGAGAGCTGTTGCTTTTTCTTGGCTAAACTCGTTAGGCTGAATCATTGTCTAACTCCATGTTTTTCGCTAAGTTATTATTTTTTGTTAAAATCATGTTAAATGTACCATGATTTTTTCTTTTAGGGAGTAAAATTAGCGTTTTATGTTATCCATGCAGGCACGCCTATAGCTCGCAGGTGTCACACCTGTTCTTTTCTTAAAGATTCTTGAGAAATACGAGACATCTTTGTATCCACATTGATAAGCGATAACGGCTATTTTTGATTCGGTATCTGCCTCAATCAATTTTTTTGCAGTAGGATTCGTTTATCGCACACGAAGTCCCTAAAGCTTACTCCAAAGTGTAGATGAAACTTTTTAGAAAAGTAGCTCGTTGAACAGTGACATTTTTCTGCAATTTCTTTTTCTCTGATCTCTTTGTTTATGTTGTCCATAACAAAGTTGACGACTTCTGAAGTAAACAGTTTGGCTGGCAGTTGATTGTTGTTGTTCATGTCCCTGTCGAGATCGAAATGGGTCTCGAAGATATGTTGCGTTTTGTGCTTAAGTTGGGCTTTGTTGCGTAATTCAATGGAACTCAATCAAGAACCTACGATCTGATCAGCTACGTTCACTCTATCTCGTAGCCCTATGCCTAAACCACGTTACAAAACAACCAACTGGAAGCAATACAACCAATCACTCATTAACCGTGGTTCTCTGACCTTTTGGATTGATGAAGAAGCAATAAGCGGGTGGGCGCAAAGCAAACAGAATAAGCGCGGGAGGCCGCGTCGGTTCAGTGATTTAGCTATCACGACAGCACTTATGGTCAAACGAGTTTTTTCTATGCCATTGAGAGCGCTTCAAGGATTTATCGACTCGATATTTAGGTTAGCTCATGTACCGTTAAGTTGTCCGCATTACACCTGCATCAGTCGTAGAGCCAAGCAAGTTGAGGTTTCATTTAAGACTAAAGCGAGAGGAGCAATACAGCACCTAGCTATTGATGCTACTGGCCTTAAGGTTTATGGCGAAGGTGAATGGAAAGTCAAAAAACACGGGACGGATGGCAAGCGTAGAGTCTGGCGAAAGCTTCATATTGCCGTCGATACCAACACTCATGAGATCATTGCCGCCGAGCTAAGTTTATCGACGGTTACAGATGGAGAAGTACTCCCGAACTTACTGAAACAAACACGCCGAAGTATCCTTGAGGTGTCTGGTGATGGCGCTTACGACACGAGAGCGTGTCACGCTGCTATTAAGATTAAGGGGGCCATTGCGCTTATTCCCCCAAGAGAAGGAGCAGCCTTCTGGGAGCGTGGTCACCCTCGAAATATTGCCGTGGGTTGTCAGAAGTTATACGGCTCAAATAAGTATTGGAAAGAGCGGTATGGATACCACAAACGTTCACTCTCAGAAACGGCGATGTATCGAGTTAAACAGTTACTAGGAGGACGATTGAGCTTAATAAATTATAATGCACAGGTGGGTGAAACTTACGCGATGATAAAAGCGTTGAACAAGCTTACTGGATTAGGTATGCCTGAAACTTGTCGTATTGACTAAGAAATACGCGAAATGGGGCTGCTCTGTCTCTAAACTGAATTACGCAACAAAGCCTGTTAGTGATGGTGATGCATCAGCACTAGAAGTAGCAGATAAGCAACTCAGCCATATCAATTCTTATGACAAACTCACTTTTAACGTAACTAATGCTTGTGAGTTAGATTTTGAAAGTAACAGTTTTGATCGCGTGATCGCAACTCATATATTGGAGCACCTATACGAGCCTCATTTGGTGATCAAAGAGTGGTTAAGAGTGTTAAAACCAGGGGGAACTCTGTCTATTTTGATTCCTACCGATCCAGGAATCGCTTGGAAGATCGGGCGTTATATGACGACAAGAAAACACGGTTTAAAAAAGGGCTGGAATTACGATTACATAATGGCGAGAGAACATGTTAATCCATGTAATAACTTAATTGCCTTTTTAAACTATTACCTTCCTGACAATCAAAACTCGTTTTGGCCGTTGAGTTTTGCCCCCCTTATCGATTGTAATTTATTCTTCAATTTTCATGGAATTAAAATTGTTTCTAAGCATTAGAGTAGGAAGCTAGCAGTTAGCTTCCTACTTCCTACTTCCTACTTCCTGTTTAATGTTACAGGCCAGTAGCGGCACCAAATAACATGAATATCCCAACTAAACCTACAATCGGCATCTTCACGGTTTTCAATAGCCAAACACCAACAATGATCAATGCGAAATCTAAGCCACTACTTACTGCGCTGGTGAAGATAGGTTGATACAGGGCTGCAAGTAATAGACCAACAACTGCTGCATTCACACCGGTAAGAGCACCAGCCACCAAAGGTTTACTCGCAATTGCCTGCCAGTTCTTCAGTACACCGAGTAGCAATAAGAAGCCCGGTAAGAACACGGCAATTGTTGCGAGCAGTGCACCTGTAATCGGTGCTGATGGCATTAACACATAACCGAGGTAAGTAGCTAACGTAAACATCGGGCCGGGAACCGCTTGCGCAGCAGCATAGCCTGTTAGGAAGGTATCTTGAGACAGTTGGTCGCCAATACCATTCTGTAGCAACGGAAGAACCACGTGACCGCCACCGAAGACTAAGCTGCCTGCTTGGTAAAATAACCCAAACACTTCGATGCCTTGAGAATATGCACTGAACAGAGGTAAACCAACCAATAGCGCTACAAAAATAACAAGCGGCGTTATGGATATCTTATGTGTCGATGGGACTGTCTTTAACTCTTGTGAAGTCAAAAACGTGCTGCCAATGATAGCTGCAAACAGAAGTACGAAAATTTGCGGCCAGATCCCTGGAATTAACAGCAGGACAATCGCTGTAATCACACACAATGCTGTTGCTATCTTTGATTGGCAAAAGTTTTTATACATGCCGAAAGTGGCGTCAGCTACAACCACAACTGCGAGCAGCTTTAGTCCGTGGATGATTGAGTTGAACAACGGCGCTTCCAATAGTTGGTTGCTCACTAAAGCCAATATCAGCATCAGAATGACCGATGGGGATGTGAAGCCGATAAAAGCAGCTATCGCACCAGTCAAGCCCCCTTTTTTGTAGCCAACCGCAAAGCCAACTTGGCTTGAACCTGGGCCCGGTAGAAACTGACTGAGTGCGACTATTTGCCCGTACTCTTCGTCGGACAACCAATTCAGTTTCTCAACAAATGTTTTACGGAAGTAGCCAATATGCGCCGCTGGTCCACCGAAGCTAATCCAGCCAAGCCAGAAAAAGGTTTTAAAAATTGAAAGCATGATCGATTCCAGATAAATGTTTAGCGTAATTTAGGTGGAGTTAAACTATGATTCAAATTAATTGTTTTAATTATAACTATGAATAATATAGGTTTTGTTTTATGGCTGATTTTAACTGGAAAGGGATCGACCTTAACTTGTTGATTGCATTACAGGCGCTGTATAAAACCAATAGCGTTAGCAAGGCAGCTGAACGTTGTTATGTCAGCCAGTCAGCAATGAGTCATAGTTTACAACGGCTTCGAAAGTTGTTTGATGACCCTTTGTTTGAGCGTGTTGGTAGCAGGATGGAGGCGACCGATCGAGCCATCGAATTATCCAGTACGGTAGAGACTTTACTCAATACCATTCAGTTAGAGGTGTTACTGTCTAAATCGTTTGATGCCGCGACTTATAAAGGGACTTGGAAGATTGGTCTCACTGATTATGCTGAGCAGATGTTCGCTCCAATATTGTTTGACCTTATTAAGCAATCTTCTCCTTACTCCCAAGTCGCGTTGTTCAATGTAAACCGGAGCAACTATCAACAACTTTTTGAAGATGCCAAACTCGACATTGCGATCGGTAGTTTTGGTCAGGTACCAAAGCATTATCGAACAAAGCATTTATACACTGAGGAACATGTTTGCTTGTTTGATAAATCGGTCTTGTCTATTGATTTACCTATGTCTTTAGAGCAATTTGTTTCTGTGGAGCATGCACTTGTGTCGCCTTCTGGTGATTTAAAAACGGGCGTTGATAGTCGACTGGCAGAAGTGGGTTTTAGTCGACAGGTCGCTATAGCCTCAAGTAATTTTTTAACAGTAAAGCGATTGATTCGTGGGAGAGAATTGTTGTGTATTGTCCCCAAGCTAGTCGCGCGCAGCGAAGAAACTTTGCTGGCGGTGAAACCACCTATTGATGTTCCGGATTTTGATATACAGCTTGTTTATAGAAAGGCTAAACATTTAGATGATAAAAATAAGCGACTTAGAAAATTGATTGTGAATGCGATCTCTTCTGTGATTTCCGAATAGTCTATAGTGCAGGGTAGTCTTCAATTTTATATAAATTAATTTTAGACAAATCCGATTTATTATAAGAATCCGACTATACTTAATTTACGACTCAAAGCAGTCGTAAAGAATAGGCTTTTTGATTTACCTAAGTAAAAAAATGGTTATATCCTTATGATATAGCTTAAAAAACTACCAGGCTAAACGGACTTAGTTGGTCTTGAAGCGCTAGCTCCCCCTAGCGCTTTTTCTTTTCCCTGACATCTATTCAGGCAGTAAGCTGTGAATTTTACTCAATAGTTGTTCTATCTGTTGTTTTTCATAGTGAGCAGTGACTTTAGATTGGCTACTCTCTCTGTGAATCAGTTGAGTTTCAATATGTTGCTGTAATAGGGCATCTTGTGAGTTCGCGCTGAGCTTCTCTGCAATAACCACAGCCTGTCGACCTATCGTGGTAAAGTCTTGTTTGATTGTGGTGAGTGGCGGGTTAAAAAAAGCGCTGTCTTCGATGCCATCAAAGCCGACGACCGCGACTTTTTCGGGCACTTTGATTTGCAGTTCTTGTAGCGCGCGTAATACTCCTAACGCCATTTGGTCACTTGCGACTAGCACGGCATCAAATCGGGTTTGTTTAGCGACAGCTTCTCGAACGCCAAGATAACCACTTTCTGCTTGCCAGTTTCCTTGATATTGATACTTCACCTTACTATCTGCATCTGATAACGCGGCTAACCAACTTTGATGACGAATCTTTGAGGCGCTGGATTCGTTCGGACCTGTGATCAACAAAAAGTCCGTTCGTCCGCTCTCAAGTAGATGTTGAGCCGCCAGTTTTGCTCCCTCCGCATGGTCACCACAAACATAGTTCACTTGGCTGTTAGAAGGAACATCAATGAAAATGAGGTTGAGGTGTTGATATTGATCCACTAACAATTCTGCATCGGCACTCTTTAAAGGCACATTGAGAATGATGCTGTCGACTTGTTGGGCTATCAGTTCACGAATTGCCTCTCGGGTATTCGCGAGGTTGGGCTCGGAAACAACAGAGAAAGCAACGCCATAACTCATATCGTGAGCCTGCATTCGCACACCATTTGCGATCATTGCGGCACCGTGTAAGGCCATATCGAGAGTGACTAAGCCAACGCTGGTGGACTTGGCTCGACTGAGCATTTGAGCACCTTTATTGGGCACATAGCCAAGTTGCTTTATGGCGGCGTTAACCTTATTGCGGGTGGATTCCGCGACGTCTTGTGAGCCATTGGTTACTCGAGATACTGTTTGGGTGGATACCCCTGCCAGTTTTGCTACGTCTTTAAAGGTGATACTCATCGCTCTACTCATCGAATATTTTAGGGTGAAATAAGCCTACCGAAATTTACCAAACTAAACTCTGCGCACTCTCAAATAAATGTCTTTTAAAACATTAAAAATGTTTCCGTAAACAGTCGATCTTGTGCAAATTTTTCGAATGTTAAAGCCAATTTAAATCACGTTTTTGTCGATTTTAGATACTAATTTGGCGTTATGAGTTCACTATTATTTTTATATTATGTTTACGAAAACAATAGAGATTAGTAATGAACGAATTTATTCACTTAAAGAGTAAAAATCATAGTTTGATCATTAAATCCGGGCGTGTTCCAGAGGTTTTGCATTGGGGAGCAAAGATCGCAAGTATTGATGAAGATCTTCTGCTTTCGACAGAGAGACCGATTTCCCAAGCTCGACTTGATGTGGATGTGCCTCTCTCTCTTTGTCCTGAGTTAGGCAGTGGGCACTTTAACGCTCCAGGCATTGAAGGTCATAGAGAAGGGCTTGATTGGGCTCCCGTCTTTAAGACCGTTCGTTACGATGCTCAAGATCAAGAAGTGAGTTTCCTCCTTGAAGACAAGGTTACTCTGCTGGAGATTAAGGTTGAGATCAAACTGGATTTCGAATCTGACGTCGTCCAAAAGCGTGTAACCGTCATCAATAAAGGCAGCAACAAATACTACCTGAATAAGCTGTCTTCAACGCTGCCGTTACCGAATCATGCTAACGAACTCATGACGTTCCATGGCCGTTGGTGTCATGAGTTCCAAACGCAACGTCAGCGCTTTGAACACGGTGGCTTCATGCAAGAAAACCGTCGCGGTCGCACATCTCACGAGAATTTTCCGGGGATGTTTGCAGGGACTCAAGGGTTCTCAGAGCAACATGGTTTGGTATGGGGATTTCATTTGGGCTGGAGCGGTAACCACCAAATGCGCGCGGATGTTCGTAGTGATGGTCGCCGCTTTGTTCAAGCGGGAGAGTTATTGCTAGCGGGTGAATCGATTCTAGAACCAGAGGCTACTTATCAGACACCTTGGCTCTATGGTTGTTACAGCAATTCGGGCTTGAACGGTATTGCTCAGCGTTTTCAGCAATTTGTTCGCGACAACATTATTAAATTCCCAACCGAAAAACCTCGTCCCGTTCATTTAAACACATGGGAAGGGATCTATTTTGATCACAAGCCTGACTACATCATGAAGATGGCAACGGAAGCGGGCGTGATGGGCGTTGAACGTTTCATTATTGATGATGGTTGGTTTGTGGGGCGTGATGGTGAACGTACCGCACTGGGCGACTGGTATTTGGATGAGGTGAAATATCCAAATGGCTTAGAGCCTGTGATTGAACATGTAAACCAACAGGGTATGGAGTTTGGCCTTTGGGTTGAACCTGAGATGGTAAGCCAAGATTCTAATCTTTACCTAAATCATCCTGATTGGGTGCTTGGTTTACAAGGGTATCATCAACCATCTGGCCGTTGGCAGTATGTGTTAGACCTACAAAATGAAGCGTGTTTTAACTATTTGTATGAACGCCTCAATGCGCTGCTGACTCGGTACAACATCACTTATTTAAAGTGGGATATGAACCGAGAGTTGGTTCAACCTGGGCATCAAGGTAAGGCTGCGGTGCATGGTCAAACTAAAGCGCTATATCGCCTTGTTGATGAGTTGAATCTAGCGCACCCAGAAGTCGAGATTGAATCTTGTTCTTCGGGCGGCGGCCGTATCGATTTTGAAATTCTAAAACGAACCCATCGTTTCTGGGCATCGGATTGTAATGATGCCTTAGAGCGCCAAGCCATTCAGAAAGGCATGAGTTACTTCTTCCCACCAGAAGTGATGGGGGCGCACATCGGCCCAGCAGAATGCCACTCAACCAACCGTCGTCACAGCATCAATATGCGTGGTGTAACCGCACTCATGGGGCATATGGGGGTTGAGCTTGACCCTGTTAAAGAATCACCGGAAGAGAAACAAGCATTCTCACATTACATTTCACTGCATAAGCAATTTCGTCATGTTTTGCATTCAGGCCGCAGTTTCCGAATGGATCCTTCGGACAAAAATCAGAACATTTATGGCGTTGAAAATGACGATGAAATGCTGATCACCGTGTGCCAATTAGCGATGCCTGAATATGCTCTGCCTTCGCCACTTCGTATTAGCTGCGTGGAAGACAACGCGATGTATCAAGTGAAGTTAGTGGACATGCCAAAAACCAGTTTCCAGTTGATGAAACAACGCCCTCAATGGCTCGACAAAACGTTAACCCTGAGTGGCGATAACCTCAAGGAGATTGGATTGACCTTACCGATTCTAGACCCAGAGTCAGCCTTGATTGTTCATCTGAAAAAGATATGAAGCGCTAACTCTGAGTCCCCCTACAAATAAAATTCTAAATATAAAAATATAATCGGCAGCGAGGAATTGCTGCCGCAATAACTAAACTTAAGGAAAACAAAATGTCTATTACAGTTCTGCTGTCATTCTTGTTATTTACTGGTTTTGTTGTCGCGTTTACCTACAACAAAGTTAAAAATGACAAGAACACCTCACAAGACGGTTTCTTTCTCGGTGGAAGAAGCTTAACCGGTGGTTTGATTGCCAGCTCCCTAATTTTAACCAACTTGAGCGCGACTAGCTTTGTTGGCATGAGCGCACAAGCCTATACCCACAACATGAGTGTCATGGGTTGGGAAGTAGCGTCTGGTGTCACCTTAGTGATCATCGCTCTGATGTTAGTACCGCGTTACCTCAAGCAAGGGATCACGACGATTCCAGACTTCTTAGAGAGTCGTTACGACATGTCGGTGAAGAAGTTTGTGACGTTACTTTTCTTGTGCCAGTACGTCATCAATATCTTGCCAACCACACTTTATGCCGGTGCCGTTGTTCTCGGTGAGATCTTTGATGTTCAAGCTCTGCTTAATATTTCAGAATTCAGCTCGATAGCCTTAATTTCAGCGACGATCGGTCTACTTGGTTTCTTTTACGCGATTTATGGTGGACTCAAAGCGGTTGTGATTGCCGATACTATTAATGGTGTTGGTCTTATTATTGGCGGCTTGATGATCCCTGTTTTTGGCTTGATGGCTCTAGGTGATGGCAGTTTTGGGGCTGGCTTAGATACGCTGTTGTACGCTGCGCCAGAGAAACTGCAATCGGTTGGTACTGAGACCGATCCACTGCCGTTCTCAACCTTGTTTACCGGTCTTCTACTTGTGAACCTTTACTACTGGGGTACGGATCAATCCATCATTCAACGCGCATTAGGTGCAAAGAACTTAAAAGAAGGTCAGAAAGGGGTAATCCTTGCGGGTGCGATTAAGGTTATCTCTCCGTTGTTCCTAATCATTCCAGGCATCATCGCTTTTCACATGTTTGGTGCTGATGCGGGTAACCCTGACACCATGTACACGCGCTTGGTAAACGAAGTATTACCTAAGCCTTTAGTTGGCTTCTTTGTTGCGGTTATGTTTGGTGCCATCCTAAGTACATTTAATGGTGTACTTAACAGTTCGACCACTCTATTTGCATTGAATGTCTACAAACCTTTGTTTGGTAAAGGTAAAACGGATGAAGAACTGGTGGGTAAAGGCCGTATCTTCGGCGTTGTGATCGCGATTATCTCGGTATGTATCGCACCATTCATCATGTACGCACCAGAAGGTTTGTTCCAATACCTACAAATGGTAGCGGGCTTCTTCAGTGTGCCAATTTTCACTATCGTGTTTGTGGGTTACATCTCTAAACGTGTGCCAGCTCTAGCGGCTAAAGTGGCATTGGTGGTATTTGTAAGTTCATACGCTGCGATGCAGTTAGTGTTCAAAACACCTATTCACTTCTTACACCAATTGGCGATTCTGTTTGTTGTATGTACGGCGCTGATGTTCATTATTGGTTACTTTATGCCACGTGAAGATGATTATGTGATGCCTGTAAATGAAAACATTGATGTTACGCCTTGGGCGTTCCGTTTCGAAGCTTCGGCTATCATTCTCTACATGGTATTAGGTGCGTACGTGATGTTCTCTGATGTTGGTTTTGTCTCGGATGATCCAACCATCATGCAAGTCTACGGTGTGTGCGGCATTGTGATGCTGTTTGGTATTGCAGCACGCTTAGCAAAGCGTAAGAAAGCACTTGCGACCGCGTAGGTGAGTTCGATTCATTAAAAACGAAAACGCCGCTCCTTGAAAATAGGAGCGGCGTTTGTCTATCTGATGAAGATAAATGTAACGCTAAACTCATGTTCTAGAATGAGAATCGAATCCATTTCTTTGCTCGCCAACGATACGCCATGATGATTCCTCGGAACCATTCGTCCATCGCGATAGCCATCCAGGCACCAAATACACCGTAGCCCCAGTGCACACCAAGCAAATAGCTCATTGCAACCCCAATGCCCCACATGCTCAATACTCCCATCTTTACAGGGAACTTAATGTCGCCTGTCGCTTTTAGACATGAGATGAAGATCAGGTTAAAAACACGGCCAGCTTCTAACAAGATTGACCCGGCAATAAGTAATGCAGCAAGGGCGATGATTTCAGGATCTTGAGTGAATAGATCTAGGATCTCAAAACGGAAAATATAGACCATACAAGTTATGCTAGTTGAGGCGATGAAGCCAACCACAAAGTAGCGTTGTACCCGGCTCGTAATTTCATCTATCCAGCCCTTTCCAATGTAGTAGCCTGTTTGAATTTGGCTCCCTTGGCCGATAGCTAAAGCAAACGCAAAAGAGAGACGTGCGATGTTTTGTGCATAGGTGAACGCCGCCAATGACGAGGTTCCCATCTGCACTATGAAGAAGGTAATTGTGATTTGCGCCATGTTGTAAGACAGTACCTCACCCGCATTCATTGAGCCGATCTTAATGATTTTTTGATAGATAGCTTTAGGTACGAATTTGAACTGCTTAAGAGGTAAGTCTATTCCTTTATTTCTTACAACACCGATTAAGATCAATAGGCCAATCATTTGGCTAATGACCGTTGATGCAGCAACGCCTTGTACACCGTACACTGGTAGGCCAAAAGGTTGGTACAACACGCAATAGTTACCCAGTACGTTAATAACACCTGCTATTAAGTTGATGATCATCGGTGACTTAGAGTAGCCATGACTGCGCAGAATCGTGGTGAGAACGACACCTATCGTGACATTAAAGGTGAGAGCACCACTGATAAACAGATACTCTTGAGCGTACTGTTCGACTTGAGCTTCCAGTTGGTAGAGCGGAATAAAATATTCAGCACCAAGAATCGCAATCATACTGAGTAACACACCGGTAATAATGGCCAAGATAATGCTCGCCACGCCCACGTGAGCGCTCTCTTGAGTGCGAGAAGCACCGTTGTACTGTGCGATTAGGATGCCTGTACCACTGCTGACCATGGTTGAGACGATGATCAGGAAAAAAGATATCTGAGAAATAACACCAACAGCAGACACGGCTTTGTCCGAGTATCCCGATAACATGAATACATCACTGGTGTTGAGTGCGGTTCTTAGAAGAACTTCGATAAAAATTGGCCAGGTGAGCGCAACGATTCCCATGCGTTTATTTAGGGTGGAATCAGCATTAGGCATTTGGGTTTTCTCAGAAAGGGGTAAGCGACGCTATAGTTTAGCCATTATTGAGTAAACGACTATCAAATTAATGTCCGGATAGCTATTAAGGGTAAATAAAGTTCGAATAAGCCTTCAGAGGCCAACATTTAGGTGTGAGTTATGAAACTTTTGAGAGATGTTTCATAAGGTAAAGAGGAAGAAAGTGGAAGCGTTTAACTATTTAAAAGTGGCACAAGAAATGAGTTTGAAATGAAGTGGTAAAGCTAGCGACATCGAGCTAGCTCTACCGTTTTCAAAGCCTAGTTAATACGCTGACCTTCAGCATCAAACAGATGGCAATCTTTTGATGCGAAATTTAAATTGAGAGACTGATAGCGTGCGACTTCTTGATCTCCAGGTAGGTGTACCTTGAAGCTATCAACACCACATGATTGGCCAAACATATAGGTACTATTGCCCAATCGTTCTACCACTTCGCTCTGGAACTCAATAGTGATATCTGACTCGCCATTGATCTCCAAATGTTCTGGTCGAATACCAAGAGTCAATTTTTGTCCTTCGGCAAGGCCATCACTTGGCAATGGTAGAGTCATTTTATTAAGTCCATTGACGGTCAGTTGGGCATGAGTTTCTGAGGTGCTGTTCACGATACACGGTAGGAAGTTCATTTTCGGAGAGCCAATAAAGCCAGCCACAAACTCATTTTGTGGAGAATGATACAGTTCGAGAGGTGAACCCACTTGTTCTACTCGACCGTCTCTTAGTACCACGATCTTGTCAGCAAGCGTCATTGCTTCGACCTGATCGTGCGTGACATAAATCATGGTATTTTGCAGATCTTGGTGCAGTTTGGCGATTTGTAAGCGCATATCGACACGAAGTTCAGCATCTAAGTTTGATAAAGGCTCGTCGAATAAGAACACTCTTGGGTTGCGAACAATTGCTCGACCGATAGCAACACGCTGACGTTGTCCACCTGACAGTTCTTTAGGTTTACGCTTCAATAAAGGATCTAGTTGAAGCGTTTTCGCTGCACTCGTGACTTGTTTCTCGACGACTTCTTTAGCTACCCCGTTCATTTTCAGGCCAAAGCCCATGTTTTCTTCAACCGTCATATGCGGATAAAGGGCGTAGGACTGGAATACCATCGCCACACCACGCTCGGCAGGATCGACATCGTTAACCAGATCATCGCCAATATGTATCTCACCTTCAGTAATCTCTTCCAAGCCAGCAACTAAGCGTAAGAGAGTTGATTTACCGCAACCAGACGGTCCAACGAATACTACGAATTCGCCGTTACTTATTTCTAGATCAACACCATGGATCGTTTGAACATCACCATATCGTTTGATGACCTGTTTTAAGCTGATATCAGCCATGCTCTCTCCTTGCTTCGTTGGACTGCATCTCTTTGCCTTTAAAACATACGCTTTCATCAGAAATTTGTTAGGTGCCTCGCATGATTTATTGATCGTGGTCATATAAATTTGGCGATCTATACTGATTTTTGTGGAAACGTTTACAAAAATAAAACATAACTGTGCGCAATGTTATCAATAAGCCTAGTATTTGAACGTAATTACTATAAATGCTGCGTTGCTCGATTAAATTTAGAAACCTAGGTGGAAATTAATCAAATAGTAAATGAAGCTTTTAATACAAGGAATTTCGGGAAATGGAGCAATCTGTGAAAACGATATACCCAGAAAATCGCATCCCATCGGCGAAAAAGAAAAGGCGCATTAGTTCTAAGGTGTCGCCTTGGCTGTTCTTGGCGCCAGCCATCGCTATCTTCTCTCTCTATGTTATCTACCCCATCTTGGACAGTATCTGGCTGAGCTTCTTTGAGTGGGACGGGCTAGGTGAAAAAGAGTGGGTGGGGCTTGAGAACTATCGTGAGCTATTTGACTCAGATGCTTTTTATACTTCGTTAACGAATAACTTCCTTTGGTTGATCTTCTTTATGCTTGCGCCACCGTGTGGCTTGGCGATTGCCCTTTTCTTAAACCAACAAGTGAAAGGCATTCGTGTCGTTAAATCCTTATTCTTCTTCCCCTTTGTTATTTCTCAAGTGGTGGTCGGCCTCGTATTTTCTTGGTTCTATGACCCGTCATTTGGTCTTTTCAATATGGTACTAGGTGCCTTCGGCTTTGAGCCTGTTTCCATACTCGCTGATGAAGACTATGTGACCTACGGGATCATTGCCGCGGGCCTATGGCCACAAATTTCTTACTGCATGATCTTGTATCTCACGGGGTTGAACAATCTCGACCCAGAGCAATTAGAAGCGGCGCGACTGGATGGTGCAAAGAAGTGGCGCATGCTCTGGTATGTGGTGCTTCCTCAACTAAGACCGGCGACGTTTATCGCCGTGGTCGTGACCGTGATTGGTGCCCTGCGTTGTTTCGATTTAGTGGCAACCATGACGGCGGGTGGACCTTGGGGCAGCTCGACGGTACTGGCGTATCAAATGTATGAAGAGTCTATCTTTAACTATCGAATGGGTTACGGTGCAGCGGTTTCTGTGGTGCTGTTTCTGATTATGGATATCTATATCGCTTACTTCTTGTGGCGCATGTTAAGGAGTGAAAAATAATGTTTCCGCAACCAATTCAAAAAGCCGGTCGCTTTACTAATATCAGCTACCGAGTCGCGTTACCTATCTCGATCGTGATGTGGTTATTACCGCTTATCGCCGTGATGATGACGTCGATTCGTTCAATGGATGACATCAACAAAGGTAATTACTGGGGCTGGCCGAGCGAGATTCAATTCATAGAGAACTACACCCAAGTTTTTACCTCGACCTCGATGGGGCAGTACCTAATCAATAGCTTGATCATTACATTGCCAGCGGTCGCAGGGGCTGTCGCACTCTCGACTCTGGCTGGGTATGCCTTGGCGAAATACAACTTCAAAGCCAACGTTTGGATCTTTGCGATGTTTATTGCGGGCAACTTTGTTCCGTTCCAAATTTTGATGATTCCAGTGCGTGATTTAACTATTGGACTTGGCCTTTACGATACCCATTGGGCGCTGATTTTCTTCCATATCGCTTTCCAAGCCGGATTTTGTACCTTGTTCATGCGTAACTTTATTGTTGGGATCCCTGATGCCTTGATCGAAGCGGCGCGTGTGGAGGGAGTCAGCGAATGGAAAATATTTTGGCATGTGGTGCTGCCTTTAGTTCGCCCTGCATTAGCTGCGTTAGCCGTGTTGGTGTTTACCTTTATTTGGAATGACTTCTTCTGGGCTCTAGTACTGGTTCAGAGTGATGACGTTCGCCCTGTGACTGCGGGTTTGAGCTCACTGCAAGGCCAATGGCTGGCGTCTTGGCAGTTTATGTCGGCGGGTGCCGTGGTTGCGGCTATCCCACCGGTAGTGCTGTTCTTTACCATGCAAAAGCACTTTATCGCAGGCCTGACATTAGGTGCGACCAAAGGGTAAATAAAGAGATAAGAATCGATACACGAACCTAGCAATATCGGCTGTTATAAGCCGTTATTGCTACCGACATCCCGAATGGATAAATCATTGAAGAGAAACTAAAACACGAACAACCCTACGAGAGAAAACAATAAGAATTGGACTTAGAGAGCTTAGCTCCATAACAAGGACCTCAATATGAAATACGTGAAACATATCGCTGCCTCTGCAGTGCTCGCTGCCTCCATGTCTGCAACATCGTTTGCAGGCACCTTAGTCATCAACTCAGATGCTTCTGATCCAGCGCCAAAAGAGGCGTGGGGTGAGATCATTAACCGCTTTGAAAAAGAAAACCCAGATATTACGGTCAAGTACAATTTGTACGATCACGAGTCGTACAAAACAACGATTCGTAATTGGTTGGTTACTTCGCCGCCGGACGTGGTTTTTTGGTATGCGGGTAACCGAATGAAAGCCTTTGTTGACCGCGGCCTGTTTGAAGATGTTAGTGATATTTGGACTGACAACAACATGAAGCAAGACTTTGCGTCAGCCGCACCTGCAATGACGGTGAATGGCAAGCAATTTGGTGTGCCATACACGTATTACCAATGGGGTATCTACTACCGCAAAGACATTTTTGAACAGTATGGAATTGCTGAACCTAAAACATGGGATGATCTGAAATCGGCATCGGCAACGCTGAAAGAAAATGGTGTGGCACCGTTTGCGATTGGTACTAAGTACTTGTGGACTGCTGCAGGTTGGTTTGATTACATCAACATGCGTACCAACGGCTTGGATTTCCATATTCAGTTGATGGAAGGCAAGGTGCCTTATTCTGACGAACGTGTGAAGAAAACCTTCGCTAACTGGGCGGAGCTTGTTGAGCCTGGTTACTATCTAGAAAATCACGCCTCTTATTCTTGGCAAGAAGCTCAACCTTTCTTGTACAACGGTAAAGCGGCGATGTACCTGATGGGTAACTTCATCACGCCTAACTTCCCTGCTGAGTTGGATGGCAAGATGGATTTCTTCCAATTTCCTGTCATCGACCCAAGTATTCCGATGTCAGAAGACGCGCCAATGGATACGCTACACATTCCTTCAAAAGCGGAAAATAAGGAAGATGCACGTAAGTTCCTAGAGTTTGTTGCGCGTGCGGAAAACCAACAGCTGATCAATGAGATGCTGTTACAAATTCCGACCAACAATAAAGCCAAAGCCAAGTCAGATCCGTTCTTAGATAAAGGTGTAGCAATGCTCGCTTCTACCGATGGTACGGCTCAGTTCTATGACCGTGATACCGATCCTGCGATGGCCAAAGAGGGCATGAAAGGCTTCCAAGAGTTTATGGTTCACCCTGACCGAATCGAAAAAATCTTGAAGAAACTCGATAAGGTGAGCAAGCGTACCTTTAAGTAATACGTTATCTGCCGCAGCGACTCTTGCTGCGGCTCTTTTCCTTTTCAGTTTGTCATTGCCAGTGTTATTTGATTAGTGTTCGTCGTTTTGAGCACAAGAGGCCCCCAATACAACCTGCCTAGTACTACTTGCAATGATTCACTATATTCGGTTTATCGTAAGGAACACTCAATGAGAACTTTCTCTCAAATCATCTCTGCCCGCGAATGGGAAAACCAACACATCACTCATCATAATGTTGTTGAGGCTCATGCTCCTTTGAATGGTTACACCTCGTTGGCTGAGGCTTTGGGGAAGAACTCGTCACGCACCTTGTTTCTCAATGGGGTTTGGAAGTTTCAGCTGTTCGATTCGCCTGAGTTGGTCGGCGAAGAGTTTGTCTCTGAACATTTCGATGATTCCTTATGGAAGTCGATCGCAGTGCCAAGCAACTGGCAGATGCAAGGCTTTGATAAACCGATCTATACCAATGTGAAATATCCTTTCGCTGATAACCCGCCTTTTGTACCAACCGACAATCCGACAGGGCTCTACCGAACGCATTTTAACTGCATGGAACCGGAGCTATTAGATACCCATAGGCTGACCTTTGATGGCGTGAATTCTGCTTTTCATTTGTGGTGTAACGGCAAGTGGGTTGGCTATTCGCAAGACAGCCGATTACCGGCTGAATTTGACCTGTCTGAATACTTGCAAGCAGGTGAGAACACGCTCGCAGTGATGGTGCTGCGTTGGTCTGATGGTTCTTACCTCGAAGACCAAGATATGTGGTGGCTCAGCGGCATATTCCGTGATGTGACTTTATTGAGAAAGCCCAAGGTCGCCATTGAGGATGTTGGTATTGAGACGCAGGTAGATGCTTGCTATCGCGATGCGGTTTTAAATATTTCTACGCAAATAACCAAGCACAGCAATGATGTAGAAGGCTTCGATAAGCTGAGAGCTGAACTTTATGATGCTCAAGGACAGTTGGTTTGTGAACCTCAAATCGTGGGCTTTGGTGAGCGAGTTGTGGATGAGAAAGGGCCTTGGTCTGAAGTCGCTGAACACCGCATTTCAGTGGTGAATCCGAACAAGTGGAGTGCCGAATCACCTTATCTGTATCGTTGTGTGGTGTCATTGCTCAATGAACATGATGAGCTTGTCGATTGTGAGGCTTACGATGTCGGATTTCGATGTATTGAAATTACCGATAGTTTGCTCAAAGTTAACGGTAAGCCGTTGCTGATTCGTGGTGTGAATCGCCATGAACATCACCCTGAATTGGGTCACACCATGACTCGAGAAGGGATGATTCAAGACATCAAACTGCTCAAACAAAATAACTTCAATGCAGTTAGAACCGCTCATTATCCGAATCACCCATTATGGTATGAATTGTGTGATGAGTATGGCCTGTATCTGGTTGATGAAGCGAATGTGGAAACCCATGGTCAATTTCCGATGTGCCGTTTATCCGACGATGCGTCATGGTTGAGTGCGTACATGAGACGAATGACAAGGCTAGTGGAGCGCGACAAAAACCACGCCAGCGTGATCATTTGGTCGTTGGGTAATGAGTCGGGGATTGGTCGTAATCACCATGCGATGTATCAATGGGTGAAACAAACTGACCCAACACGTCCCGTTCAGTATGAAGGTGGCGGGGCAGATACAGCAGCGACCGATATTTTATGTCCTATGTATGCGCGTGTTGATTGGGATTTACCTGTGGTTGAGAGTCAACCTGAAGTGACACCTCGCGTTGGCATTCGTAAAGCGATCGCTCTACCAAACGAGCATCGTCCTCTTATTCTCTGTGAGTACGCCCATGCAATGGGGAACAGTCTGGGTAGCTTTGATAAATATTGGCAAGCGTTTAGAGACAACCCAAGATTACAGGGCGGATTTATCTGGGATTGGGTCGATCAAGGGATCACCAAAACCGATTCGAGCGGCAAACAATATTGGGGCTATGGTGGTGATTTCGGCGACGAGATTAATGATCGCCAGTTCTGCATTAATGGTTTGGTATTCCCAGACAGAACGGTACATCCAACGCTGCATGAAGTGAAAAAGGCGCAACAGTTTTATCAGTTCAAGCTGGTTTCTGCATCACCACTGGTGATTGAGGTACACAGCGAACACCTATTTGTGACCAGCAGGGTTGAAACGTTGAATTGGACGGTTACCCAGAATGGTGTGGTGACGAGCGATGGTTGTATCGAATTGATGGTTGGTGCGGGTGAGAGTGTTCAGATAGAACTCAATGGTGTGACTATTCCTCATACGGCCAATGCGCTTAATTGCCTTAACCTAGAAGTGGTATTAAATGCCAATACTGCGTGGGCGAATAAAGGCCATGTGACGGCGATTGAACAGCTTACCTTACCCACTCAGCCGCAATTGATGTTGGATGCCAACCTCTCTCAATTTCCACCGAAAGTGACTGAAACCGACGCGCTGCTGACGGTGAGTGGCGATGCTTATCAAGTTGAGTTCGACAGGTTATCTGGGACATTAGAGAGCTGGAAAATCAAAGGGGTGGAACAGCTTGCGAGTGGTCTTCGAGATAACTTTTATCGCGCACCATTAGACAACGATATCGGTGTCAGTGAAGCCAACCGCGTCGACCCTAATTCATGGATAGCACGCTGGCAGGCGATGAGGTTGGATAGGCTTACTCCAGAGTGCATCGAATTTTCATCCATCACTCAGAAAAACGGGGTGTCGGTGACGGCAATCATTGCTCACACAGTGGAAGGGCAGGTTCGTTTGTTGTCGACTTGGCGGTACCAATTATTTACCGATGGTGAGGTTAAGTTAGATGTGGATGTTCAAGCGGCGAAAGGTTTGCCGTCTCTGCCACGAGTCGGTTTTGAGTTTGCTTTGAACCATGTGCCTGACGGGGTGGAATGGTTTGGTCGTGGGCCACACGAAAACTACCCAGATCGAAAAATGTCAGCCCATATGGGGCGATATCAGCAGAACATTGAGCAAATGCATACCCCGTATATTTTCCCTTCTGATTGCGGCTTGCGTTGCGATGTTCGTGAGGCAAAGGTTAGTAAATTTGAACTGCAAGGAGACTTTCATTTCTCAGTCAGTCGTTTTGGGTTACAGCAGCTACAGAAGGCAAAGCATACTTGTGACTTAACCGAACAAGAACAGCTGTTTGTTTATGTCGATGGCTTCCATATGGGCGTCGGCGGCGACGACTCATGGACGCCAAGTGTCCATGATGAATACAAACTATTGAAAGAGCATTACCATTATCAGGTGCGCTTCCATTGTGGTGACATAGGCTAACGTACAGTGAATAGAGTAAAAGGATCATGGTAGGCCAAATAGTCTAAGAGCTTGTTATTTAGTCATAAAAAAGGTACTCACCAAATGGGAGTACCTTAAGTATTCAATCAGAATGTAGGGTAAAACTAAGCGTTCACCGGTTCAGGTTTTGCTTCTAGTTTGTTCTCTTCTGGAGATAAGCTTTTCTCGTATTGACCGTACCTCTACCATGCGTAGCCAAGGAAGATCAAGATACCGCCCGCGTTGTAGAAGGTTACGGTCATGATGTCTGTGCCAGTTGGGTTGTCTTATGGTACGAAAGGCACATCAATTGGTAATAGGAAACCTTCATCTGCGTATTTAAGATCGCTGTGGCCTTCCATTGGCCATGCAATAGTTGAAAGTAGCTGAACCGTTCTCTCTGAAACGTATTTGCATTTTTTTCTTATGCATAATAGGTTCTTAGTGAATAGGAGTACTTTTGGTTTGATATAATTATTAGTAAAGTATTTACTGAATTATTGGATGGTTTTATTTTAACTTAATCACGTTTTTATGGTCTTTTTGCGGTGCTGTGTGATCCACTTAAAAGAATGCTATTGGTTGATTTATGCAGCAGGTTAAAGAGGAGGATATGTGTCGATTGATATATGTGATGAGCAAAAAAAGGCCACCTTAAATAAAGGTGGCTTTGGTTTATTTATTTGATATTTATAACTATTTTGTTGTGTCGCGCAGCTTAATTTTGCTTGGTACATAGACGCGTAATGGGATGGTTCGGCCGTCGCGCGCTTTCTCTATCAGAAGGTTAACACCTTGAATTCCCATCAGTTCAGAATGGATACGAACCGTTGATAAAGATGGGAAAGTAAACTTAGCGGTTGGGATGTCATTTACACTGATCAGCGCAATATCTTCAGGAATGCGCAATCCGTGTTCATGTATCGCTCGTAAAACGCCAATAGCGATGGAATCTGATGCAATAAACATGGCTTTAGGGTAGTCGTCAGTCGCGAGCATCTGTTTTGCAAGCTTGTAACCTGATGAGCTAGAGAAGTCACCACGGTAGATGTCTTGCTCACTGACAACGTTCTTAAGGCTACCGTATTCAGCAAAGGCTACTTCGCGAATATCAGGAGTGTTGACGTTATCTTGTCCGCCAATAAAACCAATGCGTTGATAGCCTTGGTTGATAAAGAAGTTGGTGATCTCTTTGCTGATCAAAGCCAGGTCGATATCGACAGAGTCATAAGGTTCAGAGTGATCAGTGAAATCGACATAACAGATATTATCGCTTAGCTTTTTGGCTTGTTCGATAACCTCCGGTGTCATTCTTCCTACTAACAAAACACCTGTGATTGGCGTTGAGTTAATCTGTATTTTGCTCTCATAACAGTTGGTTAGCTTAACTTCCATCTTTTTACATTGGGTTTCAATCCCATGGCGGATTGATAGGTAGTAAGGGTCGTTAACTTCAACTTCTTGCTTGTAGTTATACAGTGCTAGAAAGTGATGGTTTTGTTTTTTACTGCTAACGGTTTTTCGTGAGCTGCTGGTTTTGTATTCCAACTTCTCTGCAATTTCAAAGATACGCCTTTTGGTCTCTTCCTTGACGCTTAATGTTGGATCTTCATTGAGAACCCTTGAAACTGTAGCCAATGATACATTCGCTTCAGTCGCGATATCTTTTAACGTTGCCATACTCACTTCCTGTTATTGGAATATTGCGCTGCTTTGAAATTGGTATTTAGTAAAAAAGCAATGCACCTCTTTATTCTACAAACCTATTGTAATCAAACTAGACGTCATTGCATTAACTTTTAGTAAAATAAATGCTCAACTCATTTGTGATGTCTAAAACCTAACTATCTATAATTATATTATTAAGATTCAATGGTTTAGAGGTTAATATCTATGCGTTATCTCTATGTCTTATTCTGTACCAATGATTAAACTTAGTGTAAACGTTTACACTTCGTGGTTTTGATCACAGAATTATAGTCAAAATGGCTGCTACTATTTCTGACATACGGTGCTACTGAGCTGAATATCAGTTCGAGTTAGCCCACGAATGACGACAAAGAGAGGTTGATTGTGAAAGTACTGGTTACGGGCGGCATGGGTTACATCGGAAGTCATACATGCATTCAAATGATACAGGCAGGTATGGAGCCGATCATTGTTGATAACCTTTGCAATAGCAAAGAGCTAGTGCTGGAACGAATCGAATCGTTAACTGGCAAGCGACCAACGTTTTATCTTGGCGACATTCGTGACCAATCTTTTCTAGATAGCGTGTTTTCAGAGAATGATATCCAAGCCGTGATTCATTTTGCTGGTCTGAAAGCGGTAGGGGAGTCGGTGGCTAAGCCTTTGGAGTACTACGATAACAACGTAAATGGTTCACTGGTGTTAGCTCGAAGCATGAAAAAAGCAGGCGTGAAAAGCATCGTGTTTAGTTCTTCGGCTACTGTTTACGGTGATCCAGAAGTGGTGCCGATTACTGAAACTTCACCAACTGGCGCGACAACTAACCCTTACGGTCGCAGTAAATACATGGTGGAAGAGTGCTTGAGCGATCTATTCAACGCTGAAAACGACTGGAGCGTGACGTTACTGCGCTACTTTAACCCTGTTGGTGCACATACATCAGGCACCATGGGTGAAGACCCACAAGGTATCCCAAATAATCTGATGCCGTTTATTGCTCAAGTAGCCGTTGGTCGCCGTGAAAAATTGGCTGTTTTTGGAAACGATTACCCAACAGTCGATGGCACAGGCGTTCGTGACTATATTCATGTAATGGATTTAGCGGATGGCCATGTCGCAGCGCTAAAAGTGGTGGGCGAGAAAGCGGGCTTACACATTTACAACCTAGGTACGGGCAAAGGCTCAAGTGTACTCGAGATGGTTGAAGCCTTCGCACAAGCATCGGGCAAGCTAGTTCCTTATGAACTATGCCCACGCCGCGCAGGTGATATTGCCGAATGTTGGGCAAGTACTGAAAAAGCAGAGCGAGAGCTTGGCTGGAAGGCGACGCGCAGCGTGATGGAAATGACGGCGGATACGTGGAATTGGCAGTCGAATAACCCGAATGGCTACTAGCCTTAGCCTGTGTGATTGAAGCTGCCTAGCTGCAACTCCAATTTCATTGGGGAATGCAAAGGTAATAGATGAGAAAAGAGAGATTCCAGATAACTCGTCCCTCTATTCTGGAATGACGAATTTTAAAACTACGATTTCTGAACGTCATTCCCTACAGCGAGGAACGAGCGTGATAGGGAATCTCCTTGTAGAAGAATTATTCATCTTGGTGAATTGACCAAGACACAAAATTTGAGAGCAACCTAAACATGTCAAAAGTTGAATTTAACCCAGTAGACCACCCACATCGTCGTTATAACCCATTAACGGGTCAGTGGATCTTAGTATCACCGCACCGAGCAAAGCGTCCGTGGAGCGGCCAAGATGAAAAGCCATCGACTGCGCAACTTCCAGCGTATGAGAAAGAGTGTTTCTTGTGCCCGACCAATACGCGTATCTCGGGTGACGAAAACCCAGATTATGATGGTACTTACGTATTCAGTAACGATTTCGCGGCGTTGATGCCTGATTCACCTGACGCTCCAGAGTCTGAAAACCCTCTATTCAAGACTCAAGGTGTTCGCGGGTTGAGCCGCGTTATCTGTTTCTCTCCGGACCACAGCAAAACGCTGCCAGAGTTACCAGTTAATAAAATCCGTGGTGTGATTGATACCTGGAACGAGCAGATTGAAGAGCTAGGTAAAGATTACCTATGGGTTCAAGCTTTCGAAAACAAAGGCGAGACCATGGGTTGTTCTCAGCCTCACCCACACGGTCAAATTTGGGCGAACAGCTTTCTGCCAAACGAGATTGAACGTAAAGAAAAGCTACTGAAAGAGTACTTCGAGCAACAAGGTTCGAACCTGTTAGTCGATTACGTTGAAGCTGAAATGAAAGACGGCTCACGTACTGTGGTTGAAACTGAACATTGGATTGCCGTAGTGCCTTACTGGGCAGCGTGGCCATTTGAAACTATGTTGCTACCAAAAACACACATTCGCCGTATGAGTGAACTGACTGACGAACAACGTAATGATTTAGCGCTTGCGATTAAGAAGCTGACCAGTCGTTACGATAACTTGTTCCAATGTTCATTCCCTTACTCAATGGGCTGGCACTATGCACCGTTCTTCGAAGAAGGTACGGACATCGATCACTGGCAACTGCATGCGTTGTTCTACCCGCCACTGTTACGCAGTGCTTCGGTTCGTAAGTTCATGGTGGGCTACGAAATGTTGGCGGAATCTCAGCGTGATTTAACCGCAGAACAAGCCGCGCAACGTCTTCGTGATTTGAGTGACGTTCACTACAAAGAGCAGGAATAGCCTACTTCGTAGATAACGAGCGAGATTCCTGATATCTCGTCCGTCGATCCTGGAATGACAGTTTCATTGAAACGTTTAGCGTCAATCCCGAGAGTGAGGAACGAAGAAGTCGGGAATCTAAAAGAATTAAAGTGGTGTCGTAAAGGGGCCATAACCAATTGATTAAAGAGTTAAGCAGAGAGTTTACTTATGTCTGATCTGATCCAAAACGTGAAAGCATCTTTTGAGCAAGTCCTTGGTTACCAAGCGACTCACATAATTCAAGCTCCAGGTCGTGTGAACCTGATTGGTGAGCATACCGACTACAACGATGGTTTTGTTCTACCGTGTGCCATTAACTACCAAACGGTAGTCGCAGCGGCTAAGCGTGACGACAACATCGTGCGTGTAGTATCAGTAGACTACGGTAATGCAGTAGATGAGTTCGATTTAACTCAAGAGATTACATTCCAACAAGACAAAATGTGGGCTAACTACATTCGTGGTGTGGTGAAGTGCCTAATGGGGCGTGGCTTTGAATTTACAGGTGCCGACATCTCTGTAACCGGCAACGTGCCCCAAGGTGCGGGTTTAAGTTCTTCTGCGGCTCTGGAAGTGGTCATCGGTCAGACATTCAAGGTGCTTTACAACCTAGAGATTAGTCAAGCGGAAGTCGCTCTGAATGGTCAGCAAGCCGAAAACGAATTCGTTGGTTGTAACTGCGGCATCATGGACCAAATGATCTCTGCAGAAGGTCGTGCAAACCACGCGATGCTGTTGGACTGTCGTAGCCTAGAAACAACGGCTGTCTCTATGCCAGAAGATATGGCTGTGGTTATCATTAACTCAAACAAAAAACGCGGCTTAGTCGACAGCGAATACAACACGCGTCGTGAGCAATGTGAAGAAGCGGCGCGCATCTTTGGTGTTCCGGCACTGCGTGATGTGACCATTGAACAATTCAAAGCGAAAGAGTCTGAGTTAGATGAAATGGTCGCGAAACGTGCTCGTCACGTGATTACTGAAAATGACCGTACCGTTGAAGCGGCTCAAGCTTTACGTACTCATGATATGAAGCGTATGGGCGAGTTGATGGCAGAATCTCATGCTTCAATGCGAGACGATTTTGAAATCACAGTGAAAGAGATCGACACGTTGGTTGATATGGTTAAAGAAGTGATCGGTGAGCAAGGTGGTGTACGTATGACTGGCGGCGGTTTTGGCGGTTGTATCGTGGCATTGGTTCCACCTGCATTGGTTGATGAAATTAAAACAGCCGTTGAACAGAAATATCAAGTGGCGACGGGGCTAAAAGAATCTATTTATGTGTGCCAAGCTAAAGACGGAGCGGGTCTTGTTGAAGTAATCTAGCTGTTTAGATACTTAATGCTCAAAAGCGAAGGTCTACCGAGTAAAAAGATCATGGTAGGCTAAATAGTAAATCCTTTACCTAATGTAGAGGTTTTTTGCTGGCACTAGAAAGGAATTTAGAATGACCTCAGAGCAGAATTTGCATCAATCCATGACACAAACGGCAGCCTATGATGGTCAACCTGCTCAGTTAGTTACTTTGTCCAACAAGCATGGCATGCAAGTCACCTTCATGGATATTGGTGCAACGTGGTTGAGTTGTATCCTGCCAGTCAAAGGAAACAAACGTGAAGTTTTGTTAGGTGTAAACTCAATGGAGAACTTCGAGAAACAAGCCAGTTATATGGGCACAACGGTTGGTCGTTATGCTAACCGCATTGCCAATGGTCGTTTCAAAATTGACGGCCAGAACTACAAGTTGGAAACCAACCAAGCGGGCAATACCTTGCATGGTGGTCCTGATGGTTTTGATAAACGTCGTTGGAATATTACCGAGCAAACAGAAACGTCAGTGGTGTTTACTCTAGAGTCTACTGATGGAGACCAAGGGTTTCCGGGGAATTTGAATGTATCGGTGCGTTATGACATAACCGAAGATAATCGAGTTTCCATTAACTACTCTGCAACCGCTGATAAGCCAACCGTGGTTAACCTAACGAATCACGCATACTTTAATCTACTAGGGGCGAATAACGGTCACGATTGTCTGTCTCATATTGTTAGTATCAATGCTTCACAATATTTACCAACTAACGCTGTTGGTATCCCATTAGGCAATTTAAAGGCGGTGAAATCGACTAGCTTTGACTTCAGTCAGCCTATGATGATCTCTGAACGTTTGCTTGGGGATGAACAACAAAAAGCGGCCAAAGGTTATGATCACTCTTTTCTTTTAGCGGATGGCTGTAAGCGCGATAAATGCGCAGCTACAGTGACGTCGCCTGATGCACTTGTCACCTTGAAAGTCTTTTCTACTAAGCCAGCTATACAGCTGTATACCGGAAATTGGTTGGGTGGAACACCCAATCGAAACGGTGGCACTTATGAAGACTATGCAGGTATTGCATTGGAAACCCAGTTCTTACCAGACTCACCTAACCACCCAGAGTGGAAGCAAGAAAGTTGTATTCTTAGGCCTGAACAGGAATACCACTATCGAACTTGTTACCAGTTTGAATTTTCGGGGGATTATTCAAACTAGTCCATTCTAGCTCAAAACGGTTTATGCTAATTGGCTCCAACAAAGGGATTATTGTTGGGAAGAGTATGGTGAGAAAGCCCTAACAGAACTGCTTCTGTTAGGGCTTTTTTTTGTTTGATGAGTTGACTAAAATTTAGATTTTCTCTACCGAATTTCGGCGCACTAAAGTAGGAGAGAACATCATAGGCTCGGAAGAGGTACCTCGACCTTTAGCTAGCACAAGCGCTAGGCGAGTGGCTTTCTCTGCCATCATCTGAATAGGGTAGCGAATCGTAGTTAGCTTAGGGTGTACATAACGCGCAATTAAGCCGTCATCAAAACCAACAATCGATACTTTATCTGGTGCTTGAATACCGTTTTCATCAAGTACAGATAACGCACCAGCCGCCATGTAATCGTTGTAAGCCACAAGGCCTGTAATCGGGAGAGATTTGGTCAATAGGTTGGTCATTGCGTACTCGCCACCGTCACTGGTTGGAGCGGCGTATTCAATGTAGCTTTCAGACAGCGCGATTTTGTAATCAGAGAGTGCAGCTAGATAGCCTTGCACTCGTTCATCGGCATCTTCAATGCTGTGTGATGAAGCGATACATGCGATGTTCTTGTGACCATGACGAATCAAATATTCTGTAGCAAGGTAAGCGCCTTTCTTATTGTCTAAGAAAATACAACGCTCGGCGATTTCGGCAATATAACGGTTGATCAACACTAAGCCTTTTACTTCTTTTGCGTAGGCGATGAGTTCTTCATCCGTTAATCCCTTGGAATGGATCACCAAGGCATCACAGCGACTATTGATCAGCAACTCAATGGCTTGTCTCTCTTCTTCACGATCGTGAGAACCATTGCCGACAAGGATATGTTTACCGTTTTCGCGTGCGACATTATCAACAGCCTTAACTAAGGTGCCAAAAAAGGGATCGGAGATATCACCCACTAACACACCAACCGTGTTCGTGCTTTGGCTTACAAGCGCACGAGCATTGGCATTCGGACGATAGCCGAGTTTTGTCATGGCTTTAGTTACAGACTCAATTGAATTTGCACTTGCCTTCGGAGACTTGTTTACGACTCGAGATACGGTTGCAACTGAAACACCAGCTTCCTTTGCTACATCTTTAATTGTTGCCATCTTTTACCTCTATTCATTGCTGTATCTATTTAACACCGACAATGAAGGTAAGGCAATGAAACTCTCATTTTACTTCCATTAATGCGATCTTTACCGCTTGTAACTATTAGGCTTAATGCTAGTGTAAACATTTACATTTTACTTAATTTTAGTAAATATTTTTAATGAGTGGAAACCAATCAATATAGGAAGTGAGAAATGGATACTGTCTCTTATGGTGACTTTGCTAAGTTAGAAATGCGTGTGGGTAAGATCATTGAGGTTGTGCGTCATGAAAACGCAGACAAGCTTTACATTGTGCAAGTAGAAGACGCTACAAACGGTAACCAGCCTTGTCCCTTACTACACCGAAGAAGAGTTAATGTGCAAACTAGTGGTTGTATTGTGTAACTTAGCGAAAGCGAAGATGAGAGGCCACACCTCTGAGTGCATGTTGTTATGTGCAGAAACGGAAGGTGAATCTGAAAGTGTACTGCTGACACCAGAACGTGTGATGCCAACGGGTATTCGTGTCGTTTAAGCTCGCTTTAGGTTGGTGAGTCAATGTGTTCACCAACCTAAATTAGCTAGCTTTGTCGAGCAATTAGCTATGTATATTAACTAGCCGCGTACGGTCAGTATCAAGCCATCAATTACACTATGGTGATGATCGGAAACTCCTGCAAGGTTGCCGTATTTAGGCTGGTGGCGATCATTTTCTAATGGGTGATGCCAACCTTGTGTGTGTTTAACAAAGTGCGCCGCAAAGCTTTCAGACACCTCTAAACATCCTGCTAATACCGTATCGACATAGGTTTGAACGATAGGACTGTTCTCGCAAGGCGCTTCAATTTCGTTTTTGATGTATACCCAAATCGATTGATCCTGCTTGAACTCAGTGTTGCTCTCTATCTGATCGGCTTTGAGTTCGATTCGGTGATAACCGCGTTCACGGCGATCAAAATCAGCCAGTGTAATATCATCAACCTCAAGCAATACTCCATTCACTTGACCATCTCCTGGATTGACTATGAGGGGGGACAACACGTAACTGTCATCAATTTTACTCCAATGGCGCACTAAGCCATGCACAATTGCAGGAATGGCCTGTCCAGTTTGACCTGTTAGTTGACGTGAAGAGGAGTTGATTAAGCTACCGTAACCGAAAATATACATCGCGTTCCCTGTCTGTTCTTTTGAATTTGAGACTAGTCTTACTATATGTTCCAAGTAACTAAATGTCAGTAGTTATTATTTTTAACACTTTCGTGTCTAATTGACATGTATTGGTGTGTTTAATTGACTCTTTTCTTTGTGTTTTTTACGCGTTTATGATTGTTTTTATTGGGTTTATACCTTTGGCGCGTTTCGTGCATTACTTAAATAAAAATAACAGTAATGATGACTGCATCATGAATTTGGCTATTTATGCCAATTCCATATAAGCCATTCTTGGCCGTTATCTGAAATGAGGAACGAGTTTGTTAAATATCACAGATAAAAGTGTAGAAGACGCAATTCCAGCCTATCTGCGTTTAGGCTTCCGACCTTTCTTCTTTTTGGGCAGTCTCTATGCCGTTATCGCTATCGTGGCTTGGGTTGTCATGTTCCAAAATGGTCAGCCGGAGATTTTAAAAGTCCCTGCGCTTTGGTGGCACGTACATGAAATGTTGTTTGGCTTTGCTATGGCGATTGTTGTCGGCTTTGTTTTAACGGCGGTGCAAACGTGGACGGGAGTCAATGGCACTAAGCATTATCGATTGGCTGCCTTAGTGGGATTATGGCTTGCACCTCGCCTTCTATTTTGGACTCCTGCACCTTTGTGGCTGATCTCATCGGTTGAGGCGCTGTTTATGATCTTTGCCGCTTACGAAATTGGTTTCCGAGTTGTGAAGTCAAAAGGCTGGAAGAACTTGTTCTTTGTTCCGTTGTTTATACTGGCTATCGTGGCGAATTTTGCTAGCTATGCAACCATTAAGGGCATGCCTCCATTTCCATCGTCTGCAGTATGGCACGCGATGTTGTGGTGGTTTACGTTGTTATTGTCTGTAATGGGTGGACGAGTGATTCCATTCTTTACGGCGCGTCGTTTTGATTTTGAAAAAGCACAACCACTCGTTTGGTTAGAATGCTTAGCGAATCTACCTTTGGTTGGTTTATTTGTGTTGAGCTTCTTCCCATTAACTTTTGCTCAAATTGGCAATCAATTGATGGTATTTGCGGGAGCAGCTCAATTGGTACGCTTCATTCGCTGGAAACCGTGGACGACATTATCTGAACCTTTGGTGTGGTCACTGCATGCGGCTTACTTATGTATTCCCTTGAGTTTGTTGCTGAGAGGTTTGTTGGACAACCCGTTCGCAAGCCATAACATGCTGCACCTGTTTGCTATTGGCGGTCTGAGTGGATTAATTCTAGCGATGATTACGCGTGTGACGATGGGGCATACTGGTCGTGCTATCTATAAAGGGCAGAGTATGGCTTTGGCGTTCTCTGCTATTTTTATCGCAGCACTCGTTCGCAGTTTAGGCGTGACTTTCTTCCCTGCCTACTTGTTTGAAATTGTGAACATCAGCGCAGGTTTGTGGACGTTAGCGTTTGGTCTATTTATCTGGAAGTTTGGCATGATGCTGTTAACCCCAAGAGTGGATGGTCACCCAGGCTAAGCGTATTGATTTTCGAACTCATTTTGAAAGGGAAACATTGAGCTTCCCTTTTTTTGATCGCTGCATAGGTCCATTTTTTAGTGAATATTTTCAGCAAGATATTGGCGCACTTGTGCAATGAGAGCTTCTTTGGCGTGAGGTGAGATGAAACTGGCTTCGATGGCGTTAATACTGAACTGTGCTAATTCGTTTTTCGTCACCATGTGAGCATTGGCGACGGCGAGGAAGTTATCATTCATATACCCGCCGAAGTAAGCGGGATCATCGGAATTGATGGTGACGCATAGCTCTCTTCTCAGCAACTCGACGATGTTGTGCTCTTGCATGGTGTCGAAGACTTTGAGCTTGGTATTCGATAGTGGGCAGACCGTCAGCGGTGTGCGTTTAGCGATTAGCTGTTCCATCAAGTTTTCATCTTCAACACAGCGAACGCCATGATCAATTCGGGTAATGCTTAACAAGCTCAGTGCGTCGATAATATTTTGTGCTGGGCCTTCTTCTCCGGCGTGTGCGACGGTCAGGAAGCCTTGGTTGATAGCTTCTTGGAATACATGTTTAAATTTCTCTGGCGGGTTGCCCTGTTCTGATGAATCTAGCCCAACGGCAATGATCTTATCTTTATAGGGAAGTGCTTGTTTGAGCGTTTCAAAAGCGCTGTCTTCATCAAGGTGACGCAGAAAGCACATGATCAGTTGGCTGCTGATGCCAAGTTCTTGCTCTGCTTGATTCAAAGCTCGAGTGATCCCACCGACTATGACTTCAAAGGCAATACCGCGTTCAGTGTGAGTCTGAGGGTCGAAGAATATTTCGGTATGAACCACATTATCTTGCTGGCACTTCAGTAGATAAGCCCATGTCAGGTCGTAGAAGTCTTGTTCATGAATGAGTACGTTAGCGCCTTGGTAATAGATATCGAGAAAGGACTGAAGATTGTGAAATTGGTACGCGTCCCTTACTTGGTCTGGGTTTTCAAAGGGAATTGAAATGTTATTACGCTTGGCGAGTTTGAACATCAGTTCTGGTTCTAACGAACCTTCAATATGTAAGTGCAGTTCAACTTTAGGTAAATTTTTGATAAAGCTATCCATAGCAACCCCTTCGCTATTGTAATTATGGGCGGAGTAGGTGAGATGTTTCGATGGTGAGATCCGAGTCTATAGGCTATCTCTTTCATTTATCTCTATTTGAGCATAGTTCATTTGCTCGTTATCGAGAAAGTGCCCCGTAAATTGGAAGCTATTTTGGAGTTATGAACGAATTGAAATGACTCGCAAACGATTTACCGCACTAGAGTGTGATCCGCTGCAAATATTTGCAGCAATATGTGTTGATTTGTGCTCTAATACCGCGCTTACCAAGGGATGGTGTTAAAAGATACCCACTTAGATGGAGTTATCAAAGTTGACCGATCCCGTAATGATCTCCCTTAGGAAAAAATAGAACATGTCTAAGAACAAAAAATTTGATATCCGCCTTACAGAAAAACGCAACGGTTGGTGTGCAGAGATTACTCGTCAAGTAACATCTCGCAGTACTACAGTATCTAAGCGTGAGTCTGGTTTCGAAACTGAAGCTCTAGCACAAGAGTGGGCAGAGAAAGAACTAGCATCTTTCATCGCAAACCAAGCAGAACGTAACGAGCGTAAATCAGAGCAGCGTAAAGAGCGTGACGAACTACGTCACACTAAAGAGCTTAAAGCTGAGCAAGCTCGTGAAGCACGCGCTAAAGCTCGTGCAGAAGAGGAAGACGCTGAGTAATTCGGTGCACGATTAACTTATAGGTCCCTTAATTTTAAGATAAGGGACTTATAAAAAAAGCCCCAATATAGGTGACTATATTGGGGCTTTTTCGTTTGTGGAGTTCGTTTCTATTTTGCCTAAGAGCGACGGTTTTTATTTATCGTTTTTAACGTCGCTCTATCAAGCTTTAATCAGTTGTTCAGTGTGGTTAGCCAATCGTCTTCTGCTACTTCTTCAATGTAGCTTTCTACTGATTGGCCTACTTCTTCATCGTCTTGTTTGAAGTAAGCAATGTGGAATACTGCATCACCTTCGTTGACAAGAGGCAGCGTTTGCTGGCCAATCACAATACCACCTTTGGTTGTGATCACTTGGCCTTCTTCGTGGCCCAAAGGAGAGCTGATGTAAGCTAGAGTTTGCCCAGCCTCAACTTGTTCACCAAGTCTTACCATATTACGCAAGATGCCGTCTGATTCAGCGCGGATCCAGCTGGTGGATTTGCTCAATACTGGCTCTGGCAACTTCTTACGGTTAGGGCGCAACATGCCTATTTCTTTCATCACTTGATGAACGCCTAGATAGCCTGCACGAATCGCTAAAGGATCAAAACGCAGCGCTTCACCACCTTCATAAGTCAGTACCGGGATGCCCAGTTTTTCAGCTTCGCTACGCAGTGAACCATCACGCAAAGGTGAATCAATGATTACTGGCGTTGCGAACGCTTTCGCAATTCGTAATGTTTCTGGATTTGATAGGTTTGCACGAATCTGTGGCAGGTTAGTACGGTGAATAGCACCTGTATGTAGATCCAAAATGTAATCACAGTGCTTCGCTACGTTTTCGAAGAAGGTGTAAGCGATGCGTGATGTCAATGAGCCTTTCTCACTACCTGGGAAGCAACGGTTTAGGTCGCGACGGTCTGGTAAGTAACGAGATTTATGAATGAAGCCAAATACGTTTACGATCGGCACAACAATTAATGTACCTTTCAGTTTATTAGGTTCTATTGCGTTAGTTAACTGTCGTGCAATCTCAACACCGTTTAGCTCATCACCGTGAATAGCAGCGTTTACCATTAGTGTTGGGCCAGCTTGGCGACCGTGGATGATCTCAATCGGGATCGAAAGTGGAGAGTGCGTGTAAAGCTGAGCTGCCTGTAGTTCAATCTCTTTTCGTTGTCCTGGCTGAACAGTATAACCAAGTAATTCGAATGGTTGATTAGGTTTTAGTCTTGCCATTTAGGTTGTTCTCAACATAGTGATAATTCGTTAACACGGAATGTAGCAATCGTTGATTTTTAGTACGAATCAATCGCTTTACTGTGACGACAAAACTTTTTTATGGAGGGGGTTGGTTATTGGTTTCAATTTTTAATTTGCGATAATTTTGGGTGTTTCAATTTGTGATTTTTCTGACAATTTATTGATTTTAATCTGATAATTCAGAATGTGATGGCTGCTATTATCCATCGCCATTTTTGGTGGCCAAATTCAAATATCGAGATAAAAATGAAGAAAACAATTTCAAAAGTCGTAGCTCTGGCGGTGGTATCAGTTGCTTTATCTGGCTGCGTTGGTAGCAACGCAGTGACGGGGTACTTAATGAAATTCAACCTTAAAGCTGTTGATAACCGTTATGCTCGTGGTGGTTTAAACTTATTGTTAGCACCAGCTTACGGTCTAACTATTGCTGCCGATTACTTAGTGTTCAACTCGCTAGAGTTCTGGACGGGTAGTAACCCTCTAACTGGTACCCCGCATATCTTTGATACTAAGATGGATACTTACCTTGATATTAACCATCAACTGGATCCGTCTCTAACGGAAGCGCCGGTAGGTCCTATCACAAGTGCTGATATGATCGAAAAAGGTCAAATGCAGCAGATCGATGAAAACACTATCCAAATGGATATTACATACCAATCTGGTGAGCGTGCTACATTAATCGGTGTTCGCGATGGCGAGATGGTGACGTACTTCATCGATGGTGAAGTTGTGGCACAAACTTCAATTGATGAGCTAGAGAGCTACGCGGCTACACGCGCTTAATTGCTTGTTTAGTCACAAATAGTCGATTACAAAGATTAGATACAGAAACAGGTACTCATTGAGTACCTGTTTTATTTTGTTTTGAATAAACGGTGCTTACTGTAAGCAGCATCTATTGAGTATATATATTATCGAATTATGCTTTTTCTGGGATTGCTTCAAGCAGTGCAACCATTTGGTTCCAGAATAGCTCAACTGTGTCGATCTTCACTTTCTCATCAGGAGAGTGTGGGAACTTGATTGTTGGGCCGAAAGAAACCATATCCATATTCGGGTAAGGTTCTTTGAATAGACCACACTCAAGACCTGCATGGATAACCATGATGTTTGGCTTGTGACCGTAGATACCTTCGTACATGTCGCGGAAGATATGCATAATTTCTGAATCTGCGTCTGGTTTCCAACCTGGGTAAGCACCAGAGAACGAGATGTTAGCGCCTGCTAACTCAGCAACAGAGTGCAGCATGCTTTCTACTTGGCTACGACCTGAATCGATCAAAGAACGGATCAGGCAAAGCACTGTGATTGAGTTCTCTTCTGTTGTGATAACACCTACGTTTAGAGACGTTTCAACAACACCTTCAATCTCGTCACTCATACGAATCACGCCGTTTGGACATGCGTTAAGTGCCGCGATAAAGCGAGCTTGTTCTGCTTGAGTAAGAGTACCCATTTCAACGGTTACTTCTTCGTTGAATGTTACGATGCTGTCTTCGATTTTACCCAGCTCTGTAGATAGAAGCTCAGTGTAGTAGTTGTATAGCGAAGCCAGTTTCTCTTGGTTTTCAGCCGGTACTGCAACCGTTACGAAGCCTTCACGAGGGATAGCGTTACGAAGGCTACCACCTTTGAACTCTATGATACGAAGGTCTAGATCTTTTGCGTGACCCGCTAGGAAACGAGCAAGTAATTTGTTTGCATTTGCACGACCCGTGTGAATATCACAACCAGAGTGACCGCCTTTAAGGCCTTTTAGCGTTAGCTTACGTGTAACGAAATTATCAGGGACTGCATCACGAGTGATGTCGAAAGTCATTGCACCGTCGATACCGCCAGCACAACCCATGTACACTTCGCCTTCTTGCTCTGAATCGGTATTAAGAAGGATATCGCCTTCTAACCAACCCGCTTCAAGACCGAAAGCACCAGTCATACCCGCTTCTTCATCTACGGTTAGTAGAACTTCGATAGGGCCGTGTTGGATTTCGTTTGAAGCAAGAACGGCCAAACAAGAAGCCATGCCCATACCATTGTCGGCACCAAGTGTTGTGCCTTTTGCAGTAACCCATTCACCATCAATGTACGGTTGGATTGGGTCTTTAGCGAAGTCATGAACTGTGTCTTCGTTCTTTTGTGGAACCATATCGATGTGAGCTTGTAGCACGACACCTTTCTTGTTTTCCATGCCCTGTGTCGCTGGCTTCTTGATGAATACGTTGCCCGTTGGATCGCGACGCACATCTAGGCCTTGCTCTGTTGCCCAAGCAATAATGTATTGAGCAAGCTCTTCTTCGTGCTTTGAAGGGTGTGGGATTGAACAAATCTTATCGAAAAACTGCCAAATAGGGGCAGGGGACAATTTACTGATCTCAGAATGGAATTCAGACACGGATGACTCCTTTTTTATTTGATAACCATATATTTAGGATTTGGATGGATGGAAAGTTAGAACAAAAATCTAAAATATGGGTCTGTTTTGATGGCAACAGCATACCACTTGCGCGTTTTGACGAGTAGCGCTTCTAAGCCCCAGACTCCTCAAATTTTGAAAGCTAGATTGTTCATTTGATCATAAGTAAGTGTCTTGATGCTTATAATTAATTCAGGCAAACGTTTATTTAGTTCTGTTGTGTAATTTAATTACGAGATTTAGTTTGTAAAATAACCATAAGTAGCTAAAAGTGTGATGTGAAGCAGGAAAAGCTTGTAATCTTTTTTCTTTGAGGTATATTAATAACCAACTTCTTAAGTGAAGAGTAAATGCTCAAAGGATGAGTCCGTTTTATCGCCTCCAGGGAACCGAGAAATCAAATTCGTTTTTATTGATTTATTAAGGTGATAGTTATGAAAGGTTTACCATCTGCAATGTTCTGGCTTAACAGCTCTGTTTACACTAGCAACTTTGCATACCCAACAAGCTTTGGTTACTAATACCAGCTGCTTGTAACTTGAACAGTTTGTTCACCCCTATATATTGGAATTCTTTTACAACCCTTTGGTTGACTGATTCTACCGCCACTCATTTTTGAGTGGCGTTTTTTTTGCCTGCTACTTTATCGCCTATCTTGTTCCCAACCACTTTCATTCATTATTTCTCTGTCATTCGTTGCGGTTATTTTTTAAACGCCAAACGATCAATTCACGCCTTATTACGAATCCTGTTGAAAAATACACAACTCTTGTGGGTTTCATTTGAGAATTTGATGGCTAGATTCTCAATGAAAATAATCGATGGTCGAAAAAGTAATCAAGTATAATTGTTGTTTTTTTGTTTTAAATCTTTGTTTTTAATGATTATTTAATTATTCAGTTTATGTTTTTAATCACTTTGTTTCATACGTCATTCTGATAAATATTAATTAGAGCCTTAATTCTATCTGGAATTTGTTATTTGATAACTTTATAATCCACAGCCAATCGATTACGCAACCGTTTACTTTTTACCCTTATAGGATTCGATAATGTTCGAAAAGCTATTCAAACTCAGTGAAAATGGCACCAATGTGCGCACTGAAATCATCGCAGGTCTAACAACCTTCCTAACAATGGCTTACATCATTTTTGTAAACCCAATGATTCTAGCTGACGCTGGGATGGACCATGGCGCTGTATTTGTAGCAACCTGTTTAGCGGCTGCTATTGGCTGTTTCATTATGGGCTTTGTTGCTAACTACCCAATTGCTCAAGCTCCAGGCATGGGGTTGAACGCATTCTTTACCTACGCTGTTGTAATGGGTATGGGTTATACGTGGCAAGTTGCTCTGGCAGCAGTTTTCGTATCAGGCGTAATCTTCATTTTCTTAAGTATCTTTAAGATTCGTGAATGGATTATTAACTCGATCCCTATGTCTCTGCGTGTTGGTATCTCTGCAGGTATCGGCCTTTTCTTAGCGTTCATTGCACTTAGCAATGCTGGCATCGTGGTTTCTAACCCAGCAACTAAGGTTTCACTGGGCGATATTACCGCGGTTGCTCCTATTCTAGGCGCACTGGGTTTTTTCCTTACTATTGCTCTCGTTCATCGTGGTGTTAAAGGCGCAGTAATGATTGCTATTTTAGCAATCACAGCGATTGGTATCGCAATTGGCGACGTTCAATATGGCGGTATCATGTCTACACCGCCAAGCCTAGCACCTACATTCATGCAGCTTGATTTCTCTGCTGTATTCGAAATCGGTATGATTTCAGTGGTATTTGCATTCTTGTTTGTCGATTTATTCGATACTGCCGGTACTTTGGTTGGTGTTGCAACAAAAGCAAACCTAATTAAAGAAGACGGCAAACTACCACGCTTGAATAAAGCACTACTCGCTGACTCTACAGCAACGTCTATCGGTGCATTATTAGGTACATCAAACACAACCTCTTACGTAGAAAGTGTTGCTGGTGTTGCTGAGGGTGGTCGTACCGGCCTAACAGCAGTTGTTGTTGGTATCTTATTCTTACTGGCTCTTTTCTTCTCGCCGCTTGCAGGCATGATCCCGGCTTACGCAACATCTGGTGCACTGTTTTATGTAGCAATTCTAATGATGTCTGGTCTAGTTGGCATTGATTGGCGTGATCTTACGGAAGCTGCACCAGTCGTGGTAACATGTTTGCTAATGCCGCTGACGTACTCTATTGCTGAGGGTATCTCACTAGGTTTCATCGCTTACGCTGCAATTAAGCTGCTAAGTGGTAAAGGTCGTGATGTTTCACCTGCAGTGTGGGTAATGTCGGCTATCTTTATTCTTAAATATATTTTCGCTTAATCGTCTAGATTTCTGCTTAATCGTTGAAGAGGCTATGTTTCGCATAGCCTCTAATAACATGACAAAATTATTAGGTTTTATACTATGAGCAACAAATTCGTTATCACTTGGGACAACATGCAGACTTACTGCCGCCAACTAGCAGAAAAGCAAATGCCAGCAGAACAGTGGAAAGGCATCTGGGCAGTAAGCCGTGGTGGCTTAGTTCCTGGTGCAATCTTGGCCCGTGAGCTAGGTATTCGTCACGTAGATACGATTTGTATTTCTAGCTACGACCACGATCACCAACGTGATATGACGGTAGTTAAAGCACCTGAGGGTGACGGCGAAGGCTTCCTTATCGTTGAAGACCTTGTTGATAGTGGTGACACTGCACGTAAACTTCGCGAAATGTACCCGAAAGCGAAACTAATCGCAGTTTGTGCAAAACCATCTGGCGCACATTTACTAGATGAGTACATCGTTGATATCGCTCAAGACACTTGGATTGAGCAGCCTTGGGATACTAGCTTAAGCTTCGTTGAGCCAGTAAATCGCAAGTCAAAATAAGCGTAAACTTAGTTTTTTGAGAAATGACCCTTTATAGGGTCATTTTTTTTTATATTATTAGTGACAACCATTTCTTATTAAGTATCCCTATGTCTGAATCAGAAGAAACGAGCTCGAACCTTTCGGAAACCTTGTTTGTAAAGCATAAGCAGGCTAAAGAAACCTCAATGCTGACGCGCTACATGCCAAGCTCAGAAGAGCTATTGGATGAGAAGCGTAAACAGCAAAATTCATCATGGTATCGAAATTTAAGGCGTCTTCAGTGGGTATGGCAAGGCGTTAACCCAATAGAGCAAGAAGCGGTGTTAGCTCGAATTGCGTCGTCAGATAATTCTCGCACGACGGACGAGTGGTTAGATACCGTCATGGGTTATCGCAGCGGTAACTGGGCATACGAGTGGACTAAGCTTGGTATGCAGCATCAAAATCGCTCTAATGAAAAGAACGGTGAAGAGATGGCTGAAGAGCTGTTTTCAGCATCGTTATGTTTTAGCATAGCGGGTTACCCACATCTCAAGAACGACAATTTGGCAGCTCAGGCTCAAGTGCTGGCGAACGCGGCTTATTCTGAAGCCATCAAGCATACCAAGCTGATCGTTAAGCAACTTGAAGTGCCGTATCAGAATAAGAAAATTAAGGCGAACTTGCATCTCACCAAAACAGATAAACCTCAGCCTGTTGTGATTGTGAGCGCTGGACTAGACAGTTTGCAAACCGATATGTGGCGCTTGTTTAGAGATTACCTAGCCCCTAAAAACATTGCTATGTTGACGGTCGATATGCCGTCGATAGGGCACAGTGCGCATTGGCCTTTAACTGAAGACTCGTCTTGCCTTCACCAAGCTGTGCTCAATGAACTGCCTAACATCCCATGGGTCGATCACCACAAGGTCGGCTTGTTTGGCTTCCGTTTTGGTGGCAATGCGATGGTGAGATTATCTTTCCTAGAGCAACATAAGCTCAAAGCGTGTATCTCTTTAGGCGCGCCAATTCACGATATCTTTGTTCATGCAGACAAATTGAAACAGATGCCTAAAATGCATTTAGATGTGTTAGCTTCGCGTCTCGGTAAAGGTGCGGTAGATATCAATAGTCTTTCTGGGCAACTGATGGCTTGGTCACTCAAGGTACAAGGCTTGCTGTCGAACAGTAAAACCAGCGTTCCTATCTTGGCACTAGCCTTAGAAGGAGACCCTGTTTCACCACCAATGGATAATCAACTGGTTGCTATTTACAGTGATTACGGCAAAGCGAAGAAAATCAAAGCTAAATCAATTACACAGGGTTATGAGCAATCCCTCGAATTGGCGATAAAATGGCTTGAGGATGAATTATTTAGATGACATTTCTCCTAAATTAGTTAAGCATGAAAAGTGTACAAACTAAGTACCTGATACTCAGAGGTAATTTATAAAATCCAATTGCGTACTTTCTACGTATTGCAGTCTGAGTAACGTCATTCTTAACATTGAAAATGGAGATTCAATATGTCAGAAGTGACACAACAACCTACGCATTATCGTTTGTTGAATGTTTTAAAGGCGATTGGGCCTTACTTAAGAGAACCACAATCAGAAGAAGGTCATTATATTTTTGATTGTTTATCTGTGTGTGTGAACGATAAAAAATCACCAGAAGAACGTGAGTTTTGGGGTTGGTGGTTAGAGTTGGATAAGTCGGAAGAGGGATATTCGGCGAAATACAACATCGGCAAGTACAACATCGATGGCAATTGGGATTGCTTACCATTGCCGAAGAAGGCGGTAGCTGAAGTGTCTCGCACTCAAGAAGCTTTCCACCAAAAGCTGGTTGACGAACTTCAAAATAAGTTTGAAATCAGCGTTCAATTCGACGAAGAGTCTGTCGAATTCGTCTGATTTTAAAGGTTACTCTTCTCTATAAAGTAAAAAGGTGCGATTTCGCACCTTTTCTGCTTGTGAATTCCCCTGTTGATTGCTAAAACATCACCTCTTATTTGTTTTATCTATAAAAGACTTCATGACAACAAATCATCAAAGCGGGACAACAACACAGAGTAAAACTGTCGTTGTTAAACTGGGTACCAGTGTCTTAACTGGTGGAACATTGGCATTAGATCGTGCTCACATGGTTGAGCTGGTTCGTCAATGTGCTGAATTAAAAAAACAAGGCCACTCTGTGGTTATGGTTTCGTCTGGCGCAATTGCTGCTGGGCGTGAGCACCTTAGTTACCCCGCACTTCCCAACTCGATGGCGAGCAAACAATTGCTTGCGG
This sequence comes from Vibrio sp. S/42/10, assembly GCF_029890535.1. Lineage (NCBI taxonomy): Bacteria > Pseudomonadati > Pseudomonadota > Gammaproteobacteria > Vibrionales > Vibrionaceae > Vibrio > Vibrio sp. S/42/10. Next base: position 103,387 of record NZ_JAKMZC010000003.1, on the reverse strand, counting down.
CAGTTGGGCAAAGCCAGTTGATTCAAGTTTGGGAGTCTTTGTTTGCTATCTATGGCCTTAAAATTGGCCAGATGCTACTGACTCGTGCTGATCTCGATGATCGCGAGCGTTTTCTTAATGCTCGCGACACGATCAACGCACTCGTTGAACACGATATTATTCCGGTGGTTAATGAAAACGATGCAGTAGCAACTAACGAAATTAAAGTGGGCGACAACGATAACTTGTCGGCACTGGTTGGTATTTTATGTGGAGCCGATAAGCTTCTGCTATTAACCGATCAAAAAGGCCTATTTACGGCAGACCCTCGCAAAGATCCGAATGCAGAGCTCATCAAAGAAGTGAAAACCATTGATGACACATTACGCAAGATCGCAGGCGGAAGTGGTACTACGTTAGGTACCGGCGGTATGGCGACTAAACTGCAGGCGGCTGATATTGCTCGTCGTGCCGGTATTGAAGTGATTATTGCGGCGGGTAGTGCTGAAAATGTGGTGTTTGACTCGTTGAGTGACAATCCACAAGGTACTCGTTTTTTGCCTCTAGAAGAAGCGCTTGAAAACCGCAAACGCTGGATTTTAGCTGGCCCTGCATCTGCCGGTGATATTGTGGTTGATGATGGCGCCGTTAATGCTGTGAACACTAAAGGTAGCAGCCTGTTGGCGAAAGGGGTCACTCGAGTTCAAGGCGAGTTTTCTCGTGGTGAAGTTACCCAAGTTACAGACATCAAAGGCAAGGTAGTGGCGCGTGGTATCGCTAGCTACTCGAGCCAAGACTTAGCGAAAATCGCAGGTAAACACAGTAAAGATATTGGTGAGATACTGGGTTATGACTACGGATCAGAAGTTATTCACCGTGATGACATGGTAGTGATTCAAGAGTAGCTCGTGATGATAAGGCGATGCACTGCGAATATACATAATCGTAAAGCGCCTTTTTACATCCAAAGACAGACAGAACTTAGGGAGAGTTAAACGTGGATTTAACTAACATGGGTATCGCAGCAAAAGACGCTGCTTTCCACCTAGCGACCGCTTCAACGGCGCAAAAGAACAAGGCATTGGCGATCATCGCTGATGAGTTAGAAGCAAACGCAGCAACGATTTTAGAAGCGAACGCAAAAGACATCGAACTTGGTCGTGAAGCGGGTTTAACTGACGCATTGCTTGATCGTCTATTGCTGAATGAAGAGCGTCTAACAGGTATCGCTAACGATGTACGTAACGTAATTAGCCTGAATGATCCAGTTGGCAGCGAAATGGACAGTAAGGTACTGGAAAACGGTATGTCACTGTCTCGTCGTCGTGTACCACTTGGCGTGGTTGGTGTTATTTACGAAGCGCGTCCAAACGTAACTATCGATATTGCGGCACTGTGTCTAAAAACAGGTAACGCAAGTATCTTACGTGGTGGTAAAGAGACATTCTTCTCAAACATGGAGCTGGTTAAAGTTATCCAGTCTGCATTAGAGAAAGCGGAGCTTCCAGCCGCTTCAGTTCAGTACATCGAAAAACCTGATCGTGAGCTCGTTTCTCAACTGCTTAAACTGGATGATTACGTGGATATGATCATTCCTCGCGGCGGCGCTGGCTTGCACAAGATGTGTAAAGAGAACAGCACGATTCCAGTGATCATCGGTGGTTTCGGTATCAGCCATATTTTTGTTGATGAAAGCGCTGACCTTGAGAAATCCGTTGATGTTGTTGAAAACTCTAAAGTTCAACGCCCATCTGCCTGTAACTCGCTAGATACATTATTAGTGCACGAAGCGGTTGCTGAAGCTTTCTTAGCGCAGCTAACACAGCGTTTAGCCGGCAAGGTTACTTTGGTTGCTGACACTAGTGCAAAATCGCTGCTAGCGGGTTTTGAAGACCAACGTGATGCGGTTGAAGGCGACTTTGACACTGAATGGTTAAGCTATACGTTAGGCGTGAAAGTCGTCGCGGATGTGGCAGAAGCGATTGACCACATGCGCGTCCACAACGCGAGCCACTCAGACGCGATCATGACGAATAGTCTAGAAAGCTCAGAGCGCTTTATTAACTCAGTCGGTTCTGCGGCGGTTTATGTGAATGCATCAACACGTTTTACTGATGGCGCACAGTTTGGTCTGGGTGCTGAAGTAGCAGTGTCTACTCAGAAATTGCATGCTCGTGGCCCAATGGGTTTAGAAGAGCTGACAAGCTACAAATGGGTAGGCAAAGCGAACTATTTAGTTCGCGGTTAACGCTGGTCGTTAATTTTACTCATCAGCTCATTTTTGAAATGACGATCGAGTAGCAATAATCAATGAATCACCACACAAAAGGGCCTTAATTGGCCCTTTTTCTTTCCTAACGTTTGGCAATTCCGTTACACTGATATTCAATTATTTGGAGGTGATATGCATTGTCCTTTTTGTTCAGAGAACGACACTAAAGTAATCGATTCAAGACTGGTAGCCGATGGCCATCAGGTTCGTCGTCGCCGTCAATGCCTTGCATGTAGTGAACGTTTTACTACTTTCGAATCGGCAGAGCTTGTGATGCCTAAAGTCATTAAGTCGAATGGAAACCGCGAACCATTTAATGAAGATAAAATGGTAGGTGGTGTTCAGCGTGCCCTAGAAAAACGCCCAGTGAGTGCTGATGCGATCGAACTTGCGATCAGTACGATTAAGTCACAACTCCGTGCAACTGGTGAGCGTGAAGTACCAAGCGAGATGATTGGTAATCTTGTGATGGGCCAATTGAAAGAATTGGATAAAGTGGCGTACATCCGTTTTGCCTCTGTTTACCGCAGCTTTGAAGACATCCGAGAGTTTGGCGAAGAAATCGCTAAATTAGAGGACTAACCCCTCAGTTATGTCTAATTTTACTCCCCTAGATTTTCAAATGATGTTGCGCGCTATTCAATTAGCGAAACGCGGCATTTACACCACTGCGCCAAACCCAAATGTAGGCTGTGTCATCGTACAAGCCGATGGTCAGATCGTTGGTGAAGGTTTTCATGCCAAAGCGGGCGAACCTCATGCTGAAGTGCACGCTATGCGAATGGCGGGTGATAAGGCAAAAGGTGCAACGGCTTACGTTACGCTAGAACCTTGTTCGCATTATGGTCGAACGCCGCCTTGTGCGGAAGGTTTGATTAAGGCTCAAGTTTCAAAAGTGATTTGCGCCATGCAGGACCCAAACCCTAAAGTCGCAGGGCGTGGCATCAAGATGCTACGTGATGCGGGTATTGAGGTTGAGATAGGCTTGTTAGAGCAAGATGCTCTCGATTTAAATCCTGCATTTATCAAGCGTATGCAAACGGGCATGCCATTCGTACAGTTAAAAATGGCGGCTAGCCTAGATGGCCAAACGGCATTGGAAAATGGTCAAAGCCAGTGGATCACGTCGTCAGAAGCGCGTCGTGACGTTCAGAACTACCGAGCCAAATCAGGCGCGGTGTTATCAACCAGCCAAACGGTGATTGAAGACAACGCGTCGCTGAATGTTCGTTGGGCAGAATTGCCAAGCAGTACCAAAATAAATTACGTTGAAGACGAGCTGCGTCAGCCGATTCGCGTGATCCTTGATCGCCAAAATCAACTGCATCCTGAGCTCAAGTTATTCCAGACTCCAACTTCGGTATTGAGAGTTGCTGAAACCTCTGCTGATATTGAGGTCGGAACAACGGATGCTGGTCAGCTTGATTTACACGATTTGATGCGTCAATTGCCAGCGAACCATATTGATCATATTTGGGTCGAAGCGGGCGCGACATTGGCAAAAAGCTTGATTGAAGCACAGTTAGTGGATGAGCTAATCCTCTATTTAGCGCCTAAACTTATGGGCAGTGACGGACGAGGTTTGATGGGCGCATTAGGGCTCACTTCAATGTCTGATGTGATTGACCTAGAAATTAAAGATGTTCGACAGGTTGGTGTGGATATTCGCATCGTAGCGAAACCCGTATTTCGAAACCGATAGTAACGAAACCATAGTGGAAATAGTTCTACTAACCAAATACATGTCGTTGACAACAAAAAGAGTTTTAAAATGTTTACAGGAATTGTAGAAGCCGTAGGTACATTGAGTGCAATCACTCCCCGCGGAGAAGACATCACCGTAACGGTTAATGTTGGTAAGCTTGATATGGCTGACGTTAAGTTAGGCGACAGTATCGCGACCAATGGTGTTTGTTTGACGGTTGTTGAGTATAACGACCACAGCTACAGTGCAGACCTTTCGCTTGAGACCCTGAAAAAAACGGGTTTTGTGGATTACCAAGCTGGCGATAAGGTCAACCTAGAGAAAGCTATGCTACCGACCACGCGTTTCGGTGGTCATATTGTATCGGGTCACGTTGATGGCGTGGGTGAGATTGTTGAGCGTAACCAAGTCGGTCGTGCGATTGAGTTCTGGGTAGAAATGCCTGCAGAGATCTCAAAGTACGTAGCTCAAAAAGGTTCAGTCACTGTTGATGGTATTAGCCTAACGGTGAACGATTTACGCAAAAATGCCTTTAAGCTGACTATCGTTCCTCACACCTCTTCAGAAACGACCATCGATCAATTCAATGTCGGCCGTAAAGTCAATCTAGAAGTTGATGTATTAGCACGCTACATGGAGCGCCTACTGCAAGGCCAACAGCAAGAGTCTGAGCCTGAATCTCGATTGACGATGGAATTCTTACAGCAGAATGGTTTTGCCTAATCGTTGGTACAAAGTGTGTTAAGCGAGACTTTGTAAAGCGAAGCAATATCATCAGGTTTAAATAGTGTCGGTTCTAGGAAGCAGAACCATTTCAAAGGATATAGAACAATGCCAATTAGTACTCCTCAAGAAATTATTGAAGACATTCGCCTAGGAAAAATGGTTATCCTGATGGATGATGAAGATCGCGAAAATGAAGGCGATCTAATCATGGCAGCAGAACATGTGACGCCTGAAGCGATTAACTTCATGGCGATGTACGGCCGTGGCTTAATTTGTCTAACGTTGACCAAAGAGCGTTCAAACCGTATGGGTCTAGCGCCTATGGTTCAAGATAATAATGCTCAATACACAACCAACTTTACGGTTTCGATTGAAGCTGCTGAGGGTGTAACTACGGGGATTTCTGCATCAGATCGCGCCGTTACCGTTCAAGCGGCTGTGGCAAAAGATGCGAAAGCCGCTGACCTTGTTCAACCCGGGCATATCTTCCCACTGACAGCTCAAGAAGGTGGTGTATTAACTCGCGCTGGCCATACTGAAGCGGGTTGTGATCTAGCTCGCCTAGCGGGTTGTGAGCCAGCTTCGGTTATTGTTGAGATCCTAAATGACGATGGCACCATGGCACGTCGTCCTGACCTTGAAGTGTTTGCTGAAAAGCATGGTATCAAGTTGGGTACGATTGCTGACTTGATTGAATACCGTAACAACACGGAAACTACGATTGAACGTGTAGCACAATGCCATTTGCCAACAGAGTTTGGTGACTTTGAACTTGTGACTTACCGTGACACTATTGATAACCAGATCCACTACGCAATGCAAAAGGGCGACTTGTCTGTAGGCGCTCCACTAGTACGAGTTCACCTGCATGACACGTTTACCGATCTACTTCATTCAGACCGTGGAACGGAACGTAGCTGGTCGCTAGATAAAGCAATGAAGCGCATTGGCGACGAAGGCGGTGTGTTAGTTATTCTGGGCAACGAAGAGTCGTCTGACTCTTTGATTCACAAAGTGAAGACATTTGAAGCGCAAGATAAGAACGAACAACCAACCATGGCCAAGAAGCAAGGTACTTCTCGTCGTGTTGGTGTGGGTTCTCAGATCCTTCAAGATCTAGGCGTTCACGATATGCGTCTGCTTTCTTCAAGCACTAAGCGTTACCACGCATTGGGTGGTTTTGGTCTTAACGTTGTTGAGTACGTTTGCGAATAAATCATGTGCCGGTGAACACATGTTTCTCCGTTTTAGCGGCATAATTTACCGATGATTTCAGTTGCTCTTTTGGCTGTTGAACATGCCAAAAGAGCAAAGTAGAGAAGCTTGATTTACTCTGTGATCTGCGAGTGAGCTTTTCTTCTTGCTGTTCCCATATGGTTGGGAGCGACGCTGCACTATCATCTTTACATCTCCGGTGTCTGCTCTGCTAAATTAGCATTAGATATTGCTCACAGTTTTGTGCTAGAATCCGGCGATTCTCACTTGATGAAAATAGTTAAAGGAAGGCTTATGAAAGTGATCGAGGGTGGCTTCCCAGCGCCAAATGCAAAAATTGCTATCGTTATTGCTCGTTTCAACAGTTTTATTAACGAAAGTTTACTTTCTGGTGCAATCGATACTTTAAAGCGTCATGGACAAGTAAGCGAAGACAACATTACTGTTGTTCGCTGCCCAGGTGCAGTAGAACTTCCACTTGTAGCGCAGCGCGTTGCAAAAACGGGTAAGTTCGATGCGATTGTATCTCTTGGTACAGTAATCCGTGGCGGTACACCTCACTTTGACTATGTTTGTAGTGAATGTAATAAAGGTTTGGCACAAGTGTCTCTGGAATTTTCTCTTCCAGTAGCGTTTGGTGTTCTTACTGTTGATACGATCGATCAAGCTATTGAACGCGCAGGAACCAAGGCTGGTAATAAGGGTGCAGAAGCAGCACTTAGCGCACTTGAGATGATCAACGTTCTTTCTGAAATCGATTCCTAATGGGGGCCAGTGTGAAACCAGCCGCACGTCGTAACGCACGTCAATTTGCTCTACAAGCAATTTATTCTTGGCAAATTACTAAAGAAAATATTGCTACCGTTGAAGAACAGTTCTTATCTGGTGGTAAGTATGATGAAGAAGAGCATCATGCCGCAGAACCTGCTCTAGCTATGCCAGAAACAGACGTTGCATACTTCCGCGACCTACTAACTGGTGTTGCTCTTAGCCACATGGAACTTGATAGCAAGCTGCGTCCATTCGTATCTCGTCCTATGCAAGATCTGGATTTGATGGAACTAGCGCTTCTACGTTTAGCTATGTACGAGATGACTCGTCGCGAAGATGTACCATACAAAGTGGTTATCAACGAAGCTATCGAGCTTGCGAAAGTATTCGCAGCAGAAGACAGCCATAAGTTTGTTAACGGTGTGCTTGATAAAGCAGCGCCGCACGTTCGTAAGAAATAACACGTGCGTATATTGAATATAAAGGTCAGCTCTCATGCTGGCCTTTTTTGTAACTAAATTTCTGTAATATCAATAATTACGGTGATTTGTATTAAGACCAAAGATAGGGCATGTGATGTCTGGCGAGTTTAACCTGATTGAAAAATATTTTGTAAATCGACAACCACAACGTAAAGACGTACATCTGGCAGCGGGCGATGACTGTGCTTTGGTCAAAGCGCCAAGCAATGTAGAGATCGCAATCAGCACCGACACTTTAGTTGCAGGTACGCACTTTTTAGCCGAAGCGAATCCTGCATGGGTGGCGCATAAAGCGTTAGCTTCGAACATTAGCGACCTTGCCGCTATGGGTGCGACGCCTGCTTGGGTTTCATTTGCTTTAACTATGCCAGAAGTCGATGAAGAATGGCTTGCCCCATTTTGTGATTCCTTTTTCAAACTTGCAGACTACTTTGGTATTCAGCTAATCGGCGGTGATACAACCAAAGGGCCGCTAAGTTTGACGTTGACTGTACAAGGCTTTGTGCCAGAAGGTCGAGCGTTGCGCAGAGATAACGCTAAAGTGGGCGACTGGATTTACGTGACGGGTAATCTAGGGGACAGCAAAGCTGGGTTAGACGTGTTACTGAACCCCGAAAAGAACAAAGTGAAGCCTTATGCGCTAGAGCTTGAAGAGAGGCACTACCTGAGCACTCCGCGAATATTGGCGGGTCAAGCTCTAGTTAACCTTGCTTCATCGGCTATCGATATCTCTGATGGTGTTATTGCTGATTTAAAACATATCCTCAAACGTTCTCAGGTTGGTGCGAGTATTGATGTAAGCACGCTGCCCCTCTCTCCAGAGTTACGTCAGTTCGCTTGTGATATTACTTCAGCTCAGCAGTATGCGCTGACCAGTGGTGAAGAGTACGAACTTTGCTTTACTGTGCCTGAAGAAAATAAAGGTTCATTGGAAAGTGCTTTGTCGCACACAGGAACAAAAGTCACCTGCATTGGCCAGATAAGACCTGTAGAATATTTTGAACTACACAATAATGGTGAACCACTAAGTTGGAACTTAACTGGTTACGATCACTTTAAGGCTAATTGATGACAAACCCACTTTCTCTTATTTCTCTTAAAAACCCTTGGCATTTATTGGCAACCGGTTTTGGTAGTGGCTTATCGCCGATTATTCCTGGAACTATGGGTACGCTTGCGTCGATTCCGTTGTACCTATTATTGGTTCAGCTCCCTTTTCCTGCTTATGTTGCGGTAGTGGTTGTAAGCTGCATTATTGGTATCAAAATTTGTCAAGTGACATCTGATGATATGGGAGTGCACGATCACGGCTCTATCGTGTGGGATGAATTCGCAGGCTTTTGGATCACCATGGGCTTAGTGCCTTTATTGAATATCCCTACAGATGATTGGAAATGGCTGTTCACTGGTTTTGTCTTGTTTCGTTTTTTCGATATGGTGAAACCTTGGCCAATTGGTTGGTTAGATCAGCGAGTACATGGCGGCTTAGGTATCATGATTGATGATATTGTTGCGGGCATTATGGCGGCTGTTGCCTTGTATGCTGTGGCTCATTTTGCTGGCTGGCTTGTTTAAGAATTAATATTCAAAGCACTAACAATAATAGATAAAAACAAGGAATAATAATGTCTAAGAAGGTTTACTGTGTTGCTCAATTCCAGCCTAAAAAAGGCAAATTGAACGAGTTGTTTGAAGTTCTGAAATCACTAGAGCCAAACACAATGCGTGAAGACGGTTGTATTCAATATACAGTGACTCGTCACATCAACAGCCCATTTGCAGAAGGTGAAAGTTTCCCTATTGCATTCAATGAGATCTGGGCTGATAACGAAGCATTCGAAGCACACTGTCAACGTCGTGAAATTCAACAGTTCTTCCAAGAGCAGTGTGTTGAAGAAACCGGCTTGGTTGAGAACTTCAACGTTGCTATCTACTCTGATGAACCAGAGAACTATGACGCACCGGTGCTTAAGCCATGTTGCTAAGCTGGTTTAATAGCCAATAGCCAATAGCTAATAACTAACAACTAAACAGTGAATAGTTAATGAGTTAGCAGATACTAAAAAGGTTGGCCTTAGGGCCAACCTTTTTTGTTTTGTTACTTATGCTGCTTGCTAATGAAAGCTATTTAGCAAGGTAGTCAGAGATAGACTTCTCTATACCTTTGGCATCTAAGCCAAGCTCTTCGTGCAGTTCACCTTGAGTGCCTTGAGCAATAAACTTGTCTGGTAAGCCAAGGTTTAATACTGGCATCAGTAGCTTCTCTTGCATCAAGAATTCAATCACCCCCGCGCCTGCACCACCTGCAATCGCGTTTTCTTCGATTGTCACAAGTACATCGTGGTCAGCAGCAAGTTGTTTGATTAGTGTTTCATCGAGTGGCTTCACAAAGCGCATGTCTGTAACCGTCGCATCGATAGCGTCAGCCGTTTGAAGCGCACTCTCCAGGAAAGTACCGAAGCTTAGGATTGCGACTTTCGAGCCATCTTTTGCTTTTTCGCTTTCGCGAACGATACGACCTTTACCAATCTCAAGAGCGGTAAACTCACTTTGAATCTCAGTACCCATACCATTACCGCGAGGGTAACGAACGGCACTTGGTCCTGTGTGCTGATGACCAGTGTAAAGCATTTGGCGACATTCGTTTTCGTCGCTTGGTGCCATGATCACCATGTTTGGAATGCAGCGCATAAAGCTTAGATCGAACGCACCTTGGTGTGTTTGACCATCGGCACCGACAAGACCCGCACGGTCAATAGCAAACATAACCGGTAGATCCATGATAGCCACATCGTGGATCAGTTGATCGTAGCCACGTTGTAGGAAAGTCGAGTAGATAGCGACAATCGGCTTATCACCTGCAATCGCCATACCGGTTGCTAGCGTCACAGCATGCTGCTCAGCAATCGCTACATCAAAGTACTGCTCTGGGTATTCTTTAGAGAAACGAACCATACCAGAACCTTCACGCATTGCTGGTGTGATCGCCATTAGCTTAGGGTCTTGAGCAGCCATATCACACAAGAAATCGCCAAAAATCTTAGAGAAAGTTGGTTTAGAGCTGGTGCTCTTCGGCAGACTTGAATGTGCAGGGTCGAATTTAGGTACGCCGTGATAACCAATTGGATCTTTCTCAGCTGGCTCGTAGCCTTTGCCTTTCTTCGTCATGATATGTAAGAACTGAGGACCTTTAAGATCTCGCATGTTCTTGAGCGTTTTAATCAACTCATTCACATCGTGACCATCGATTGGACCAATGTAGTTGAAACCTAACTCTTCAAACATAGTGCCAGGGACAACCATACCTTTTAGATGTTCTTCTGTACGACGGACCAACTCTTTTATCGGCGGAACGCCTGATAGCACTTTCTTGCCACCCTCACGAATTGACGTGTAAAGACTGCCAGAAAGAACTTGAGCTAGGTGGTTGTTTAGAGCTCCTACATTTTCAGAGATCGACATCTCGTTATCATTAAGGATAACCAACATGTCATTGTGAATATCACCCGCATGGTTCATGGCTTCGAAAGCCATACCTGCGGTAATCGCGCCATCACCAATGACACTGACAACTTTACGATCCTTACCTTCCTTCTTAGCACTGATCGCCATACCAAGTGCGGCACTGATCGATGTTGAAGAGTGACCAACAGAAAGGGTGTCGTATTCGCTCTCTTGTCGCCATGGGAATGGGTGCAATCCATCTTTTTGACGAATAGTCGACAAGCGGTCGCGACGACCAGTAAGAATTTTGTGCGGGTATGCTTGGTGGCCAACATCCCAAACCAATTGGTCAAAAGGAGTGTTATACACATAGTGCAGAGCCACTGTTAGCTCTACTGTACCTAAGCCTGACGCTAAGTGGCCACTTGACTGGCTCACTGAGTTAAGAAGATAGGTGCGTAATTCATCACAAAGCTGTGTTAGCGTCTCTTTCGGAAGTAGACGCAAATCCTCTGGCTTATCAGCCAAAGCAAGAGTTGGGTACTTTGATATATCAAGAGTCATAGGTAATGCGCGCTTATTGTCTTAGTTCTTGCGCTCGATGACGTATCGGGCGAACTCTTCGAGTGACTGGGTATTGTATGGGATTGCAGCCAAAGCTTGAAGCGCTTCCTGTAGCAGAGTTTGCGCTTTTTCTTGAGCGCCCTCTAAACCTAACAAAGAAGGGTAGGTGCTTTTGTTTAATTCTTGGTCAGAACCCTGTGGCTTACCCAAAGTTTCCGTGTCGCTGGTGATATCCAAAATATCATCTTGAACTTGGAAGGCTAACCCGATGGCATCGGCGTACCTATCTAATTGAGGCATTACTTCTAACGCTTTTTCACCAGCAGCGAGTGCACCTAATCGAATGGCACTCTTCATTAAAGCGCCCGTTTTATTTCGGTGAACTTCTTCTAATTCTTCTAGCGTAACAGCGCGGTTTTCGGCTTCAATATCAAGCGCCTGACCAATACACATACCTTGAGCACCAGAGGCTTCAGCTAAGCGTTGAATCATTCGAACGCGATTGCTTTCCCCATCAGCACTTAACGTGCCTTCCGCAAGTATAGTAAACGCGAGAGTTTGTAGTGCATCGCCAGTTAAAATAGCGGTCGCTTCATCAAATTTGATGTGACAAGTCTGATGACCACGGCGCAGTTCATCGTCATCCATCGCCGGAAGGTCGTCGTGAATCAGAGAGTAGGCATGAATACATTCGATTGCAGAAGCTGGAGTATCGAGCTCTTCAGCCGTGCACCCGAGCATTTCCCCTGTAATGTAGACAAGAAATGGACGCGCACGTTTGCCGCCTAAAAGCAATCCATAACGCATTGCGTTGATAAGATTTTGATTTTGGTGTGGCAGGCGATCAAGCCAAAGGTTCAGTTGCTCGTTATTACGTGCTTGATAAGACAATAACGTCTCGATCATAGGGGATCTCATACAATTTGTTATTCAGGTTGTGGGTTAAAGTCGCTAAGTTCTGCATTTTGATCGTTTTGCAGTAAGATGCTAACGCGTTGTTCTGCATCGTTTAGTTTACTTTGACCGGCTCGAGCGAGGGAGATACCTCGTTCGAATTTTTTCAGCGCATCATCTAAAGCTAGATCACCATTTTCTAGTTGATCAACCAAGCCATCAAGCTCTTCGATTGCCGCTTCAAAGCTCATATTTTCAGGTTTCTTAGTAGCCATAATAAATCTGCGTTTGGAAAGATGAACGAACGTTACCCTAGGCCGCTGATATGGTCAAATGTAACAAAGGAATTTTGCTAGAAAGTTCGTTTTTAAGGGGCTTGAACTCACTTTGATTGAATAACCTTAGCTTTATCGAGTTTATGCGCTACGTATAGGGGTAAAGTCTGCGAATAGTAGTGACTCAAAAACGAAAAGTGTGATACTTAAGCCAAGAATTTACTAAAAGATCTTATAGTCTGGCCGATAAAAAGATTATCGTCGACGTAGAGCTACAAAAAAGCATGAGGAGTGCTCAGTGGATTTAGCAACCCTAATAGGTTTGATTGGTGGATTTGCCTTTGTAATCATGGCAATGATCCTAGGTGGAAGCCTCGGGATGTTCTATGACACGACATCCATTTTGATCGTGGTGGGTGGTTCAACGTTTGTTGTTCTGATGAAGTTCACTATGGGACAGTTCTTTGGTGCGACTAAAATTGCCGGCAAAGCATTTATGTTTAAAGCCGATGAGCCTGAAGATCTTATCGCTAAAGTTGTAGAGATGGCAGATGCTGCACGTAAAGGTGGCTTCTTGGCACTTGAAGAGATGGAAATCAGCAACAGTTTCATGCAAAAGGGTATCGACTTATTGGTGGATGGCCATGATGGTGATGTGGTGCGTGCAGCACTGCAAAAAGACATCGCATTAACGACAGAACGTCACGAGCAGGGCGCGAAAGTGTTCTCTGCATTCGGTGATGTTGCCCCTGCGATGGGTATGATTGGTACCTTAGTTGGTCTGGTAGCCATGCTTTCGAACATGGATGATCCTAAAGCGATCGGTCCTGCGATGGCGGTTGCACTCTTAACTACGCTTTATGGTGCAATCCTTTCGAACATGGTGTTCTTCCCTATTGCCGACAAGCTTGCGCTGCGTCGTGACCAAGAAACACTAAACCGTCGTCTGGTGATGGATGGTGTTTTAGCGATTCAAGATGGCCAGAACCCACGTGTTATCGATGGTTACCTGAAGAGCTACCTAAACGAAGGTAAGCGCACGATTGATGGTGAACCCGCGTAAGAGGAATTGAAGATGGATGAAGAAAATCCATGTAAATGTCCTCCTCCGGGGTTACCTCAATGGATGGGGACATTTGCTGACTTGATGTCACTGCTGATGTGTTTCTTCGTACTGCTGCTCTCATTCTCTGAGATGGACGTACTGAAGTTCAAACAGATCGCGGGCTCGATGAAGTTTGCGTTTGGTGTACAAAACCGTTTAGAAGTGAAAGACATCCCGAAAGGGACCAGCATCATTGCACAAGAGTTTCGCCCTGGTCGTCCAGAACCAACACCGATTGATGTGATCATGCAGCAAACCATCGATATTACTCAGCAGACGCTGGAGTTTCATGAAGGTGAATCTGAGCGTGCTGGCGGCACCATGCGTGACCAAGGCAAGATGACCGGAGGCAAGTCGCCAGAGGTTTCGACTCACGACAATCAAAACTCTGAGTCAGACCAACAGCAACAACAAGCTGAAGCTCAATCGCAAGAGATGGAAACCTTGATGGAAAGCATCAAGAAGGCGTTGGAGCGAGAAATCGACCAAGGCGCGATTGAGGTGGAAAACCTTGGCCAACAGATTGTGATTCGAATTCGTGAGAAGGGTGCATTCCCATCGGGTTCTGCTTTCCTACAGCCGAAGTTCCGACCTTTGGTGAGACAGGTGGCTGAACTGGTGAAAGATGTTCCGGGTATTGTTCGAATCTCAGGGCACACTGATAACCAAAGGCTTGATTCTGAGCTGTATCGCTCGAATTGGGATCTGTCATCTCAGCGAGCCGTATCTGTTGCTCAAGAGATGGAGAAGGTTCGTGGGTTCTCTCATCAACGCTTGAGAGTTCGTGGTATGGCTGATACTGAGCCTGTAGAGCCGAATGATACGGAATGGCAACGCAGCCTAAACCGCCGCGTAGAGATCAGCATCATGCAGGGCGAGCCACTATACAGCGAAGAAGTTCCAGTGGTTACTCAATAATATCGCGTGCTCATATGATTTAGAAAGCCCAACCTTATGATGAGGTTGGGCTTTTTATTTTAATTCGTCATGATTAACTGAGTTCAAATTTGTGTACCTATGACACTACGATGGTGAACAGAGATGCTATTTTTAATAAGGTGCGTATTTATTACTGGCGCTAAAGCACGCACTCTTTTCCTTGTTTCCTTTTCTCATGTATAATCCGCGCCCTTAGATTTAATATTGATCTACTATTGCTTCAATAACTATGTGAAATGACCTTTTACGTGGTGATGAACCTATTAAAATTGTGAACCTTATTGGCGTGAAAGTACTATGAAATTTATTGTTAAGCCCCACCCGGAAATTTTTGTAAAAAGTGAATCGGTGCGTAAGCGCTTCACAAAGATTCTAGAACGTAATATTCGCACTATTCTTCAGCGTCGTACTGAGTCTGTGGCTGTTTTCAACCGTCGTGACTACATCGAAGTGACGTCTGAGAGCGACAAATACTTTAAAGAAACACTCGAAGTATTGACGCAAACTCCGGGTATTCATCACTCCCTTGAAGTTCAGCAATCAGAATTTAAAGACCTGCACGATATTTACGAGCAAGTTCTTGAGCGCAGCCGTGGTCTTATTGAAGGTAAGACTTTCTCTGTGCGAGCTAAGCGTCGCGGTAAACATGATTTTACCTCTATCGAGCTAGAGCGTTACGTAGGTGGTGGTCTAAACCAAGCGGTAGACTCAGCAAAAGTAAAACTGAAAAACCCAGATATTACCGTTAAGGTTGAAGTCGAGAACGGCAAGCTAAACCAAGTGATTGAACGTCATAAAGGCCTAGGCGGTTTCCCTCTAGGTACTCAAGAAGACCTACTGAGCTTGATCTCTGGCGGTTTCGATTCTGGCGTTTCAAGCTACTTGCACATCAAACGTGGTTCGAAAGTACATTACTGCTTCTTTAACCTAGGTGGTCCAGCACACGAAATTGGCGTTAAGCAAGTTTCTCACTATCTATGGGACAAATACGGCTCATCGGCCAAGGTGAAGTTCATCTCTATCGATTTTGAACCTGTAGTCGCAGAGATTCTTGAGAACGTTGAAGACGGCCAAATGGGCGTGGTTCTTAAGCGTATGTTCATGCGCGCTGGTGGTATGGTTGCAGAACGCTTGGGTATTGAAGCGCTAGTAACCGGTGAGGCGCTTGGCCAGGTTTCTAGCCAAACGCTAACTAACCTTCGCCACATCGACAACGTGACCGATACGTTGATTCTTCGTCCACTTATCAACTGGGACAAAGAAGACATTATCGACCTATCTCGTAAGATTGGTACTGAAGACTTCGCGAAAGTAATGCCAGAGTACTGTGGTGTTATTTCTAAGAAGCCAACAGTGAAAGCGAAGAAAGGTAAACTAGAAGCGGAAGAAGCTAAGTTTAACTTTGAAGTCCTGGATCAAGTGATCGAGAACGCTCGTATTATGGATATCCGTGACATCGAGAAAGAGAGTCAAGAGCAAGCTCCTGAAGTTGAACAAGTTCAAGCCGTTGCTGAGCACGCTGTCGTTCTAGATATCCGTAGCCCAGACGAAGAAGACGAAAGCCCACTAGAGATCGATGGTGTTGAAATTAAGCACATCCCGTTCTTCAAGCTTTCAACTCAGTTTGGCGACCTAGACCAAGCGAAAGAATATTTGCTGTACTGTGACCGTGGTGTCATGAGCCGTCTACAGGCACTTTACCTACAAGAGCAAGGTTTCCATAACGTTAAGGTTTACCGCCCATAGTGGTGTGCTAGCCGAATTGCTGAATACTTTGCAAAGCCGCTTACTGAAAAGTAAGCGGCTTTTTTATTTCTATTGAGAATGCTCTACAGTACTGAGGCATAGTCGAGAGTTTGGTGCGCGATCTATATGCTCTAATTTGATATGTTAAATTGTTGGGCTGAAGCGGGTTTTTGTGACGCTGAAAATATGAGTATCTTGAAGGATTCTGTTAGTTTTTAGTGCGATTCAATGATTCGATTTGTATGTGTTCAGTTGATTATTTGAGTGCTTGTTTAATTCTGTGATTAATGATGAAAAATAATAAAGATTAATTAGCACAGCTATTGATAAACTTGTTGCTACTTTTCTTTGCACATAAAAAAACACCGCCCATAAGGCGGTGCAAACAAATTTGACAGACAGGTCAAAATAAATACAGGAAGTACATGCCTCGTTCCAGTATAGAACTGCAACAAAACATTTGGTAGAACTCTACCCAACTCGAAAAGAACGAGTTTGCAAACACAACATCGCAGGAGCTAAACCAATTGATTCTAGAGAGAATCAAGCCGTTCAGGCTAGCTGCTGCGGGATGAAATATAGAATTTCTCTGGCCGCTAGGCAATGGACAAATTATAATGTTTCAGATAAAAAAAACTAATGCTTATTTAGAGAGTAACTATGTCTCGTCGATTACCCCCATTAAACTCGTTAAGAGTGTTTGAAGCCGCGGCTCGACACTTGAGTTTTACGCGTGCTGCTGAAGAGTTGTTTGTTACTCAAGCTGCCGTCAGTCATCAGATCAAAGCGCTTGAAGAATTCTTGTCTTTGAAGCTTTTTCGTCGAAGAAATCGTTCTTTGTTGCTTACTGAAGAAGGGCAAAGCTACTTCTTGGATATCAAAGATATTTTCACATCCCTGGCTGAAGCGACGGATAAAGTGCTTGAGCGAAGTGAGAAGGGCGCATTGACCATCAGCTTACCTCCAAGCTTTGCGATTCAATGGTTAGTGCCAAGACTTGCTGACTTTAATCAACAAGAGCCTGATATTGATGTGCGAATCAAAGCCGTTGATATGGACGAAGGCTCGCTGACCGATGACGTAGACGTAGCTATTTATTATGGTCGAGGTAATTGGTCGGGACTTAGGGCCGATAAGCTTTATCAAGAATATTTAATTCCTTTATGCTCACCTTCGGTGTTGCTTGGGAGCAAGCCGTTAGAAACGCTCAGTGATTTGGCATGTCATACGTTACTGCATGATACTTCTCGAAAGGATTGGAAGCAGTTTGCTAAGCAAAATGGCATCGATGGCGTGAACGTCAATCACGGTCCTATCTTTAGTCACTCAACCATGGTGTTGCAGGCTGCGGCTCACGGCCAAGGCATTGCATTGGGTAATAATGTATTAGCACAGCCTGAAATAGAGGCGGGTCGTTTGATTGCGCCTTTTGACGAAGTGTTGGTGAGCAAGAATGCCTTCTATGTGGTTTGTCATGAAAAACAAGCTGACATGGGCCGTATCGCCACCTTCCGCGACTGGATGCTGGCGAAAGCGCAAAGTGAACAAGAGGATTTACTCGATGAATAACGTCATCATTGATGGTGAAGACAATCCAATCACCTTTATCTTTGCACATGGCGCAGGCGCAGGTATGGAGCATGAATTCATGCAGTCGGTGGCAAAAGGGTTGTCCTTTAAAGGGATAAGAGTCATCCGTTTTAATTTCCCTTACATGATTAAACGTGCTGAAGATGGCAAGCGTCGTCCACCTGACAGAGCGCCTAAGCTGCTTGAAGCTTACCAAGAGATTATTGAGCAGGTTGATGCTGATAAGCTTGTTATTGGCGGAAAATCGATGGGAGGACGCATGGCGAGCCATTTGTCTGAAGTTGATAAGGTGGCAGCAATGGCGTGTTTAGGCTTTCCTTTCCACCCTCCAGGTAAGCCTGAGAAGTACAAAGGTGAGCATCTTGCTGAGTTAGAGAAACCTTGTTTAATTTTACAAGGTGAACGTGACACCTTCGGTAAGCGTGAAGAGTTTGCTGATTTTGAACTGTCTGGTTCTATTCGTGTTGAATTTATTCCCGATGGCGACCACAGTTTTAAGCCTCGTAAGAGTTCTGGCTACACCGAACAGCAAAACATAGCTTTAACCGTTGAGAAACTATCGGCGTTTATCAAAGAGGTGCTTAATGAGAAGTAAGTATTTACTCACCTTTACCGGTATCTCTGGTGCAATAGCCGTAATGCTAGGTGCCTTCGCCGCTCACGGCCTGAAAGCTATTTTATCTGAGTATCAGCTAGGCGTGTTTGAGACTGGCGTTCAGTACCAGTTTATCCATACTCTGGCGATATTGGCGTGTGGCGCTCTGTTACAGATGAAACTTGGCGCTAAATCACAAAAATATTTTTTCATTGCGGCAATTTGCTTTATCATCGGCATCCTTTGTTTTAGTGGCAGCCTTTATGGGTTAGCACTGACAGGAATAAAATGGTTTGGCCCTATAACACCGTTTGGTGGTCTACTATTTATCATTGGTTGGGGAGTCTTCTCCTTCGCTGCTTTGAATATAAAAGAGGTAACTCAGTGAAACACGTACTACTTTATTGTCGCTCTGGTTTTGAAAAAGAATGTGCTGGCGAAATTCAAGACAAGGCAACACAACTGGAAGTGTTTGGTTTTCCTCGCCTAAAGAACAATACAGGCTTTGTATTGTTCGAATGCTATCAAGCAGGTGAAGCAGATAAGTTGATCAAAGAGGTCGACTTCCAATCTCTGATCTTTGCTCGTCAAATGATCGCGGTAGCGGTTGAAATCAAAGACCTGCCAACCGATGACCGTATCTCTCCAATTCTTGAGGCGCTTTCTGAGAAAGAAGGTTTCCCACGTTGTGGCGATATCCGAATTGAAACGCCAGACACCAATGAAGCGAAAGAGCTTTTGAAATTCTGCCGTAAGTTTACTGTGCCAATGCGTCAAGCTATGCGTGGTAAAGGCCTGATGACAGCGAAAGACAATGTTAAAAAGCCTGTGCTGCACTTATGTTTTATCGCTCCGGGTCACTGTTTTATTGGTTACTCTTACCCAACCAATAACTCACAGTTCTTCATGGGCATTCCTCGTTTGAAATTCCCATCAGATGCACCAAGCCGTTCTACATTGAAGCTAGAAGAAGCATTCCACGTATTCATCCCTCGTGATGAGTGGGACGAGCGTCTGGCTCCGGGCATGTGGGGCGTAGATCTAGGTGCGTGTCCAGGTGGTTGGACTTACCAATTGGTTAAGCGTTCTATGTTTGTTCACTGTGTTGATAACGGTATGATGGCAGATAGCCTTATGGAAACGGGTCAAATTAAGCACCACATGGTAGATGGCTTTAAATTCGAACCTGACCGTAAGAACGTGACTTGGATTATCTGTGATATGGTTGAGAAGCCAGCTCGTGTTGCTCACTTGATGGGTGAGTGGATTATCAAAGGCTGGGCGAAAGAAGCACTGTTCAACCTTAAACTGCCAATGAAAGGCCGTTACGATGAAGTACTGCAAGATATCGAGAACCTAAAACAGTTTCTGATTGATAACAAAGTTAAATTCAAGATGCAGGCGAAGCACCTTTACCATGATCGCGAAGAGATCACGGTTCACATTCAGTCACTTTCGAATATCTCACCGTACTAATATTTTCATTAGTATGTCAGTGATAAAGAAAATGCTCCTTTAAGGGGCATTTTTTGTATCTGCTCATCGCATTATCGGGAGTTAAGAATGAGCTTCGTAGCGAATGTCTTGAAGATTGAAGCCCAAATCTATATCAGTTTTTAAAGCTGAAACCAACTTGCACACTCGTGCGGATTCGATGTGTTCATCGAACTTCTTACGATATTTTTTAGGTAAATCTTCAGCTAGGAATGCGGCTTCAATATCGGGATAAGTCGTTAAGATCTCTTTGGCTGCTTTTGGTCCCACGCCTGGGATCCCAGGTACTTGGCTTGAACTAACGCCCGTTAATCCCCAGTAATCTGCAAGTTGCTCTGGTTTTACGCCGAACTCAGCTTCGATAAAGGGCTTATCTAACCAGCGATGTTGGAAGTAATCGCGGATCTGTAGTGTAGGTGATAACAGTTGGCAGTAACCTTTATCGGTAGAGATTATCGTAACTTTTTCACCATGGTCAGCCACTTTTTTTGCGAGTGTTGCTACTAAGTCATCAGCTTCATCGCCATCAGATAACAGCGAATCAATACCTAATTCCCACCAAGCTTGTTGGATAGCATCGAGGCCTTTCAGTAATGGCTCAGGCATTGGCTTTCGGTTTTGTTTATAGGCAGGAAGGACTTCTGCACGCCAGCCCCGATCTTGTAAGTGGTGATCGAATACCGCGATGATGTGAGTTGGTTTAGACTCCGCAAGAATCTTATTAAGAGTACGAGTCGTGGTAGTGATGGTTCTTGCTATATCGGTTGGATCCGGCTGAACTGAGTGAACGCGTCGGATTAGGTTCAAGGCATCGATAATAACAAGATGGATAGACATAAGTTTCCACTAAATAGGCAATAAATAAGGGGCTGCTAGCCCCTTATAGTAACGTATCACTTGGTGAGTTGAAACGCTGGTGACGTAAACGTCATGACTTGTTTAGCTTTATGCTTACGGCTTTGTTATCAGTCAGATATTATCATCAGCTGCTTGGCGCAATTTTATAACAAGGAACGTAGTCGGTACCACCCGGCAGTTTCATTCGATCTTGTTCAACAAAATCATTTAGCAGTTGATCCATCTTAGTCATCAACTCTTTGTCGCCATCAATGAGGAATGGCCCATGCTTCTCAATCTCCAGAATACCTTCGGCTTTGACGTTACCTGCCACAATACCTGAGAACGCTTTACGTAAATTCGCAGCAAGGCTCTCTGTTTTCTGATCCATGTGCAGATCGAGTGCCGCCATAGATTCGTGAGTAGGGTCGAAGGGGAGTTGGAACTCAGGCTCAATATGCAGTGACCAGTTGTAGCTGTAAGCATCGCCTGTTTCTTTACGGTGAGAGCGTACATCTGGCATTGCTTGCTTCATAATTTTCGCAGCACGTGCTGGATCATCAATGACAATTTCATAGTGCTTTTGCGCTTCTTCACCCAATGTTTCACCAATGAACTTATCAATTGAACGGAAGTAAGCCTCGCTCTCTTTAGAGCCAGTTAGAACGATAGGCATCGGTTGGTCTGCGTTGTTTGGGTGCATCATGATACCTAGGATGTACAGCAGTTCTTCGGCGGTTCCTGGGCCTCCAGGGAAGATTATGATGCCATGTGCCATACGAACAAACGCTTCAAGACGTTTCTCGATATCGGGCATGATCACCAGTTCGTTCACTATCGGGTTTGGCGGCTCAGCCGCAATGATTGATGGTTCAGTTAACCCTAAATAACGATGTTCAGTATAGCGCTGCTTAGCGTGACCAATAGCCGCACCTTTCATTGGCCCTTCCATCGCACCTGGTCCACAACCCGTACAGATGTTGAGTTCACGTAGGCCAAGTTCATTACCGACTTCGCGAGTATATTGGTATTCAGTGGCATTAATTGAGTGACCACCCCAGCACACGATCAGGTTCGGCTCAATGCCGGGTGTGAGTGCTCCTGCGTTTCTCAAAATACCAAACACAAGATTGGTGATGTGAGTTGCGTTGGTGAGGTTAAGCCTTTGGTTATCGGCCAAGTGCATGTTGACGTAGACAATGTCACGCAGCACTGAGAATAGATGTTCTTGAATACCCTTGATGATTTCACCGTCGACAAAGGCATGCTCTGGTGGGTTGCTTAGTTCGAGCTTGATACCACGCTCACGACGCACCACTTCAACATCAAATGACTGATACTTGTCGAGCAATTCTTTGGAGTTGTCGGTATGGCTACCCGAGTTCAGTACCGCTAACGTACAGTTACGATACAGTTGGTACAGATCACTAGATGCGGTTTTTTTAAGACGCTCAACTTCAAGTTGAGAGAGTAAATCCATGCTACCGGCAGGGCTGATATGAGTGATCATAGTGCCTCCTTGTTGAGAAGAGCAGAGGCGACTTTTGAAGTGACCCTCTGGCTCGAGAGTGAGAAGCAAACGTTGAAAGTGTTTGGTTAAAGGTGAGAAGAGTTAACCAGACGAAACGGTTACGACAGCGTTGCTTTATGGATTGTATGGAATTGCTTAAGGGCTAATATCGAGTTGCTTAAGATCTTATAAACAGCATGACTTGTCAAGAATGCTTGTTAAGCGAATGTTAATCATAAGCTTAGCAAACATTGAGGGAATTGGTATGTGATAAGTATTTGAAAAAAAGAAATAAATTAAATCAGGCCTAGTTTAATTCCAAACCAATTGGTTAGTACCACGTTGTTTGGCTTTGTTTAGCGTTTTATTGAGTCGCTCTAGTACTTCTTCAGGTGTATCTGACTCTTTGAATTGAGTACTTGCTGCACACAAAGTAATCGTGATTTGTTGGTCACGGAACTTAAAGGGTAAACGGCTGACTTGAGTCTGGATGTTTTGAATTACCTGGTGGCAATATTCATCCGTTTGCTCTGGTAATAACAAGATAAATTCCTCACCAGAAAAACGAGCCACACTATCGGTAGCGCCGGTCTCTTTGGTGATGGTTCTTGCGATAATTTTGAGTGCTTTGTCACCCGCTGTATAACCAAAACTATCATTGATGGCTTTGAAATTGTCGATGTCGAGCAGTACAACACGCAGTGAGTGTTGCGCGCGAATCCAACGGCGGTATTCAAGTTCTAAGCGATCGGTAAAGGCGGTACGATTGTAGACCTTGGTGAGCGGGTCAAGCAACATACGCTGAGCCTGATCTTCTAAACGCTTTCGATAGTCTTGAGTCACTTCATAGAGCGAGTCTAACTGAGTTTTCCCGTAATTCATTCTCTCTATCAGAGCTTGTTCTTTTTGCTCTGCATGATTCAATCTTTCAGAAAGAGAGGCGATTTCACTAAGCAGAGGATTAATCGTCTGCTTTAAGTTATCAATGTCCGTTGCTTTATCTACAGAACTCTGGCTCTTGATGACAAGCTCATTTAGCTCAGAGTTCAGGCCTTGGCGATGCTTAAAGTAGCTTTGGCTTTGGTCTGCATTTTGATCTGCGGTTTTGATGCTAGACGCGAGTGAAGAATTAAGCTGGTCAATAAACTGTTCAGACTTTTTACGCTCTAGATTGGTGCCCTCTATGACTAGTTTGAGAATTTGAAGCGTCAGCTCAAGGAGGTTTTGTGTAGAAACACCAAGCAGCAGTTTGGCTCGAATATCGGTAAGTAGCTCACCCGATTCACCCTCAAAATCGAGTTCGGTGATCAGATGTTGTAATTCGTTTGATAAGTCGGCAAGGAGTTCTTGTTCAGGCGATTGCGCAGCGTCGGCAAAACGAGTACGAGAGTTGTTCGCCATGATCTTTATGGCACGCTCGTAAATACCGAGGAGTTTCATGGCGTGGTCGACTTTCTGACTGCCATTGCATTCGGAGAAGCTAAGTAAGTTTCGTAGATCACGTTTCAACGGTGCTGGTAGGCCAGTTATGCGTTGTAGCGTTTCTCCACTGTGCTTAATGCTATCATCCAGATATCCGTTCTGTTTATCCATAGCCAACGTCTTCTGCTTGAGCATTCTTTCTATGACTGCCAATTTAGGGATCATCGAGCTGATGTCTTTTTGCTTTTCTAGCTCTTCCCTAAGGGCAATGAGGTTTTCATCTAAATAACTGTTACTACCAACGCACGCATCACTTAAAGATGTGACGATGCGCTTAAGAACTTTTTGCTCTCTAATAAATTTGAACGAGGTGTCTCTTTGCGTCAAGCGAATTTGCTCCAACTGAAATTTCAGTTGGTGGAGTTGCGCCTGAATGTCTTTTTCAAGAATGCCCATAGATGTATTAATTAGCGCCGCGTAGATCGATCACGATCATTTAGATGAAATTCCGTTGCATCGATAATAACAAAACTAAAAATAAGGTCACGACTTGCAAGTCTTAACCGCTCGCAATTCAGTCATCTTTTAGCATTTTTTTGATGTTGTCCTCATTCTGGTACGACGATTGTATTTTTATTAACCCTTGATTAATGGCATGTTTACAAGCTTCTCGTATGTTACCAGTTGCAAGGCTTGCCGCTGGTGCGTTATCGATAGCTTTGAGGTATACCCATTGGCTAGTGCGTTCTTTCAAGCTGATTTCACGCGCTAGGTTGGTCGACATCAACAATACATCTAATAGCTCTTGGTCATTAATAGCGGTGTAAGCTCGTGGTAAAAACGGGTAGTCAGCGATGCCCATTCGAATCGTTCGGTTGATATTACGTTCTGGCTCGAAGTCATTTACCCACGATTGAATCTTTAGGAACATCGCTTCTGGTGATGAATCACGATCTGAATTTGGCTCTATATAAAGCAAGTTCGCATCTGAGAAATGATAGACGCGAGCTGGGCCTTCCAGTTTTGATTTTAAGAAATCACCGAAAGCATCTTCGAGCTCTAAGCCCGCTTTATAACCATTTTGCGTATACATGTTGCGCAGGAAAGGTAAGTCAATCATAACGAAGCGTAAGCGGTCGTTTAATGGTTCATAAATCAACTCCCCAAGCTGCCATTGCTCGAAGGTTTGGCTGGTTTGCTCTAACGAATTTGAGAGCTTAGCATTGAGCATTCTTAGGTTCGGAAGCTTTGAACGTGAGTGCGTAAAAAGATCAGTACGCAGCGAATCCACTTCTTTAGCTAAGGTTTGGATGAGGTAGCCTCTGCGTAGTACAAAGAAGAATAGGACGATGCTGAACAGAAATAGGGCGAAGGATATCTTTTGGAATTTACGATGCTCTAACTTATACCTTTCTAATTCTTGCGCTTGACCAGCGTAGTGCAAAGTTTGTTCAGCAAACTCTTTCTGCTGACGGAATGCATCCTCACCTACACGATTTAGTTTTTGCTGCTCTAAAGAAACTAAACTATTGTACTGCTTGAGATTCGCTAATGCTTGTTGAGGACGACCTGCTTGTTCATAGCCTAAGGACAGTAAGTAATACGAACGCTGTGACAGGTGCATATTTTCTATCTGACGTGAAATTTCAAGTGCACGTGTCGCATGCTTGATTACGTCATCGCTCTCTTGTAGATGATAAGCTAACCCTGCCGACAGCAGCGCAGCGCGGCCTTCCAGTTTTGGAATATCTGTGTACTCCAACAGCTCAAGAGCGCGTGTTAGGTATTGTTCTGCAAGAGGGTAGTTATAAAGGCGTAAGTAGGTAGCTGATAAACTCAGACGAATATCAATGACTTGTTGGATATCTCGGTCGGTGCTTTCATGGTCCAAAACGTTGAAGAAATGCACTAACGCAAGGTTATATTTTCCTTGAAAGAAGTATACATCACCCATTTTTTTAAGCACTTGTGCCAAAACAGGTGAGTTTTCAAAGTTATCATAGAAATCAGCAGCTTGAGATAAGTGCTCGAGAGCTTTATCTAACACTTGGCGTTCAAAGAAAAGCTGAGCAAGCAGGCGGTTTACTTTTGCTAAGCGTGAGCTCAGATTACCTTCTACGGATTTCCAGTAGCCATACAACAACTCAGATAGTGCGTGGTTGTACTCTTTATGGGTTAGATAAAATTCACCGACCGCGATGTGGTAGTCGATAGTCACTTTTTCTGAGTAACGCTGATCGAGGTAGGTTTTCGCTTCTTGGTAGAACTTCTCGGCTTCATCGACCTTATTGTCATAAGAGGCAATATCAGCTTTCAGCATGATCAAACGATAGGTAATACCTTCTGTTAAACGCAAGGTTTTATTCACCGATTCTAGGTTTGCTTCGATACTCGCCAGCTCTGTTTTTGCTTTGGCTGATTTCCTGTCACTCAGCCAAAGTAAGCGTACTTTTAGGATCTCAAGATCCAGTTTTAGGTACTCAAGCTTATAGGTTTTCGCAAGCTCAAATGCTTTGTCGATATGTTGAATCGCAATATGAATATTACCAAGGTTGTATTCTGCTTTCGCTAATATCTTGTAGGCATCAATACTGCTGTTTGGGGTTCTGATCGAAGAGTCTGTCTCTTCGCGAGAAATAGCCGATGGGCTTTTCTCGCTTTGGTCTGAAAGGATACGTAGCGTTAGGTAGCTGTTCGCCATTTGTTTTGCTTGGCTCGGCTCTATCTCAACCAAGTTATTGGCTTCATTAAGCAGCGCCGAAGAATAAACCGACGCATTAACCGACGTGCTTAAGCTTAAAATAAATAGGCTAAAAACGTATAACCAACGCATTTCAATATCCCTTTAAAGATTGGGTAGGTTCAAATAAGTGTGGGTGGTTCCAGCCTAATTACTGGCGGGCCATACGCTTATTGTGGCTTGGTCTATCTTGCTCTGTTGAACGGTATGGATTGATATCCAAGCCACCACGACGCGTGTAACGTGCAAATACGGTGAGTTTCGATGGTGCGCAGTATTTCATGATATCCGTAAAGATACGTTCAACACATTGTTCGTGGAACTCGTTGTGTTCACGGAAAGAAACTAAATAGCGCAGCAGTGCTTCACGGTCAATTTGCTTACCTGAATATGCGATCTCAACGCTGCCCCAATCGGGTTGATTGGTGATTAAACAGTTCGACTTCAATAGGTGGCTGTGCAGTGTTTCCTCAACATTTTGCTCGCTAGCAGCTCCTTCTAGCAGTGACGCTTCAAAATCGTAGCTGTTGATTTGGATGTTTTGATTGTCGATACAATCGCCTTCCATCGTCACGATAGGCTGGTTGGTGTAATCCGTTACTGAATTTACATTTACAATCACCGTTTCGCCTGCACATGCAGACAAATCTTGAGTAAGACGTTCAGTGACTTGGTCCCAGTTTTCGAATTGAGTCTGGTTGTAGCTGTTCAAATAAAGCTTGAAAGATTTTGATTCAATTAAATTTGGGCTAGTTGCTGGGATGAAAACTTCACCGACAGCCACTTGTGGCAGGCCATTGGTGTTAAGCCATGAAAGCTCGTACATCGTCCAAATATCATGACCAACAAAAGGCAGCTCGCCGTTTAGCGCAAGATCATCACGATTCAGGCTACGAGGTACTGGTTGCAATAAACTTGCATCGTATTGGTTAGAGTACTCAGTTTTTTGGCCTAGGGTTAAACCCGCTAGCTCTTTTGCGTCAGAATATTTGCTCATACTTTCGTTTCAAATTCGATTAGAATGGGGTCGATTTTACTGAATCCCCATTACCCTGTCATTAAGTCATCGCTTAATCGGTGCGGAAAGGGCTCGGATTCTATTTATTATTTTGTGTTTAGGAGATTTTCATGACTCAACGTGCTCAAGACGCACTGTTTTCTTTTAGTCAGCGATACGTTGATACGTGGCAAAAGCAACACCAGAGCTTACCCCGTAACGAGGAGCTTGTGGATATCGTATCGCCATGCGTAGAAGAAAAGAGTGGCGACGTCGTGTTATGGAAAAGCTATCCACGTGAGCAATTTGCTGATTTTACCAATGTTGAAACTGGCATTGAATTAACCCTGCATGAAGACATCAAAACCTTCTATGGTGCGCAATACAGTGCTGATATGAACGCGACGTTTGATGGCAATGAATTGACTCTATTGCAGATTTGGAGTGATGAAGACTTCGAATGCCTACAAGAGAATATTCTGGGTCACCTTGTGACTCAACGCCGTTTAAAACTTAAGCCGACCGTATTTATTGCTGCAACAGACGCTGAACTGGATGTTATCTCTATCTGTAACTTAACGGGTAACGTGATTCTAGAACGCTTAGGCACTAAAAATCGTGATGTATTGGCCGAGACATTGGCAGAATTCTTAGACAAGCTACAACCTGCGGTATAAATAGATGTACGTATTAGAGCTTCAATTTGAGTGTTTTGATAACACAACGGTCAGCGCTGTCGATAAGGCGGTTAATGGCTTGATGGATGCACTTCGTTATAACGGACAAGTGTTAGGTCGTGAGTTTCCAATCGTGATGGGCGACGGTGAATTCTATGTTCGCGTTGTGTGTCCTGAGCAAGACAGTTTACATCCGCGTAATCACTCAGACTTCGTAAAAGTGTGTTTTGAGCGCTTGTCTAACGCGAGCCTTCTTGCGCCTAAAATGCGTTTGTTGGGTCGAGATCTTAATTCCGAAGAAGTTGCAGAAGATGAAACGCCAAGTTGGCAGGTGTTATACACGACATTCGTTCATACCTGTTCGCCGCTGCGCAGTGGTGATAGCTTGCTGCCAATCCCTTTATATCGCAACCCACCAACATTCAATGGTGACCATAAAGCCGTACTGAAATGGCAGACAGAATGGCAAGCTTGTGATGAAGTACAAATGGGCGGTGGTTGCCGTGCAGAACACGCAACGCTAGCGGAGATCAGTGATACCAAAAGCGTATTGTTCAAACGCGGTTGGGGCTTGAGAGGGCGCATTGAATATCTCACGAAGATCCCAACTTATTACTACTTGTACCGTGTGGGGGGCATTAGTTTAAAGGCCGAGAAAGAGCGGAAATGCCCGCAGTGTGGTGGTGAATGGCTGCTAGATGCACCGATCCACGATATTTTCTATTTCAAGTGTGATGACTGCCGACTGGTGTCAAACATCTCTTGGGATCACCTAAAGTAACCTTCTAGTGTATATTTAAGCGTCATATTTTAGGTGTCGGAGTGCTAATTAAGTGCTCCGATATTCATTTTTATCATTTCTATATTAAACATTCAGTACCTTGCTTCATGTTCGGTACTGTGGCCTCATGACTTACTTTAGCTCTATTTTTCTTACTCCTCATTGTTTATCTCTTTCTCCTTTTAATACGAGCAGAGCGTGATATTCAGCTCTTTCTGTAGTGCCAATGTATTCATTTAAATAACCCTACACCCATCAACTTTCAGTCATCTCAATAGTTAGCCTGATCACAATAATCAATCAGTTCTCTTTCAATTTATATTCTTCCCAATATAAATGGGATCGATCCCATGGGAATGTTCCCATTTGTAATAAAATAATCTGATTCAAGATCTGAAAGGAATGGACGATGAAACTGTTACCTATTGCTGCTGCACTCTCTACTGTCTTACTTGCACCTAATTTATACGCTGACGAAACCACACCATTGGAGTTTAATGGCTACATGCGCGGGGGTGTTGGCTTGAGTAATGAAGGCGGTTCAAATAGCAAATGGGAGGTGAGTAAAGTAGGCCGACTCGGCAACGAAAATGACCTATATGGCGAGTTTGGTTTTAGAAAAGAAGTGTATGCAGAGGACGACGTTTCATTTTTAGTTGATTCCATGTTGTCGTACTGGCAAGGCCAAGATGAGAACGCTGCGGATAAAAGCGTGGATGTAGTTCAACTCAATGTTCAAGCTGTAGGGCTTTTTGAAGATAAAGGTATTGGTATTTGGGCCGGTGAGCGCTACTACCAACGCCATGATGTACACATCGTTGATAATTACTACTGGGATGTAAGTGGTATTGGTGCTGGTGTTGAACACATCAATATGGGCCCTGGTAAATTATCGGTGGCTTTGATTCAAGACACGGTTACGGGCGATGTGTTTGATGGCAAAGAGACCACAGCCATGATTGCTGATATACGTTATGCGGGTATTCCATTGTGGAACAATGCGGATCTTGAGGTCGGTATTGATATGAACTTCGCCAATGAAAAGCAGGGTCAAACGGTGGACGCGGATGATAGTGTGATGCTGACGGCCAGCCTAAATCAAAACCTAGCGGGTGGCTTCAACAAAACCATTCTTCAAGTTGCTAACTCTGGTTATGCAGAGCAGATGACAACCTTTGGTACAGGTAAGGGCATTGTTCGTGATGCAAACAACAATGATGCTGACGGCTTTCGATTGATTAACTGGGGTGTGCTTGCTATCGGTGAGAACATCGAATTTGGCCACACGGTTCGTTATGCCGCGTCATCGGGGGTTGGTGCGAATAACAGTGATGATGAGTCGTTCAGTGCAGTAATACGACCGCTTTATAAGTGGGACAAGCGCATGCGTACCATTCTTGAAATTGGTGGCTTTGTTGAAACTATTGATAACCAAGACGGCGCGGGCGGCAAGTTCACTGTCGCTCAAGCTTGGGTACCGCAAGTGGGTTTCTGGTCACGTCCTGAATTTCGTATCTTTGCGACTTACCTAAATGATGCTGAAAATGATAATGCTTTCGGTGAAGGTAAGAACAGTGAAATGAGTGTTGGCATGCAAGTGGAAGCTTGGTGGTAAGTCGAATTTTCTTGTAAATCGTAACCAATAAAAAGGGGCTGATGTTATATCAGCCCTTCGGGTATCTATACCGCGCTGTAGTTTAGTTGATTACCAACCTTTAACCACACCACCTTGGAAGATGTCAGAAGCTGCGTTGTACACTTCTTCAGTTTGGTAAGCTTTAACGAAGTTTTGTACGTTTTCTGCGTTTAGATTGTCTTCACGAGAAACGATTAGATTCACGTAAGGAGAGTCTTTGTCTTCAACGAATACACCATCTTTTTGTGGAGTCAGGTTGATAGAACTTGCGTAAGTTGTGTTGATGATAGACAAAGCTACATCATCAAGAGAACGCGGCAGTTGTGCTGCGTCTAGTTCAACAATTGTAAGATTCTTAGGGTTCTTAACGATGTCACGAACTGTCGCTAGAAGGCCTGCACCTTCACGAAGCTCAAGTAGACCTTGTTGCTCAAGAAGCAGCAGAGAACGACCTAGGTTAGTTGGATCGTTTGGTACAGCAATGCGCGCGCCGTCTTGGATTTCGTCAACAGATTTCACTTCTTTAGAGTAACCCGCGATTGGGTAAACAAACGTGTTACCAGCGATAGTCAGTTTGTAGCCACGGTCAGCAACTTGCTGATCTAGATACGGTGCGTGTTGGAATGCATTGATGTCGATAGAGCCGTCATCTAGAGCTGCATTTGGTGTTACGTAATCTGTGAAAGTCACTAGTTCAACATCTAGTCCGTACTTTTCTTTCGCCACTTTAGCTGCAACTTCAGCAACTTGTGCTTCTGCACCTGCCATTACGCCAACTTTTACTTTAGAAGTATCCACTTCTTTATCGCCACAACCTGCTAGTACTAACGCTGATGCCGCTGCTGCGATAGTAAGTAAACCTTTAAGGTTAAATTTCATAATAATCTCCTTTTAATAAATCTATCTAATTTGGTTTCGATGACTCTAATCTTTAATCGTGAGCCTTTATCTGTGGTCAACGCGGCGAACTAATGAATCACCGATTGATTGAATAATTTGTACAAGCACAATCAACATCACTACTGTCACTGCCATGATGGTCACATCGTAACGGTGAAATCCGTAACGAATCGCGACATCACCTAGACCGCCGCCACCTACAGTACCGGCCATTGCTGAATAGCTCACCAGAGTCACGAGTGTAATCGTTACTGAGTTGATGATAGTCGGTAGTGCTTCTGGAAGCAGAACCTTGTTGATGATTTGAGTCGGTGTTGCGCCCATGGACTGAGCGGCTTCCACTAGACCTGTGGGCACTTCAAGTAGTGCACTTTCGATAAGTCTAGCAACAAAAGGTATAGCGCCGATCGTCAGTGGAACAATCGCTGCTGTTGTTCCGATGAAGGTACCAATCAGCATCTTAGTCAGTGGGATAATAGCAACCATCAACACTAAGAAAGGCACTGAACGACCTACGTTCACAACCGCACCCAAAATTTTGTTTAGTTTGGTGTTCTCTAGCAAACCACCTTTTTTAGTCGTGTGTAGAATCACGCCTAATGGGATACCGACGGCAAAGCCAACGATGCCTGCGACTGCAACCATGTAAAGCGTTTCGCCTGTTGCGCCTAGTAGAAGGTTACCGTTAAGGCTGATCCAGTCAGCAATCTCGTTGAAACTAAAGGACATAACCAAGCACCTCTACTTTTACATTGTTGTCGCGTAGGAATTGTATAGCAGCATTATCATTTGCTTCATTACCGAACAGTTCAGCTACCATCATGCCGAACTTTACGCCGCCGGCGTAATCAAGATCTGAGCTTAGGATGCTAACATCGATATTGAATTTACGAGCGATTTGCGTCATTAACGGTGCATCAACGGTTGCTCCTGTAAACTCAAGACGTACCAATGGGTAACTGCTGTTTACTCGAGTCTCATGTAAACGCGCTTGGTAATCTTCAGGAATCGTCAGGTCCAGTGTTGAGCGAATAAACTGATGTGCTAGCTCTGTTTTAGGGTGAGCAAATATTTCACCTACGGTCCCTTTTTCTACTAGTTCGCCGCCGCCGATGATTGCGACTTCGTGACAAATGCTTTTAACCACGTCCATTTCGTGAGTAATCAGTAAAATAGTGATGCTTAATTTACGGTTGATTTCACGCAGTAGCTCAAGGATAGATTGAGTCGTGGCTGGATCCAAAGCACTGGTCGCCTCATCACAAAGCAGTACTTTTGGGTCAGATGCCAGTGCGCGAGCAATCGCGACACGCTGCTTTTGACCACCACTTAGGTTTGCAGGGTAGGTATCGCGCTTATCAGCAAGACCAACCAACTCAAGTAGCTCACTGACTTTTGCTTCAATTGCTGCTTTATCTTTACCTGCAAGTTCTAAAGGCAGTGCTACATTGTTAAATACAGTGCGAGAAGACAGCAAGTTGAAGTGCTGGAATATCATGCCGATGTTACGACGTGCTACGCTAAGTTCTGATTTGTTGAGTTTTGTCAGGTCGATTCCGTCAACAATCACTTCACCCGACGTTGGGGCTTCCAACATGTTTACACAGCGGATAAGAGTACTTTTGCCTGCACCTGAAGAGCCGATGACTCCAAAGATTTGACCTTGAGGAATATGGAGGTTGATATCAA
This sequence comes from Vibrio sp. S/42/10, assembly GCF_029890535.1. Classification (NCBI taxonomy): domain Bacteria; kingdom Pseudomonadati; phylum Pseudomonadota; class Gammaproteobacteria; order Vibrionales; family Vibrionaceae; genus Vibrio; species Vibrio sp. S/42/10. Next base: position 70,402 of record NZ_JAKMZC010000003.1, on the reverse strand, counting down.
TTAAGGCATTGATTTCTTTAGTGCCTTGATAAAAAACCTTATTGACTTGATTCACTTTAATCATAGAGAAACCCGTGCCGGTAGAACAGAATAATATGTCGATAGCTCGCTCGATTTACAGACGATGCTATGGTGTTCTATGATCTAAGTCAATAGATATTTTTACGTCTAGATGGCTAAACGCCGATTGTATGGCTAAGCTGGAAACAAATCGTTAACGAACGCAAAACTAAATAGATAGTGATGAAGCAAATAAAGCGTGTAATAATTAATGATTAATAGAGAGTTGATAGAGAACAAAATTTTGTCTAAACCTGCTGTTTTTTTAGATCGTGATGGTGTGATTAACGTTGATCATGGCTACGTACATGATGAGCATGACTTTGAATACATCGATGGTGTGTTTGAAGCGGCGAAAGCGTTTAAAGATATGGGCTATTTATTGGTGCTAGTGACCAACCAGTCAGGCATTGCTCGTGGTATGTTTAGCGAAGACCGTTTTCTTTCTTTAACGCAGTGGATGGATTGGAACTTTGTTGATAACGGCGTTGAGCTTGATGGCATCTATTACTGTCCGCATCATGCTGAACAAGGCTTAGGCGACTACAAGCAAGATTGTGAGTGCCGTAAACCAAAACCAGGTATGTTCATTTCTGCTCGTGACTTTCTTAAGATTGATATGGCTAACTCAGTCATGATCGGCGACAAAGCTGAAGATATGATGGCTGCAGAAGCGGCAGGTGTTGGCACTAGAGTGTTGGTAAGGACCGGTAAGCCAGTCACTGAAAAAGGTGAAGCGTTAGCCAGCGTAGTACTTGATAGCATTAAAGACGTACCCGCTTTCTTGAAAGGTTAAACGTTCTATTTATCACTAAGGTTTTTCTAACCTGAGTCTAAACTAAGTGTCATTGACTATATAAAGATGAGGAACGAAGTATGAAAGCTATGTTGGTAGCATCTCTATGTACGGTAGCATTGGTCGGGTGCTCTAAATCAGCATCCCCTGATAGTGCAGCATCGGATAATCAATTCGTGACTTATCAATGTGAGTCTGACGTCTCGTTTGATGTGGCTTACCTTAGTAATGAAAAAGCAGTACTGCGTTTACCTGATAACGAGTACCAATTGACTCAAGTACCGGCAGGCTCAGGAACCAAATACATTCTAGACGATGGCACCTCAGAGATGATTAGCAGCATCACTTTGCGCACGAAAGGTGACGACGCACGTCTAGAACTAGGCCGTGTGGTCTATCGTAATTGCCAAAAGTAAGTCATAGTAAGAACTGCTATATTTTACAAATAGTTAAGTGAGGAAACCTACCCTCACTTTTTCTTCTCTTTCCTTTAACGTTAGACTTTTTATGAGCAAAAAACTCACTATTCTCGATATTGCTAAGCTGTCCGGTGTTGGTAAGTCAACCGTATCTCGTGTTCTGACCAATGATCCAAAAGTGAAACCTGAAACCCGAGAAAGGGTGGAAAGAGTAATTCAAGAATCTGGGTACACGCCTTCAAAGTCTGCGCAATCCATGCGCGGTGGCAGTCAAAAAGTCATCGGCGTGATCATCTCTCGTTTAGATTCTCCCTCTGAAAACAAAGCAGTTAGCACCATGTTGGCAGAATTGTATCGAGCGGATTACGATGTCGTGATCATGGAAAGTCAGCTAGATAGAGATAAAGCTAACGAACACCTTCAGGTTCTCAAGCGTCGCAATGTAGATGGTATTATCGTGTTTGGTTTTACTGACTGTGATATTCCTGCGATTGAAGCTTGGGGAAACAAAGCGGTGGTGATTGCTTTGGATACTGAGAATGTGACGTCGATTAACTATGATAACCGACAGGTGATCAATAGTGCGTTAACGCATTTAGCAGATCAGGGGATCTCTGAGGTTGGTTTCATTGGCGTTGCTCCTAGCGACAAATCAACCGGTGAACTGCGTCTTAAGGCTTATCTCGAGTGGTGTGAAAATACAGGTTCAATTGCGAACTATCGTACTGGTCAACTTCATCATGAAAGCGCTTATCAGTTGGTGGATGAGGTGCTTGTTCCTACGACTCAAGCCATTGTCTGTGCGAGTGATACATTGGCTCTTGGCGTAATCAAGCGTTTGCAAGAGTTACAACGTGAAGATGTGGTGGTGACTGGTGTCGGTGGCAATGATCTTCTCTCTTTCTTGTTCCCTCGAGTATTTAGCATTGATCCTGGGTATCAATCTGCAGGTAAATTGGCCGCTAATCTATTGATCTCTCAGCTTTTAGGCAATTCAGAGATCTCTCATCACACTCAATCTCCGATTCTATAATCCACTCAATCAAGCGAAATTGAACCGCTTAGATTAAAATTAGAGTGTGATCTCTTTCAATTAATGGGACTGTTCCCATTTTAATTTATCATTCATGTGGGCATTATAATAACCGTAATTGGGAATGTTCCCATTAATCTAAATCGAAGTGGTTATAGCTGCATGGTTTAGAAGAGTAATTGAATGAAACCAGGGTGGGGTAGTATGAGTAAGATAGCGAAGCAAGACGTTGCGCGTCTTATCGAGTTAGTCGGTGGCAAAGAGAATATTGCGAGTGTCAGCCATTGTCTAACTCGGCTGCGTTTTGTATTGAACGATACGGAACAAGCGAACAAAGCAGAGTTAGAGAAGCTTAAACTGGTAAAAGGCTGCTTTACTAACGCAGGTCAATTCCAAGTCGTGATTGGCACCGAAGTTGATGAGGTGTACGCACTTTTGATTGAGCAAACGGGCAAAGATGCATCATCAAAAGATGAGGCGAAGTTGGCTGCTCGTCAAAATATGAACTTCCTTGAGCGTGGTATCTCCCATTTAGCCGAAATTTTCGTACCACTGCTGCCTGCCATCATTACTGGTGGTTTGATTCTTGGTTTCCGTAATGTGATTGGCGACATTCGCATGTTCGACGGCAAAACTTTGGTTGAAATCAGCCAATTTTGGGCAACCGTTCACTCATTCTTATGGCTGATCGGTGAAGCTATTTTCTTCTTCTTACCAGTTGGCGTGTGTTGGGCAACAGTTAAGAAACTCGGCGGAACGCCTATTCTGGGTATCACGCTCGGTGTGACCTTGGTTTCTCCACAGTTGATGAACGCTTACATGATAGGTAAATCGGTACCTGAGGTGTGGGACTTTGGCTTGTTCGTGATTGAGAAAGTCGGCTATCAAGCTCAAGTTATCCCTGCGATGTTAGCGGGTGCGGCTTTGGCGTTCATTGAGACCAATCTTAAGCGCATTGTCCCTGCTTACTTGTACCTAGTTGTGGTGCCATTTGTATCGATTATTTTGTCTGTAATTCTAGCACACGCTTTCATTGGTCCATTTGGCCGTATGTTAGGCGATGGCGTGGCATTCGCGGCTAAAGCGGCAATGACGGGTGATTTTGCGATTCTGGGTTCGGTGGTATTTGGCTTCCTTTACGCACCTTTGGTTATTACGGGTATTCACCACACAACCAACGCCGTTGACCTACAACTGATGCAAGGCTTAGGTGGTACGCCAATCTGGCCTTTGATTGCGCTATCAAATATCGCACAAGCTTCAGCAGTTGTCGGCATCATTATCTTAAGTAAGCGTGAAGGTGAGCGAGACATTTCAGTACCTGCGGCAATCTCAGCCTACTTAGGTGTGACAGAGCCTGCAATGTACGGCATCAACCTTAAATACAAATTCCCAATGCTGAGCGCAATGATTGGTAGTGCTGTTGCAGCCGCAATTTGTGGTAGCGCAGGTGTGATGGCGAATGGTATCGGTGTCGGCGGCTTGCCGGGCATCCTATCGATTCAACCTCAATATTGGTCGATTTACTTAGTCGCGATGCTGGTGGCGATTGTACTACCCGTTACGTTAACACTGTTCTTCTATAAACGAGCACAGATGAAAGGTGAGCTAGAAACCGCCAACGCGTAATGCATTAAATAAGCGATGACTCCAAAGTGAGACATCGCTTTTGCTCTTAGTTATAGCTTTTTCTTTTAGTTATAACGGCTATTCAACCATGATTCACATGGTGATTTTTATTTTATATTTTCTGGTAAGTGAGTGTTAGAGATGGCGATGACTGAGCATGATGAAAGTTGGTGGAAAACCGCAACCATCTATCAAATCTACCCAAAGAGCTTTTGTGATAGTGGCAGTAAAGGTACTGGCGATATCAAAGGGATCATTTCAAAACTGGATTATCTTAAACACTTAAATGTGGATGCAATTTGGTTAACCCCAGTTTACGCATCACCTATGATCGACAATGGTTACGATATTTCAGACTATTACTCGATTAACCCTCAATTCGGCACCATGGAAGACTTCGACTTATTATTGTCTGAAGCGCACCAGCGTGGCATCCGTATCGTGATGGATATTGTGGTCAACCATACTTCAACAGAGCATGCATGGTTTCAGTCTGCATTGGGTGACAAAAACAGCCCGTATCGCGATTACTATATCTGGAAAGATCCCGTAGATGGCCAAGCACCAACTAACTGGCAGTCTAAGTTCGGTGGTAATGCGTGGGAACTCGATGAGGCGACAGGGCAATACTTCCTACACTTATTCGCGAAAGAGCAGGCCGACCTTAACTGGGAGAACCCGGTTGTACGCGAAGAAGTGAAAGACGTCATCAGCTTCTGGGCTGAGAAGGGCGTTGATGGCTTCCGCTTGGATGTGATCAACCTGATTTCTAAACAGCAAGACTTCCCTAACGATGATATCGGTGATGGTCGTCGTTTTTACACTGATGGTCCACGTGTGCACGAATACCTGAAAGAGATCAGCGAAGCGGTATTCCAGAAATACGGCAGCGTGACCGTCGGCGAGATGTCTTCAACCACGTTGGAACATTGTCAGCAATATTCAAATGTTGATAACAGCGAGCTATCAATGGTGTTTAACTTCCACCACCTTAAGGTCGATTACACCAATGGTGAGAAGTGGACTAATGCACCGTTTGATTTCTTACAGCTCAAGTCGATCTTCAATCACTGGCAAACCGGTTTGAACGGCAAAGGTTGGGGCGCACTATTCTGGTGTAACCACGATCAACCAAGAGTCGTCAGCCGCTTGGGTAACGACCAGCAATATCGCGTTGAATCAGCCAAGATGCTTGCTGCGTCAGTCCACATGATGCAAGGCACACCGTATATCTATCAAGGTGAAGAGATTGGTATGACCAACCCTGGCTATACTGAAATTAGCCAGTATCGTGATGTCGAGAGTACTAATATGTACGATATCATGGTTAATCGTGATGGTGTGGCTCATGAAGATATGATGGCGATCTTAGCGCAGAAATCTCGTGATAACTCTCGTACGCCAATGCAATGGAACGATAAAACTTACGCAGGATTTTCACAAGCTCAGCCATGGCTTGATGTTGCGAATAACTACATTGAGATCAACGCCGAACAAGCATTGGAAGATAAAGACTCTGTATTTTACTTCTACAAGAGTTTGATTGAGTTGCGTAAACAAGTGCCAGTGATTACGGGTGGTAGCTATCAAGATTTATTGCCTGAGCATCCATCTATTTTTGCATATGTACGTGAAAGCGATAGTCAGACTTTGGTTTGTCTTAATAACTATTATGGTGAAGAGGCGGAGTGTGTTTTACCTGAACGTTTTGAGATGCTGAAGGCTGAAAGCTTGTTGTCTAATTATCAAGTAAGCGAGAGTTTAGCGGCGTCTCATCATCAAGTGCTGCGACCTTACGAGACGCGTATCCTCTTGATCGAAGCTTAGTCTCGTTACGATTTCAATTAACCTAATTCTCCGTTCCCCCTAGAGATCTAGGTTTCAACAAAGGCTTTGGAGTGCTCCCCAAAGCCTTTTTGTTTTAGTGATGTATTGATTATAGTGTCTCTGCCTAAATAGTTTAGAATCGAAAGCATCAGGTATTAGCAACGTAGAGCAAGTTATAAGAATTAAGACGCGTAGTTCACTGAGTAGCGAGTTGGCTTATGGTTCATGGCTAATACAATGTTCAATACCGCTGTGCCTAATACAGATACTGTAATTACCCAAGGCGATACGAAGAGGAAGGATGCAAACAGAATACAGGCATCAATGGCCATTTGGGTTTTGCCTACTGAGATACCGTAGCGGTCTTGGATGAACAAACATAATACGTTGAAGCCACCCAAGCTTGAGCGATGACGAAACAAAATCAACATGCCTAAGCCCATTAATAAGCCGCCAGCGACGGCACAGTAAATTTCATTATGTACGTCTAATGAAATCACTAGATATAAATGATCGGCAAATACAGACACTAAAGCGCCTGAGATGGCACTGCTAATCGCAAAGTGACGGCCAAATCGTTTCCATGCTAATAAGTAGAATGGACAATTAGCAATAAAGTACAAAATACCAAAGGTTACCGGCGTAAATTGACTCAAAAGCAGAGCCAAGCCTGTAGTACCACCGGTAAGCAGGTTTGCTGATTGTAAAAAGAATACGCCTAACGCCACTAAAAACGTGCCAGTAAGAATCGCTACCCAATCTTCTTTACGTGAGTGTTTTTCCATCGTTTTTATAATTACCTAACCAATAAAGGCGTGCATAGTAGATAAAAACCTTAGCTTTCGGTAGCTTGAGGTGCAAAATTAAGGTAAACCTATGTAATCTGCGTTTTACAGGGTGTAAAGCGTAAAATTGACAGTAAGCGTCATCTTTGGTTGGATAAGCTTAATAACCATGATGAATCTTATTTGTGATTATGAAAAAACTGCATGATAAAATTGCAATTAGCTCTTTATGACCTAGATCAAATTATGTAGAATGCGTCACATCAAAACGGTGACGGAAACGTTTGCTTTCGGTCGTTGTGTGGTTTTTTTGAAACTTTCAGTACAATCTGAGTCAGGAGATACAGATGCTTAAGCGTGACATGAACATTGCTGATTACGATGCGGACCTATTCGCAGCTATCCAAGAAGAGACTCTTCGTCAGGAAGAGCACATCGAACTTATCGCTTCAGAAAACTACACAAGCCCACGTGTAATGGAAGCTCAAGGTTCTCAACTTACAAACAAATACGCTGAAGGCTACCCTGGTAAGCGTTACTACGGCGGTTGTGAGTTCGTAGATAAAGTTGAAACTCTAGCAATCGAACGTGCATGTGAACTTTTTGGCGCTCAATACGCGAACGTACAACCTCACTCAGGTTCTCAAGCTAACAACGCTGTATACATGGCGCTATTGAATGCTGGCGATACCGTTCTAGGTATGAGCCTAGCGCACGGTGGTCACCTAACGCACGGTTCTCCAGTAAACTTCTCTGGTAAGCTTTACAACATCATCCCTTACGGTATTGATGAAGCTGGCCAAATCGATTACGAAGAGATGGAAGCTCTCGCAATCGAGCACAAACCTAAGATGATCATCGGTGGTTTCTCAGCTTATTCTCAAGTTTGTGATTGGGCGCGCATGCGTGAAATCGCTGACAAAGTAGGTGCTTACTTCTTCGTAGATATGGCTCACGTTGCGGGTCTAATCGCTGCCGGTGTTTATCCAAACCCAGTTCCACACGCTCACGTTGTTACAACAACAACGCACAAAACGCTTGCTGGTCCTCGTGGTGGTCTTATCCTTTCTAACGAAGGCGAAGATCTTTACAAAAAGCTAAACTCAGCAGTATTCCCTGGCGGCCAAGGTGGTCCTTTAATGCACGTTATCGCTGGTAAAGCAGTAGCGTTCAAAGAAGCACTAGAGCCAGAGTTCAAAGAATACCAAGCTCGCGTTGTTGCTAACGCAAAAGCAATGGTTGCTGAATTCCTAGCACGCGGTTACAACATCGTTTCAGGTTCTACAGAGAACCACCTGTTCCTAGTTGACCTTATCGACAAAGACATCACAGGTAAAGAAGCAGACGCAGCACTAGGTTCAGCTAACATTACAGTTAACAAGAACTCAGTACCAAACGATCCACGTAGCCCGTTCGTTACGTCTGGTATCCGTATCGGTTCTCCTTCTATCACTCGTCGCGGTTTCTCAGAAGCAGACGCGAAAGCTCTTGCTGGCTGGATGTGTGACATCCTTGATAACATGGGCGATGAGTCTGTTATCGAAGCAACTAAAGCGAAAGTATTAGAAATTTGTAAGCGCCTACCGGTTTACGCATAATTTTTCTGCGTAGAGTGAACGAATTTCTATGTCGCACATACTCATTTGCTAGCGCAAACTCCGTGTGAGCTCCTTAAACTTCGTTCATCTACTTTGAAAAAGAGTTTAAAAGGTCCCTTTTGGGGCCTTTTTTGTATATGGAGATTTGAGTATCTGAAAATATAGAAAAGCGGGTACTAAAAAGGGCTGATGTTTGCACATCAACCCTTTGCTATTTATTGGTATCGGTTTTACTTTTTGATGCTCAGCAAAGTACCTGATTTACATCTAAACGAGTAGTAGCTGCGACTTTCATTGAATTTGCCCAAGCCTTCGCCATCGCAGTAGTCGATGTTGATATCACGCATGACTTCTAGTGTATCTTCGCTGTTTAAAGCGAATTTAGAACCATCTGAGCAGACGATACGAATTCTCTCATCATGGCTTACAGAGTAGATATCGACTTCAGTATTACACAGCTCAAAAGACGCTTCACGAAAGTTGTCTTGTTGAGAGTTTGAAGAGCAACCGGCAGTGAGTGCGGCTGCAATAACGGCTAATAGTCCGAGTCTTTTCATTGTTAGTCCTTCGATATCATCAAATTTAGTGATGAGTTTTATATGCTGTTCTTGGTAGCCTATACAACAACACACTTTGATTCAAGGAGCGTTGGCTGACTCTAAGATATAAAAGTATAGGTGCAAACAGATAATTTATAATAGGTTTATTGGTATTGGTATTGGTATTGGTATTGGTATTGATATTGGTCTATTACGTACCTCAAACAAAAAAGACCAACACAGAGGTTGGTCTTTCGAAATAAAGCTTGTTTTAAATGACTATCGAAACTGTTTTGCTTCTGGAAAATACTCAAAACCAGCAGACGCAAGTTTAGCGATCAAGGCTGCCTTATCGATTTCGTAGAAGTTAACCACTCGATCCAAATCACCACCGAAGTCGTCACGTAGCTTCATGTTGACGATGCTCATTAACATCACTGGATCCATCTTTGCAAAATTAGCGAGGTTCATGTTAGTCCTCGAAATCTGAGATCAGCAGGTTTGCCGCAGCAAATGCTGCACGATCACGAGCATCTTTAGGAAGAGACTCATCCGCAGCAAGGTCGTTTAATGTTTTTACCGCACAGGTAACCGCTTTAGGGATATAGCCTTGGTCGCCACTGCCAATTTGAGAGTACAGTTCACGCACCAAATCACAACAATCGTATACTTTCATTTTTATACCTAACCAAATGATAACTTATCTCAATATACACATAGAGGTAGACAAAAACAAAGTGGAACTGATGAAGATCAGAGTTAATTTGTCCTTGCTCAATATCTCATTTGTTGATGCTAAATATATCACTTTGCTAGCTTGTTGTTTAACCAGATACTTATCGATTAGCCTGATATTTACCGCTTAATCAGAGATTTGTTGTTCAAGCTGATAAATCACTTCATCAGCCAGGTTGAGTTGCTTGGCTAGCTCTTTGAGGTAAGATTTCTCCATGAAGTTCTGCTCATCAGCCACAATTAAAGAGGCTAAGTAGATCTCACTCGCCTGTTGAGGTGACGTTGCTAATTGAGCGATTTCGCTTGGGTCGAGTGGCTTATGCAGTTCTTCAGATACCAATTTAGTCAGTTGATAATCAGCGCCCATGTTTTCGACGGCTTGTTCTATCTTTGCCATCTCTTCTTCATCAACATGGCCATCAGCTTTAGACGCGGCAATCATCGATCGTAGAATCAAAACGCTATGGTTTGCATCATTTTCATCAAACTGAGCCTGTTCGACATTGGGTGTCTGGCCTTGTTTAGATTGGTAGTCGTTGTAGACTTTATAAGCGAGAGCGCCCAGTGCTGCTGCGCCGCCAATGCCAGCCGCTTTCTTACCCATTTTCTTGGTCTTCTTTGAGCCCATTAACGCCCCTAACTGTCCACCACCAACAGCGCCCGCCCCGAAAGCCCCAAGTATGTTTTTGTTGATACTCTTGTCATTGCTATTACAGCTTTTAGAAAGACTACTTAAACTCGAAGATCCTTGGGAAAGCTTTTGAGTACCTTGTTTTACGAGATCTGACTTAAGTGCATGGTTAAGTAAGCTTTTGATATCCATCGATACCTCCAATATAAATGTACTAAAGAGTCGTTAAAACCAATATACGGGCTTAAAGATGAACTGGTGATTAACTTATGTAATTTGCTCTATTGATCAATAGAAGGGAGTTTGAAGTGAAACGACAGGCACAAAAAAGGCCACCTAATAGCAGCCTTTCAATATTTATCTAGTGAGTAATCGGATTACTTAGCTAGTTGAGCCTTAAGGTGCTCGATAACCGTGTCCATAGCGATAGCTTCTTTATCACCAGTACGACGGTTTTTGTATTCGAAGTTACCTTCGTCCATGCTGCGATCACCGATAACGATAGTGTGAGGAATACCCACTAGCTCGATATCTTTAAACATAACACCTGGACGCTCTTTACGGTCATCGAATAGTACTTCGATACCCATAGCTGTTAATTCAGCGTATAGCTTTTCTGCTGCTTCTTTAACGCGCTCAGATTTATGCATGTTCATTGGTACGATAGCAACTTGGAACGGCGCTAGTGCGTCTGGCCAAGTGATACCGAATTTATCGTGGTTTTGCTCGATAGCAGATGCAACAACACGTGAAACACCGATACCGTAACAACCCATTTCTAGGATTACGCTCTTACCATCAGGACCAAGCACGTTACAGTTCATTGCTTTAGAGTAAGTATTACCTAGTTGGAAGATATGACCAACCTCGATGCCGCGCTTAAGTTGGATAGTACCTTGACCACATGGGCTTAGGTCGCCTTCTACAACGTTACGTAGGTCTTCAACTTGAGCAAGCTCTACGTCACGACTCCAGTTGATACCAAAGTAGTGCTTACCGTCTACGTTTGCGCCAGCGCCAAAGTCGCTCATTACGGCAACAGAGCGGTCAACGATGAATGGTAGATCTAGGCCAACAGGGCCAAGTGAACCAGGACCAGCCCCAACAAGTGCGCGGATTTCTTCTTCAGAAGCCATCTCTAGTGGAGAAGCAACCTGTGGAAGGTTTTCTGCTTTCACTTCGTTAAGCTCGTGGTCACCACGGATGATTAGAGCAATAATATCTGCTTCTACTTCATCAGATGCTTTAACGAATAGAGTCTTAACTGTCTTCTCGATTGCTAGACCGTGCTGCTCTACAAGTTCTGCGATTGTTTTTGCGTTTGGCGTATCAACCAATTCCATTTCTTGAGTAGGCGCTGCAACTTCTTCAGTAGGAGCTAGTGCTTCTGCTTTCTCGATGTTCGCTGCGTAATCAGATTCAGAAGAGAATGCGATTAGGTCTTCGCCGCTTTCAGCAAGAACGTGGAACTCTTGAGAGCCGCTGCCGCCGATTGCGCCAGAGTCTGCTAATACCGGGCGGTATTCAAGGCCCATGCGGTCGAATGCTTTACAGTAAGCATCGTGCATCGCTTGGTAAGACTTTTCTAAGCCTTCTTTGTCGATATCAAAGCTGTATGCATCCATCATAGAGAACTCACGTGCACGCATTACGCCAAAACGAGGGCGGCGTTCATCACGGAATTTAGTCTGGATTTGGTACAGGTTTAGAGGAAGCTGTTTGTAAGAGCTGATCTCGTTACGTACTAGGCTTGTCACTACTTCTTCAGCTGTTGGGCTAAGAACGAATGGACGAGAGTGACGGTCTGTGAAACGAAGTAGCTCAGGACCCATCTTTTCAGAACGGCCAGTCTCTTCCCAAAGCTCAAACGGCTGAACTACGGGCATCAAGATTTCAACGGCACCTGCATTATCGATCTCTTGGCGAACGATATTTTCGACTTTACGCAGTACACGTAGACCAGTAGGTAGCCAAGTATATAAACCTGAAGCTAGCTTACGGATCATACCTGCACGTAGCATCAGCTGGTGGCTGATAACTTCTGCGTCGTTTGGAGTCTCTTTCAGAGTAGAAAGAAGGTAGTTACTGGTACGCATTCTATGGTATCCGTTTCATCATTGATAAAAGAAAATTTGCTGCAGTGAGTGACGACAGCAAATCTGATATAGCCGTATATAATATCAGCCTATTTGGGATCTCAAAAGCGTTCAATGTCAGTTACATTGATGAAAAGCGCCTCAACAACGAATTTCACGTTAAGATCGAATAAATTTACCGCATATTCCTTACTGTCTGGCTTGCCTTTTTTATAAGCAGGTCGCGGATCTTGACCAAGCACTTCTTTGATCACTTGAATGATATGGCGTGCCTGCGGGTGACCAGACAGCTTACTTTGGGCTTGCTGAGAGAAGTTCACATCTAACACTTCAGGTTCATCGGCGGCAAACCCTCCTAGTGCATCGGGAATTGAATCCGAGTAGGAGATATAAGGTTTGATGTCGATGATAGGCGTACCGTCAACGAGATCGACGCTGCCCAAGTCCAACCAAGTTTGTCCTTTTTCTTGATAGACACCTTTGAGCTCAACCGCGGACATACCAATCCCATTCGGTCTGAATGTCGCACGTGATGCGAAAACACCGATACGTTCATTGCCGCCAAGTCGAGGCGGCCTCACAGTTGGTTTCCAGCCCGCTTCAAGGTTCTTATCGAACAGAAACAACAACCACACATGGCTAAATTGCTCAATATCCCGAACAGACTCAAGACAGTTTGCTGCGTCAACCAGCCTGACTCTTGAGGTGGATGTTGGTACCAATCTAGGTTGCCTTGGCACTGCGAACTTCTCTTTATAGGGAGACTCTATAAAGCCAATAGGTTCAATGGAGTACATGAGTGGACGTCTCTGATTACGATCTATGGCGGGAAAATATCATAAAATCGCTTGTTTTTCTTTTGATAATAATTATCATTTGTTATGTTATAACATATCAATTCAATTATTTAGGGAAATACAATGAAACCGAATATCCACCCGGGCTACCGCACAGTGGTGTTCCACGACACCAATGTTGATGAGTACTTCTTGATTGGCTCCACCTTGAAAACAGAGCGTACTATCGAATGGGAAGATGGTAATACTTACCCTTATTTCACTATTGAAGTGTCTTCAAAATCACATCCTTTCTATACGGGTAAACAGAGAGTGCTACATAAAGAGGGACGTGTTGCTAATTTTACTCGTCGCTTTGGTCAATTAGGTAAGGGAGCTAAATAATGAAAGTTGTTAAATCACTTAAAAGTGCGAAAAGCCGTCACCCTGATTGCCAGATAGTTAAGCGTAGAGGGCGTCACTATGTGATCTGTAAATCCAATCCAAGATTTAAAGCGGTTCAAAAATAACCGTCAATATGATGTGACATGTGTGTAAAAACGAGGGGAAAGTCAAACTTCATTCATTTGTCTGTTTTTCTTTTCCTTCGAGAGGTACTTAACCGGATATCGAGTGTGTATTTAACGTACGATGTATTTTATTTTCAAGTGAATCAATGGGTTATATTGTGAGTTATATTTCTAGTGAATGCGTTGTTGTAAATTATAAATCTAGTTTTTGTGTTTAATATAGATTTATTTGCTAATTAATTGTTCAAATAGAGTTAAAAGTCGTCGTTTGTTACACACTTTGTAACATTTTGAATTTCTAATTGATATTTTTGTCGCGTACCCTTCGCTGGCAATTTGAACATCTTTGTCACAATTGCACAGGAATCACTACACAAGGAGGGAACAGATGAGTTCATCTGCTTCAATAAAAAACAACGCACCAAAAAAACCTATTTTCACACGCTTTTTAGACAGCGTTGAATATTTGGGGAACCTTTTACCCCACCCAATCACTCTTTTTGCTATCTTCTGTGTCGCAATCCTAGTTTCTTCAGGTATTGCTGGTTACTTTGAAGTGTCTGTCATGGACCCTCGCCCTGAAGGTGCTAGTGGTCGTGCTGCTGATGGTATGATCCACGTTGTAAGCTTACTTAATGCTGAAGGCTTACAACTCATCGTAACGAATCTAGTTTCGAACTTTGTTGGCTTTGCGCCACTTGGTACTGTACTTGTTGCAATGCTAGGTGTTGCGATTGCTGAACACTCAGGTCTATTATCTGCGGCAATGCGCGGCATGGTAATGGGCGCATCTCAGCGCATGGTTACTGTAACCGTGGTATTTGCCGGTATTATCTCTAACACGGCTTCAGAGCTAGGTTACGTAGTACTTATCCCTCTTGCAGCAATGCTTTTCCACTCATTGGGTCGTCACCCATTAGCAGGTCTAGCGGCAGCATTTGCTGGTGTATCTGGTGGTTATTCTGCAAATCTACTTATCGGTACGGTTGATCCACTGCTTTCTGGTATCACAGAAACAGCAGCACAAATGCTTGATCCATCTTACTCTGTTGGCCCTGAATCAAACTGGTACTTCATGTTTATTTCGACCTTCTTTATCTCGATTGCCGGTGCATTGGTAACAGAGAAGATTGTTGAACCTAAACTGGGTAAATACAATGTCGAAGACGCGTCTGAAGATCTTTCAAATGACTCAATGGGTAAGCTTACTGCTATTGAGAAGAAAGGCCTTAGATTGGCGGGTGTCGCTGTATTAATCGTGAGTGCGCTTTTAGCTTGGACTGTTGTTCCTGCTGACGGTGTTCTACGTTCAGAGGCGGGCACGATTTCAGGCTCTCCATTCCTGAAAAGTATCGTCGCGTTTATCTTTGTATTCTTTGCTATTCCTGGTTTTGTTTACGGCAAAATTACCGGTTCAATGAAGAATGACCGTGATGTGATTAATGCAATGGCAACGTCGATGTCTTCAATGGGCATGTACATCGTTCTTGTATTCTTTGCTGCACAGTTTGTTGCTTTCTTTAAGTGGACGAACTTTGGTCAAGTGGTTGCTGTAGGCGGCGCAACATTCCTTCAGGATATCGGCCTAACGGGTCCAATGTTGTTCTTCGCATTCATCCTAATGTGTGGTTTCATTAACCTGATGATCGGTTCAGCTTCTGCACAGTGGGCAGTAACAGCGCCAATCTTCGTTCCAATGCTAATGCTAGTAGGCTACGCACCTGAAACGATTCAAGCGGCTTACCGTATCGGTGATTCAACAACCAACATCATTACACCAATGATGAGCTACTTCGGTCTTATCCTTGCCGTAGCAACTCGCTACATGAAGAACCTAGGTATCGGTACACTGATCGCGACAATGTTGCCTTACTCAATGGTATTCATGTTTGGTTGGAGCATCTTGTTCTACCTATGGGTATTCGTATTCGGTCTACCAGTAGGTCCAGGCGCTGCAACGTACTACACGCCTTAGTGAACAGTGATAGGCGAACATTTCAATTCGCTTATTAACTGAATAAAAGACGAGATACCCAAGAGCCTGCATCAATGCAGGCTCTTTTTGTTTGAGTCAGTAAACTTACAATCCCGCAAACCGATAGGTAACGCCTAGTTCGAATGACCAGCCCACGTCTCGTTGTATCAACGCGCTGTCGCTGTCATGATGAATTAGGTCTGCTCGAGCGATACCAATCCAAGTTGGCGTGAACTCATAAAGCCCGATTAACCCTGCTTGATAGACAAAGGTTGAGCCCGCATCAAATTGGTTTAGTCCCGAAGCTGATGACTCGGTGTTAGAAATACCATACAGGTGATTGGACAGTTTCTTGTCTCGATAATCGACTTCTAGGTAGGGCGTAATGGTGAATGGCTGCGTCCAGGTTTCTAACGTTCTGCCTAAGTGAAGCTGAACTTCGTAGCCATCATGTTCTGAAGTTACATCGTGTAAGTAGGTGAGGCGTGCACCTACTGTTCCTAAGGTTATCCCCAGCTCTCCATTACCATCTCTGTCTTGAATGCCGTTAGGTAGGTCCACAAAAGTGTCTGACACCTCAGCAAAGCGCCAATTTCCAGATAGCCCCACGTAAGGCAGTAGTTGCCAATTGGCTAGGCTACCATCGATAAAGCCTTTCGGACCGGAATAGAATAGATTGGGTGTTGCGCCAAATCGAGGGGCACTTTTAGTGGAGAAAACACTTTCACCATAGGTGATGCTGCCTCCGATGATTCCGTACTCTTGATCAGCAAAGTGTTTATCGGCAAAGCCTTCAGCAAAGTCTTCATCGGCAAAAGAAAGTTGGGTGCTGCCAAAAACAATGGATAATGAGAGGGCGATTCGACGAATCATAAGCAATACTCCGTTATTGTAATAAATATCAAGAACGGAGTATGTCGATTAAAATTTCATCGGGGCTATATCGACTAAGTGACGATTTCTAAAGTTGTCGTCATTAGAAATACTGCGTTTAGCGTTTAGCTAGTAGGCGATCGAGGTGGTTTGCGAACTCACGACGGTCGGTTTGAGAAAGGGTGCTTGGTCCGCCAGTTTGAATGCCACTTGAACGCATGGTATCCATAAAGTCACGAATGTTGAGACGCGCTTTGATGGTTTCTTTTGTGTAAAGCTCGCCACGAGAGCTTAAAGCAAGCGCGCCTTTGGTGATCACTTCATCGGCGAGAGGGATATCGGAGGTAATCACTAAATCACCGGGTGCAGTGCGTTTTACGATTTCATCATCTGCAATATCAAACCCGCTTGGTACTTGAATTGAGTGAATGTTGTTGCGTTTAGGAACGGGTACCAAGTGGTTTGCCACGAAGGTACATTCCACACCTGTTCGCTCAGCTGCGCGTACGATTGTTTCTCGGATAACCTTAGGACAAGCGTCCGCATCAACCCATATCTTCATAGTGTTCTATTTCTCTATTAGCTTATTTATCAGTTAACTTATTGCTCAGTTAGCTTATTGCTCAGTTAACTTGGCTTCAAGCATGGCAACGCGAGCGGTAAGTTCTACAATTTGCTTTTCTAGTTGGCTAACACGATCGAGTGCTGGCGCTTCTTGTGTCGCGACTTCCACTTTAGGGACGCGATTGGCCGTTTTCCAGCTTTTGATCGTCGTGATCAAAGCGGGCATTGGAACTGATGTGCTCATACGAGCTTTAACTAAAGCAACTGTCGGCTCTTTCCCTTGGGCTTGCAGTCCTTCAAGCACCGATTTTAACTCTTCAGACACATCTTTTGTGAGCATGTTGACCTCCATTTTTAGTATTTTTTCATTTTACTCGCTCCAGTGCGCGATAGCGAATCATAAAAGCGCCTATAGCTTGTGAGAGATCTCTTACAAAGGCTGTGAGATAACACGAATATATCGCTAGAGAGATTGATATGCATATGGTTAAGATTTTGAATTTTAAGTGTTTTATTTAATTAACAACTTGGTTGGATTAAAAGTGTGATGAAAATCTATTGTCCGAAATCTTAAATCGCGTAAATTAAACCTTGTCGGAAGGATTCTGACACGGAACAGGAAAGCAACAAGGATTTGGTTATCTTCAGGATGAAGATTTGGTTACTTAGGATTGAGTGATCAAGCATGGAGCGTAAGGACATTGTAGGGATACAGACAGTTAACAGGAAGTTAGCTGCAACGGAATGACAATGGACACCTTTAGGATAAAGGGTTGGATTAGCATCAGGACGATGTAAAGGACACCGCTCACGGAACAAGTGATGTGCGCTAACTAGGATTGTTAGCTTTCAGGAAGATTGGACACCGCTAGGACGGCGAAGTAAAGGAAAGAGCTGAAGGATTACAGCCACTATTATGGATGATGCATGGAGCATTAATTAGTAGCCGGACTGCTGCGAGTAAGACCCTAGCCCTGACACTTCGGTGTCGGGGCTTTTCTTTTCTGGGCCTTTATTTATTTCGGTGCTTTGTTATCTGAGCGCTTTTTATCTAATAGTTTTATCTTAAAGCGTCACATCTGCTTTTCTGCTAATGGTCAACACAAGGAGTGTTTTATGACGATTGCAACCTCAAGAACGCTGTTGGTACCTTATACCGAGCAGTTAGAACATGACTTTATTAAGTTGAATTGTTGCCCCATTAATCGTGCTGAAATGAATGGGCCGCACTCTATTGCTTCTGCGAAGCACTTATTCCAAGAAATATTGAACGATAACGTCGGCTTTTGTCGGGCTATTATCCACAATCAAACTCGCGAATACCTTGGGCACTTGTTTATTTCATCTGCGGATGGAAAACACGAACTGGGTTTTATTCTGGACAAAGAGTACTGGCATCAAGGACTGGCGAGTGAAGCGCTAAAACCCTTTTTTAGTTTGGCTTGTTTTGAAGAGCACTTAACGAATGTGGTTGCAACTGTAAATGTTGGTCATAACCCATCCATTAAATTATTAGAAAAGTTAGGCTTTGCATTCAAAGAGACCAAACAAGATATGTTTGGTCCTTATCATGAATATAGCTATACCGCGTATTGCGACGTTACATTCTATGAGGCTGTAGCTCAAACCGCATAGAGCGGAAACCTACCATGGTTAGTTTTCCTTGGTACAGGTCGTCACCTAACGCCGAAAACTCAAAATGGTACACAGTATGCCAGCGCCAAATGGTGGTGAGCTCATGGCGCATCTTCAGTTTATGACCACTAAAGGCGACACTTAATAATTGCAAATCGAGTTCTTTACACTTTCTCGCAATGGCTGTTTTTGCTAACTCAGATTGCCTGCGTTGCTGCCAAAACAGAAAGCAAAAGAAGCACAGAAACAAAATAGCCAATAAGTTATCTATCATTTAATCCATACTTCCTTTTATCTCTTTCTTCCAATTGTGACTTTAGTGTTAGGAGCTATTGAGTAGATCTACTCTTTAGTTAGTCTACTGTTGAGCTTTAGTTGCTTGTTGCAATTCAACCAATGCATTAGCAAGCTCTGGTGATGGATTCGAGTTCAACAATGGTAAAAATACCATTCTTAGTGTCGGAATCATCACTAAATCTGCAAATAGCTGATTGAATAGGTTTTGATTACCTGTTTGTGCGAGACGCAGCAAAAATTGCTCAGCAATAGTTGGATCTTGTAGGGCACTCCAACTTCGACCAGCTAAACCAATTAATACTTCTTGATGACTTAAACGTGGGCTAGCCAAAACTTGGGTAATCACAGCATTCGTTGTATTTTGCTCTGCACCTGAAAGGGCACGAACTAATGCTGAAAGTAAAAACAGATCCGGTTCTTTACTTGAGATTTCATTCTCTGCCATCTCTTGCAAGCGTTGAGCTAGCTTGTCATTGATTTGCGTATGCTCAAGCGCTCCTAGTGTTGCATAAAGAGGCTCTGATGGCAGTTTATGAAGAGCCTTACGAATAGTGACACCGTTTTGCTGGCTGCCTAAGCGAGCACACATATCTGTGATGCCCTGCAAGCCAACCGTTTTCCAGTTGTCCCAACCGAGTTCACCTGTGAAGTAATGTTGAGCGTGTTCGTAGTATTGGCTCGTCGCAAGATCTAAACCTGATCTTACTTGGCTATGGAACACGGCCATCTTGTCTTCAGAAGGCTTGAAGGTATATGGGTTGTTAGACAGCTTTTGTTGTTGCTCTTCGGTGATCTCGCCGTTCAAACGAGTGCCCATTGCTTCAATAACAAACTTTAGGAAGTTACCCACATCTCCTTGATGCAATAGGCCTCTTTCATCCAGTTTAAATTTTAGGAACCAAATCCAAGGTTGCTTGTGTTCGTTCCAGTAGCTAATCGCTAAGTGAGCTTGTTTCTGCAGTGGAAATGGGTACGGCTGTTTCCCCTGCTCAACATCAGAGAATAGGTTGTTGTCGATCTTTTGGATACGACGACCTAGATCGTAGATATCATATTGGCAACCGCTATTCTTTAGCAACTGAGTGAGCGTGTGAATGGTTTCCATAGTAATAAAGCTCCTAACTTTCTTTCCTAAATAGATGGTACTCTATGCCCCAATTTCAAGGTCACTAGATAAATAACTTGGTGAAAAATGACAGCTGCCACAAAGTTACCTCTTTTACTTCAACAATTAGAACAACAAATGCGCCAATGTTCTCTGTGGAGCACGTTTCCACCCTCGGATGAGGCGCTTGCGAGCATTGAACCTTTCGCGGTTGATTCGCTACAACCGGAAGAGTGGTTGCAGTGGATCTTTATCGTTAAGATCAACGCAATGATGGATGCCCAAATAAGTCTACCGAAAGGCTTTGCGATTCATCCTTATTTTAGTGAAGTGTGGAAAAATAAGGCAGACAAAGCTGAACTGCTAGTGACGATTCTGAGCATTGATGAGGTATGCGCGTAATGTTAGAGATCATTTATCAAGATGAGTATTTTGTCGCGGTGAATAAGCCTGCAGGTATGCTAGTACATCGCTCATGGTTGGATAAACACGAGACTCAATTTGTTATGCAAACACTGCGTGACCAAATTGGTCAGCATGTATTTCCTTTGCATCGTTTAGACCGACCTACATCCGGTGTTTTGGTGTTTGCATTGTCGAGTGAGGTTGCCTCTGAAGTCATGCCGATGTTCGCCAACCATGAGATGCAAAAGACTTATCATGCGATTGTGCGTGGCTGGATAGAAGAGGGCGATACGCTCGACTACGCACTCAAGGTCGAGTTGGATAAGATCGCAGACAAGTTCGTGAAAGAAGATAAAGAACCACAAGAGGCTATTACCGTTTACGAGCCGTTAGCGAAAGTTGAAGTGCCGTATTCAACAGGCCGCTTCCCAACCAGTCGTTATTGCTTGGTTGAGATGATGCCAAAGACAGGTCGCAAGCATCAGTTGCGTCGTCATATGGCTCACCTAAGACACCCAATCGTGGGTGATACTTCGCATGGTGATGGTAAGCATAACCGTCTGTTTCGTGATGATTTAGACTCTCACCGTTTGTTACTGCATGCTTCTGAACTACGCTTCATCCACCCTTTTACAAAGAAGGAGTTAGTGATGAAGGCTAACCTAGATGAAACGTGGTTAAGGTTGTTTGAAACTTTTGAGTGGGATACCAACTTAGTGAATGCTGAAGCATGTTCGCCTAAGTAAAAGTACACGCGTCCAAGTAAACGTAGAAAGCATAAAACAAAGGGCTGATAGTAATATCAGCCCTTTCTAATATCTGTGTAATTGGAATCGACTTACTAGAATCTAGTTGCTAATAGCGGGATCATTTTAACTTTGCTAGATCAGCTTCGATCTCTGAGATCTTACTCGATACTACTTTCTCTAAGTGACGTAAATCAGTGAGGATCTTCTGCTTCACATCGACCTCAGTGGTTGGCGTAGGTTTGGTGATCTTGTTTAGCTCATCAATCACAAGGGTGAGGTTGCGGTTTATCTCCGTCACTTCTTTGTATTGATTGTTGCCACCACTAACAAGCACACTTTTGACCTGTCGTGGGTATTTAAACTTAACGCTTTTCGCGAACAATTCGCCTTTCTGCTTACAAAAGTAAATCTTTAGAATATCTTTGTGGGCTTCTTGGCGAAGGGAATAACGTTCAATCTGTTTAGGTTCGTGGATACCTAAGCCAGTGAGGTTTGGATACATAAGCGACCTCTAGTTTATGAATGTAATACTTTTATGAAATTGACCTAATCAATGTAGCAGCCTAATCACGCGCTAGATAGTTGATATCTGGGAATTGATTGTAAGTTGTGGGCAAGATCGCTCTCTATCTTTACCCACATTAATTTGGCTATTAAGCCTACTCTTGGCATTGAATTAGCTTTCTAAGGTGCGAGTTCCGAAACATGCTCGGTTAATCTTTCTCTTAACGCTTGTTCCTGTTCCTCTGAAAGCCTTCCTCCTGCGTCACTGGTCAGAATAAATAAATCTTCCGCTCGTTCGCCGATAGTCGTGATTTTTGCGCCATGTAAATTGATGTCTAACTCAGCAAAGGTCGCACCTACTTCAGCCAATAATCCAGGGGTATCCAGTGCTCTGAGTTCCATCAAAGTGTGTTTTTTGCTCTTTGTTGGTAGGAATTCGACTAAAGTCTTGACTTTGAAATGCTGTAAATTTCGAGGTGTACGACGTGTTTTGATCTTAGTTGGGCGACCATCAGCGAGGACATGAACCAAATGTTTGGCAACAGCTTTGTGTCTTGCCTCATCAATAGCTTTGCCATGTTGGTCTAGAACGATAAAGGTGTCTAAAACATGGCCATCTTTGCTGACCATAACTTGTGCGTCGTGGACGTTAAAGTTACGTCGATCGAGTTCAGCAACGACGGTCGCAAACAGTGCAGCCTGGTCTTTGCAGTAGACAAACACTTCAGTACCACCACGAGTGGCTTTTTTGCTTATCAATACCAAGGGTTGGCTTGGATCTTTCAAGCGAAGTAAGTGCTCACAATGCCAAGCGATTTGCTTGTGGGTATGACGCAAGAAGTAGTCGGCCTTGAAACGTTGCCAAAGCACTTCGATTTCGCGAGCGGTGAAGCCTTCTTTACGTAACAGGGCGGAGGCCATTTGTTGGTTGTGGCGAATACGGTCTCTGACATCAACCGGATTTTCTAAACCACGGCGCAGTGCTCTTTGTGTTGAATGGAATAATTCCGCTAGTAGGGTACGTTTCCAACTGTTCCAGAGCTCAGGGTTAGTGGCGCAGATATCGGCGACGGTTAGACAAACCAAAAGCTCAAGTGATTCTTCATCACGTACTTTTTTGGCAAATTCGGCGATAACATCGGGATCGTGGATATCACGGCGTTGTGCAGTGACAGACATCAACAGGTGGTTTTGTACCAACCACGACACTTGCTTAGCCTCGGGTTTAGATAGCCCATGTTCAATACAGAAAGAGTAAGCTTCTACTGCCCCAATTTCTGAGTGGTCTCCACCGCGGCCTTTACCTATGTCATGGAAGATAGCCGCCAGAATCAGTAGTTCTTTCTTCTGAACTCGTGGGTACACTTCACAACAAATAGGGTGCTTGTCGTGGTTTTCTATCTGGCTGAAACGGTTAATGTGCTTGAGCAGACGAATACTGTGCTCATCAACGGTGTAAGCATGGAATAGGTCAAATTGCATCTGACCAACAATTTGGCTCCACTGTGGTAAGTATGCCGATAAGACGCCTAGCTTGTGCATCAAGCTAAAGGCTTTATGCAGAGCATTTGGGTGGCGAACCAATGCCATGAACTTGTCACGAGCTTCAGGGATGGTATGTAAGAATCGGTTCAGTCGACGGCGCGCTGTGCGCAGTTGTCGCAGTGTTGGTGGGCTTACTCCTTCGATGGAAGAGTCATTGGCAATATGGATAAACATATCGAGAATCGTTTCTGGCCGTGCTTGGAACAGTGCAGGCTTACGCGCCTCTATCAGTGAACCTCGACGCTGGAAATCGTCATCAAGAATTTCAGCTTCTTGGGTCTCACCGCCATTGATGATCGCTTGATCGAACAGTTTAAGTAGCATCTTATTGAGCTCTGCTACACGACGAAGTGTTCGGTAGAACTCTTTCATCATCATCTCGACGCCACGGTTTCCTTCACCAGTATAACCTAGATGCTCAGCGACTTGAGCTTGATGTGCGAACGTTAAACGGTTGTCGTAACGGCGCAGTTCAATATGCAATGCAAAGCGAACACGCCATAAAAAATCTTGGCACTCAACGAGCTCGCGATATTCAGCATCGGTAAGAAAGCCGTATTTACTCATTTCTAGTAACGATGTCGCACCAAAATGTCGACGAGCTACCCAACTCAGTGTGTGAATATCTCTTAAGCCGCCTGGAGTTGATTTGATATCTGGCTCTAGATTGTAAGTGGTGTCGTGGTAGCGAGCATGACGCTCTCTTTGTTCTTGAATTTTAGCTTTGTAAAAAGTCTCACTAGGCCAAAATGAATCGGAATGAATCTTTAGTTTCAGCTCTTGGAAGGTGTCTTCGCTGCCACAAAGTAAGCGTGACTCTTGTAGGTTAGTCGCGACGGTTAAATCATCGGTGCCGATATCAAGACACTCAGCAATAGTTCGCACAGCATGGCCAACTTCGAGCTTTAAATCCCAAAGTAGAGTAATGAATTGACTGACCTTTTCACCAAGAGCTGGTGGAAGCGTTTTTTGCGAGACAATGAGAATATCAATGTCCGATAACGGGTGAAGTTCACCTCGACCATATCCACCCACTGCGACAAGGGAAATATGTGGCAGTTTATTAAAGCCTAAATGTTCCCATAATCGACTGAGAAGCAAATCCATGTATTTGGATCGCAATAGTACTAAATCAGTAACTGGATGATGATTTAGAAATTCATTTTTTTGATACTGCGTGAAGATTTCGAGCTGATTTTTTAATTCGCAGATTTCAATTTGTTCATCATTGAACGTAAGAGGGCATTGATAAGGCATAGTTTGCTATCCGTGCAAGCAAATGAGAATAGTAAACAATTTACCAGAAGCTGGTGGAAAATCGAAATTGAGCGGAAAAAAATATCCTCGACAATGCGAGGATATTTTTAAAAGGCCGATGCGTTCAGTTTAATGAACTAAGCGTTCTTCATGATACGTGGAATAGTATCATCGCTGCGCAGGGTTAGTACTTCACAACCTGTATCAGTCACAACCAATGTGTGTTCCCACTGTGCCGAGTTCTTGCTGTCAGCGGTGTACACTGTCCAGCTATCTTCGTCATCGAGACGACAGCCGAATTTACCAGCGTTGATCATTGGTTCGATAGTGAAACACATGCCAGCTTTTAGCACAGTGCGGTCGTTGTTTTTGTAGTGAACCACTTGTGGATCTTCGTGGAACTCAGAACCGATGCCGTGGCCACAGTAATCTTTAACAATAGAGAACTTAGCACGTGGGTTGTTCTTGTTGTTTGTCTTGATGTACTTCTCGATAGCAGTACCGATTTGGCCAAGCTGAACACCAGGCTTAACTTGACGCATACCTTCGTAAAGTGCTTCTTGAGCAACCATACATAGACGCTTGTTTGCCGGTGAAACCTCACCAACAAGGAACATCTTAGATGTGTCACCGTGGTAACCTTGTGGACGAACGCTTAGGTCTGCATTTTCATCATCAGGAACAATCACAGTTATATCAACGTTTAGAATATCGCCATCTTTCAATACTGCAGGTTTGAATTGACCTGTGCTACCTGTCTCATCTTGTGATGCTGGAATGCCGTGACACACGATGTGGTTGATAGACGTACAGATTGACTTAGGGAAACCGTGGTAATCAAGTGGTGCTGAGTATGCGCCTCTTTCTAGAGCGTACTCGTGACAGATTTTGTTCAGTTCTTCTGTCGTTGTACCTACTTGGATGTGAGGTTCAATCATCTCTAGAATTTCAGCGGCCAGTTTGCCGGCAACGCGCATTTTTTCGATTTCTTCAGCAGTTTTAATTTTTACAGCCATTGCATATCTCTTAATTTGGTAGCACCTAAGTGTGCATATTGGGGCTATTCTATCAGTGCAGCATTTTAGCGCAACATTACCATGTCCGTACAATGTTGGTGGATACTGCTCAATCTGAGTGGATAATGTTCGGTTTAATGATGCAGCGTGATTTGAATAGGACACTATTTTACAGAGGAAATTCGCCGCCACGGTTCAGTATAGCAGTCGCCATTTTTAGAATTTTTTCTAGCCATAGATAGACAAAATATGGTATAAAGCGCGCCGGACATCAGGACTGTTTTCTCCACTTGGCGAAACAAGCTTTGTGTCCACTAACTTATTTCTTTAAATCACACACATTCCGACACATGTTCCGGGGTGCCTCAACAACATAGATAACGGCTGAAAAGTGGTTAGTTGTTAGGGGTCGGATTCATGGGGGATGTGGAGGCCTAACCCCATAGAGGATTTTAAAATGGCAACTGTATCAATGCGCGATATGCTTAAAGCTGGTGTTCACTTCGGTCACCAAACTCGTTACTGGAACCCAAAAATGAAGCCATTCATCTTTGGTGCTCGTAACAAAGTACATATCATCAACCTAGAAAAAACTGTACCAATGTTCAACGACGCTCTAGCTGAAATTGCTAAAGTTGGCGAGAAGAAAGGTAAAGTTCTTTTTGTTGGTACTAAGCGCGCTGCATCTGAAGCTGTTAAAGAAGCTGCTATCAACAGCAACCAGTTCTACGTTAACAACCGCTGGTTAGGCGGTATGCTAACGAACTACAAAACTGTTCGTCAGTCTATCAAGCGCCTGAAAGAACTTGAAGCGCAAGCTCAAGACGGTACTTTCGACAAGCTTACTAAGAAAGAAGCTCTAATGCGTACTCGTGAAATGGAGAAGCTAGAGAAATCTCTTGGTGGTATTAAGAACATGGGCGGCCTTCCAGACGCTCTATTCGTAATCGATGCTGATCACGAACACATCGCAGTTAAAGAAGCAAACAACCTAGGTATCCCAGTTTACGCTGTAGTTGATACTAACTCTAACCCAGACGGCGTTGACTTCGTTATCCCAGGTAACGATGATGCAATCCGTGCAGTACAGCTTTACCTAAACGCTGCTGCAGACGCGGTTAAAGAAGGTCGTAACAAAGATGTTGCTGCTGTAGCTGCTGAAAAAGACGGTTTTGTAGAAGCTGAATAATAGCGGCTCTGAGCCATATTTAGTTCATATTAAGCGGTCATAATCGGTGGCTTAACGGACTGAATACAGTCAATATCAGGGGCCAATTAATTAGGCCCCTGTTTTTTATCTTTTTTAGAATTTACTGAGGAATAGAGAATGGCAACTGTAACTGCAGCTCTAGTTAAAGAACTTCGTGAACGCACAGCTGCGGGCATGATGGAATGTAAAAAAGCACTTGTTGCTGCTGAAGGCGACATCGAGCTAGCAATTGAAAACATGCGTAAATCTGGCGCAGCGAAAGCAGCTAAAAAAGCTGGTAACGTTGCTGCTGAAGGCGCAATTATCATCAAAGAAGCAAACGGCGCAGCTGCTCTTCTTGAAGTTAACTGCCAAACTGATTTCGTAGCTAAAGATGCAGGTTTCCTTGCATTCGCTAACGAAGTTGCTGAAGTTGCTCTAGCAGAACGTCTAGAAATCGCTGCTCTTCAAGCTAAATTTGAAGAAGCGCGTATTGCACTAGTAACTAAGATCGGTGAAAACATCAACATCCGTCGCGTACAATTCGTTGAAGGTGTTGCACTAGCTTCTTACCGTCACGGCGAGAAAATCGGTGTTGTTGTTACGGGTGAAGGCGAAGCTGAAACGCTTAAGCACGTTGCAATGCACGTTGCTGCATCACGTCCTGAGTTCCTAAACCCAGAAGACGTACCTGCAGACGTAGTTGAGAAAGAAAAAGCAGTTCAAGTTGAAATCGCTATGAACGAAGGCAAACCAGCTGAAATCGCAGAGAAAATGGTTGTTGGCCGTATGAAGAAATTCACGGGCGAAATCTCTCTAACTGGTCAAGCTTTCATCATGGAGCCTAAGCAAACTGTTGGCGCTATCCTGAAAGAGAAAGGCGCTTCAGTATCTGACTTCGTACGTCTAGAAGTTGGTGAAGGCATCGAGAAAGCGGCTGAAATGAGCTTCGCTGACGAAGTTGCTGCGGTACAAAAAGGTTAATCCTTAGCGTATTGTTTGAAAAAGACCGTGGCAAATGCTGCGGTCTTTTTATGAATAATGAACAATTTTTTTGCTTTGTTAGCTGTTATGAATACGAACTGAGCTAATCAGTTTTTATCCATGACTGTTAATCATCAACTCTTTGGAAGGTAAACTCCATGACTACGAACCCTAAACCGGCGTATCAACGTATTCTGTTAAAACTTAGCGGTGAAGCACTACAAGGCGAAGAAGGTTTTGGTATTGACCCTACGATCCTTGATCGTATGGCTCAAGAAGTAAAAGAATTGGTTGAACTAGGTGTTCAAGTAGGTGTTGTTATCGGTGGCGGTAACCTTTTCCGTGGTGCAGGCCTTGCTGAAGCGGGCATGAACCGCGTTGTTGGTGACCACATGGGTATGCTTGCAACGGTAATGAACGGCCTTGCAATGCGTGACGCTCTGCACCGTGCTTATGTAAATGCGCGTGTAATGTCAGCTATCCCGCTTAAAGGGGTGTGTGACGACTACAACTGGGCAGATGCAATCAGCCAACTACGTCAAGGTCGCGTTGTGATCTTCTCTGCAGGTACTGGTAACCCATTCTTCACTACTGACTCAGCTGCATGTCTACGTGGTATCGAAATCGAAGCTGACGTAGTTCTAAAAGCGACAAAAGTAGATGGTGTATTTACTGCTGACCCAGTAGCAAACCCAGACGCAGAGCTGTATGATACTTTGTCTTACAACACGATTCTTGAGAAAGAATTGAAAGTAATGGACTTGGCTGCATTTACGCTAGCACGTGATCACAAAATGCCAATCCGTGTATTTAACATGAATAAGCCAGGCGCACTACGTCGCGTGGTTATGGGTGAAACTGAAGGTACGTTAATCAGCGACGCTGACTAATTTTTCGGGCTTACTGAAGCCTTGTGCTTTGGTAAGCTTATCCTTATCACTCCAAATAAAAAGCTTTCTTGAAGAAAGAACATAATCAAGGTGAAATTGTGATTAACGAAATCAAAAAAGACGCTCAAGAGCGCATGGTAAAAAGTGTTGATGCACTAAAGAACAGCCTACAAAAAATTCGTACAGGCCGTGCTCACCCGAGCCTACTTTCTGGCCTTACCGTTGAGTACTACGGTGCGCCAACACCTTTGACTCAAGTAGCTAACGTTATTGCTGAAGACGCACGTACACTAGCAATTACAGTGTTTGATAAAACACTGACTCCTCTCGTTGAAAAAGCAATCATGACTTCTGACCTAGGCCTAAACCCTATGTCTGCAGGTACGGTTATCCGTGTACCACTTCCACCGCTAACGGAAGAGCGTCGTAAAGACCTAGTTAAAATTGTTCGTGGCGAAGCTGAAGGTGGCCGTGTTGCTATCCGTAACATCCGTCGCGACGCGAATGGCGATCTAAAAGCGCTTCTTAAAGATAAAGAAATCTCTGAAGACGAAGATCGTAAAGCACAAGACGAAATTCAAAAGCTAACTGACGCTGCGGTTAAGAACGTAGACGAAGTTTTAGCAGTTAAAGAAAAAGAGTTGATGGAAGTTTAATTTTCCATATTCTTTTCTTTCCGGAAAAACGCTGTACTCACGGTTCAGCGTTTTTTTATGCTACTCTGTTCGACTATTAGAATTTGATTCACTCTTTTATGCATAATTCTCAAGCGTTCACAGACTCTCTTCCTAAACACATTGCTATCATTATGGATGGTAATGGTCGCTGGGCAAAAGCTAAGGGCAAGCCTCGCGTTTTTGGTCATAAAAACGGTGTTAAAGCCGTTCGCAAAACCATCTCTTCTGCAGCCAGACTTGGCATTAAAGCCGTTACACTTTTTGCGTTTAGTAGCGAGAACTGGCGTCGTCCTGAAGAAGAAGTCGGTATCTTGATGGAACTGTTTATTTCAGTCCTTTCGAGTGAAGTAAAAAAACTTCATAAAAACAATCTACAGCTTCGTGTTATTGGTGACAAAAGTCGTTTCAATGATCGACTCCAAAAGAAGATCGAAGAAGCGGAAGCTTTGACTCGCACCAATACTGGCATGGTTATTAATATTGCGGCCAACTACGGTGGCAAGTGGGATATCCAGCAAGCAATGACTTCTATTGCTCAACAGGTAAAGTCTGGTGATATTAATGTAGAAGACATTGATGAAGCTATGATTACACAACACTTGACTATGGCCGATATTCCGGAAGTTGACCTATTAATTCGTACTAGTGGCGAGTGTCGCATTAGTAACTTTATGCTTTGGCAATTGGCTTACGCTGAAATGTATTTCACTGAACAATTCTGGCCAGACTTTAATGAAGACAGCTTAGTAGAAGCTGTGACTTGGTTTGTAAACCGTGAGCGTCGTTTCGGATGCACCGGTGAACAGATCAAAGCTCTGATGGACAGTTAATAAGGATTTTTTGGTTTGAAACAACGAATTATTACGGCGTTGATTTTAGCTCCCCTAGTTATTCTAGGTATTTTCGAGTTGTCACTTCCTACGTTTATTTTTTCATTAGCGGTCATCTCGCTCTTGGGATTTTGGGAGTGGACTCAGTTTGTTGAAAGCAAGTCGCGTTATTTAGCCTTGATTCCAACGGTTGTGGTCAGTGCGGCAAGTTTTGCTTTTATCCCTTTTGATGCATTTAGCCTTAATGACTTATCTAGCGCCCATTACGCAATATTAACTATTGGTTCTATTTGGTGGGTAATCGCAAGTGGTATGGCAGTGACTTATCCTAAGTCGATGCCAGCATGGAAAGACTCTTCTTTCCTTCGTCATGCTTTTGGTGTACTGACTTTACTGCCATTCTTCTGGAGTGTGGTTATCCTGCGCGCTAACGGCATCGATGTTGACCCTTACCACGGTGCAAAATTGGTAATGTTTGTTTGTTTGCTTGTTTGGGCAGCAGACAGCGGGGCTTATTTTTCAGGAAAGAGTTTTGGTAAGCGAAAAATGGCACCTGCGGTAAGTCCGAATAAGACGATTGAAGGTCTTATTGGTGGCATTATTACTGCGGTGATCGTGGCTTGGATCTTTGCTGATTTGTTTGATATCCAATTCACCAGCCCTCTTCACATGATTATTATTACCCTAGTGACCGTTGTTATCTCTGTTCTTGGTGACCTTGTAGAAAGCATGTTTAAGCGTGTTTCTGGAGTGAAAGACAGTAGTAATCTGATTCCTGGTCATGGTGGTATACTTGATAGAATAGATAGCTTAACGGCTGCATTCCCTGTCTTTGCTCTGCTTTATTTAGCATTCTAATAAAAAAGGGCAGTGTTTCTGCCCTTTATTACATTTCTACGGTCATATGTGATGCGAAATCTAACTATCCTTGGCGCTACCGGCTCAATTGGTGCAAGTACACTAAAAGTCGTTGAGCAAAACCCAGAACTTTATTCGGTCGTTGCACTGGCTGCAGGCTCGAACGTTGAAAAGATGCTGGCGTTAGTTGAAAAGTGGCAACCAAGCTATGTTGCTATGGCTTGTCCTGATGCTGCATCTCAGCTGACAGGCATGTTGTCCGAAAATTACCCTAACGTTACAGTACTTTCAGGTCCGGAAGGTATGTGTCAGGTCGCTTCTTTAGAGGAAGTAGACACAGTTATGGCTGCTATTGTCGGTGCGGCAGGTTTGCTTCCTACGATGTCTGCGGTTAAAGCCGGTAAGCGTATCCTACTTGCCAACAAAGAAGCTTTGGTGATGTCAGGTCAGCTGTTTATCGACGCTGTAGAAAAGTACGGGGCCGAGCTACTTCCTGTAGATAGTGAACATAATGCTATTTTTCAATGCCTACCACAAAACGTACAAACCAATCTAGGTCGTTGTAACCTAGAAGAGAACGGTATCAATCATATTCTTTTGACCGGCTCTGGTGGCCCTTTCCGCTATACCGATGTCGCAGAACTCGAATCAGTGACTCCTGAACGAGCTATTGCGCACCCTAACTGGTCTATGGGGCCTAAGATCTCTGTTGATTCAGCAACTATGATGAATAAGGGCCTAGAGTACATTGAAGCGAAATGGCTATTCAATGCTTCTCAAGAACAACTCAAAGTTATTATTCACCCTCAGTCTGTTATTCATTCTATGGTTCAGTACAAAGATGGTTCAGTATTGGCTCAAATGGGCGAACCCGATATGGCGACGCCGATCGCTCTAACCATGTCTTATCCTGAACGTACTGAAGCCGGTGTTAAGCCGTTGGACTTTACTAAGGTTGGTGAGCTGACATTCTTAGAGCCTGATTTAACTCGTTACCCTTGCTTAAGATTAGCGATTGAAGCTTGCTACTTAGGTCAGCATGCAACAACTGCAATTAATGCGGCAAACGAAATTGCAGTTGATGCTTTCTTGAATAATCAGGTGAAGTTTACCGATATTGCTATCATTAACGAGCATGTTATGAGCAAAGTATGTGAACAACATAACTCTGAGGGCTTAGATAGCTTGGAAAGCCTTCTCGAGCTCGATAATATGTCTCGTCTAATAGCCATTCAATTTATTAAAGAGCAGCTTACATGAGTGGAATTCTGTGGAACTTCGCATCTTTTATTGTAGCGCTTGGCATTCTGGTCGCTGTTCATGAGTTTGGACACTTCTGGGTTGCTCGTCGCTGTGGTGTGAAAGTTGAAAAATTCTCGATTGGTTTTGGTAAATCAATCTGGAGCAAAGTTGGCCGTGATGGCACAGAGTACAGCTTGTCAGTTATTCCATTGGGCGGCTACGTTAAGATGCTTGATGGTCGTGTTGATGACCTTTCTGAAGATGAACAACAATACGCTTTTGATAAGAAGCCATTGTGGAAAAGAACTGCGATAGTCGGTGCCGGTCCTGCATTTAATTTTATCTTTGCTGTGTTTGCGTACTGGTTGGTATTTTTGATTGGTGTGCCTGCGGTTAAACCCGTAATCGGCGAAGTCACCCCGCAATCTATTGCCGCACAAGCCGGAATTGAAAGTGGAATGGAACTTAAATCAGTTTCAGGAATCAAAACCGCAGATTGGGAATCTGTTAATATGGGTTTGATATCACACATTGGTGATCAATCCATGACTGTAACTGTCGCTTCTCAAGATGATATCGGCTTCGAACAACAGATGACATTGGATATCTCAGACTGGTCGTTTAACCCAGAAACTGAATCTGCAATGACAACGCTTGGTTTTAGACCGTATTCGCCAGAAATATCGACAACGCTTGCTCAAGTGATTGACGACGGTGCGGCATACTCGGCAGGGTTAGAAGCCGGTGATAAAATTGTTGAGATTGATGGGCAGCCCATTGAACAGTGGCAGTCGGTAGTCGAGTTAATTCGTGCAAACCCGATGACGTCATTAGACCTTGTTGTGTTGAGAAATGGTGCTGAGCAGTCATTGGTTATGACGCCAAAAAGCCGGGAGCTTTCTGATGGTTCTGTAATTGGCTATGCGGGTATTGCTCCAGAAGTCGCAGAATGGCCAGAAGATTATCGCTTTGAGTTACAATTTGGTGTAATTGATTCTGTAGGAAAAGCATTTGATAAAACAGGTCAAATTATTGGTTTGACGCTGACAATGCTTAAAAAGCTTATCGTTGGTGATGTTGGCTTAAACAACTTGAGTGGTCCTATTTCAATTGCCAAAGGTGCAGGGACAACCGCCGATTATGGTTTGGTTTATTTCCTAGGCTTTTTGGCTTTGATTAGTGTGAACTTAGGTATTATTAATTTGGTTCCGCTGCCTATGCTTGATGGCGGACATTTGCTCTTTTTCGCTATTGAAGCCGTTACTCGTAAACCGGTCCCTGAAAAAGTTCAGGAAATGGGGTACAGAGTGGGAGGGGCAATCCTCTTCTCTTTGATGGCTCTGGCAATATTTAACGATTTTACTCGCCTGTAAATGGTTTCTTACAGGCATTGGTAGTAGCAAGGAATAATTAGAATAAGTATGGCGATTAAGCAAATTCTGTTCGCAAGTCTATTGGCCACTAGTGTGGCTGCGAACGGAGCACAAAACTTTGTGGTTCAAGATATCAAGATCGAAGGTTTACAGCGTGTTGCACTTGGTGCAGCTCTACTGAAAATGCCAGTACGTATTGGTGATGAAGTAGATGAAGGCGATGTATCTGAGATCATTCGCGCATTATATGCTTCAGGTAACTTTGAGGACGTTAAAGTACTTCGTGATGAAGGTGTTTTAGTTGTTCAAGTTAAAGAGCGGCCAACCATTGCAAGTATCTCGTTTTCAGGAAATAAAGCGATCAAAGAAGAGCAGCTTCAACAGAACCTAGATGCGTCTGGTGTTCGTGAAGGTGAAGCGCTTGACCGTACAACACTGAGTAACATTGAGAAAGGCCTCGAAGACTTTTATTACAGTGTTGGTAAATACAACGCAACCGTAAAAGCAGTTGTTACGCCTTTGCCGCGTAACCGTTCTGACCTTAAATTTGTGTTTACTGAAGGCGTGTCCGCTAAAATTCAGCAAATCAACTTTATTGGTAATGAAGTGTTCTCTGATGCTGACTTGCTCAGTCGTTTCAACTTGAATGTCGATGTTGCATGGTGGAACTTTCTTGCGGATGAAAAATACCAAAAGCAAGTATTGGCTGGCGATATTGAAGCTCTGAAATCTTACTATCTTGACCGTGGTTACCTTAAATTTAAGGTCGATTCTACTCAGGTAGCGATCTCACCAGACAAAAAAGGCGTTTATATCACGCTCGGTATTGATGAAGGTGAGGCCTATATCGTTAAAGATGTCGCTTTCCGTGGTGAGTTGATCGGTCGTGAAGCAGATTTCGACGCATTAGTCCCATTTGAAGATGGCGATGTTTATAACGGTTCTTCGGTGACTTCACTTGAAGAAAACGTTAAACGAATTCTTGGTGAATCAGGCTATGCCTATCCACAAGTTCGCACTATTCCAGAATTTGATGATGAAACGAAAGAAGTTTCGTTAGTGATCAATGTAGAAGCGGGTAGTCGTATCTACGTTCGTGATATTCGTTTTACGGGTAACAACTCAACCAAAGATGAAGTGTTACGTCGTGAGATGCGTCAAATGGAAGGAAGCTGGCTTAACTCTAAGTCAATTGATACCGGTAAGAGCCGCCTGAACCGTTTAGGTTACTTTGAAACTGTGGATGTACAAACCGTACGTGTCCCAGGTAGTGACGACCAAGTTGATTTGGTTTACAACGTTAAAGAAGCTAACTCAGGCAGCATCAACTTTGGTGTTGGTTACGGTACTGAGTCAGGCGTGAGTTTCCAAGTTGGTTTGCAACAAGATAACTTTGCGGGTTCAGGTAACCGTGTTGGCGTTAGTGCCATGATGAACGATTACCAGAAGAACGTGAGCTTAGACTACCGTGACCCATACTGGAACCTTGATGGTGTGAGTTTAGGCGGTAAGATCTTCTACAACGAGTTCGAAGCATCTGAAGCGGGTATCGTCGACTATACCAACCAAAGTTATGGTACCAGCCTAACATGGGGCTTCCCTGTCGATGAGCTGAATCGTATCGAGTTTGGTATCGGCTATACACACAACAAGATCGGTAACGTTCCGACCTATATTCAAGTTGAACAGTTTGCGAGAAGTATTGACCAATATGGTGACGAACACATATTGACCGATGATTTCGACATCAATATTTCTTGGACACGTAATAACTTGAACCGTGGTTTCTTCCCAACCGAGGGTAACCACCAACGTGCTTTCGCTAAAATGACGGTACCAGGGTCTGATGCTCAGTACTTCAAAGCGCAGTATGATGTAAAACATTACATCCCGCTGACCAAAAAGCATGAGTTCACACTATTGATGCGTGGCCGATTAGGCTATGGTAATGGTTATGGTCAGACGGATGGTAACGATAACTTGTTCCCATTCTACGAGAACTATTATGCAGGTGGTTTCACTACGCTGCGTGGTTTTGGTTCTAACTCGGCAGGTCCGAAAGCCGTTTACGGAAGCAGTACGGGTAACAACCCAACTTACGACACAGCTACGGATGATTCAGTAGGTGGTAATGCGGTTGCTTTGGCTAGTTTAGAGCTAATCGTACCAACGCCGTTTGCTTCTGATGAAGCGCGTAGTCAAATTCGCACCAGTGTTTTCTTCGACATGGCAAGTGTATGGGATACAGAATTCGTAGACCGAGGCGCACCTAACAGTGGCAGTCAGTATTACTACGATTACTCTGATCCAAGTAATTATCGCTCATCTTATGGTGCCGCTCTTCAATGGATGTCACCAATGGGCCCACTGGTTTTCTCTCTAGCGAAACCAATTAAAGTTTACGAAGGTGATGATGAAGAGTTCTTCACATTCACCATCGGTAGAACCTTCTAATATTTAAAGGACAATATTTTGAAAAATATGATTAAAGCAGCAGGTTTAGGCCTTGTAGTTCTTAGCTCTTCTTTCTTTGCAACAGCGGCTGAAGCTGCGCAAAAAGTGGGTTATGTAAACACTGCACAAGTATTCCAGGCTCTACCTCAGCGTGAAGTTGTTCTTCAAAAAATGCAGGAAGAGTTCAAAGACAAAGCGGCTGAACTACAAAGTATTCAAGCACAAGCTAAGACTAAGATCGAAAAGCTTAAGCGTGATGGCGAACTGTTAGGTCCTGACGAAGTTGAGAAGCTACGTATCGAAGTAGGTCAACTAGACAGTAAGTACAAAATCAAAGCTCAAGCACTAGAAAAAGCAAGCCAACGTCGTGAAGCGCAAGAGAAGCAGAAGCTTTTCAAAGTGATTCAAGATGCTGTAACTAAAGTTGCAGAGAAAGAAGGCTACGACATGATTGTTGATATTCAAGCTCTGCAGTATGGTAAGCCAGAATACAACATCTCTGAGAAAGTAATTAAAGCACTGAAATAAGTTTTTATGAAGAACCTGACTTTAGCCGAATTGGCAACGATTACCGGTGGAGAGCTACATGGAGACGGTAGTATTACCGTCTCAGCAGTCGCTCCTATGGATAAAGCGCAAGAAGGTAACATTACGTTCCTTTCTAACGTTAAGTACAGCAAGCACTTAGGTGACTGTAAGGCATCCGCTATTATGGTCAAAGAGACTGAGCGTGAACTTTGTAAGACCAACGTTATTGTGGTTAATGACCCTTACGTTGCTTTTGCTAAAGTGGCTCAAGCGCTTGACACTACTCCAGCACCAGCTGCGGCTATTGCTGATTCTGCTTCAATTTCAGGCGATGCGACCATTGGACAAAATGTGTCTATTGGTGCAAACGCAGTGATTGAATCAGGCGTTGTACTTGGTGATGATGTAGTCATCGGTGCAGGTTGCTTTATTGGTAAAAACGCAAAGGTTGGCTCCGGCACTAAGTTGTGGGCGAATGTAAGCATTTATCATGAGGTTGTTATTGGCGATGCGTGTTTGATCCAATCAAGCACTGTCGTTGGCTCTGATGGCTTTGGTTATGCAAACGAGAAAGGCGAGTGGGTTAAGATTCCGCAAGTCGGTTCAGTTCGTATTGGTAATCGCGTAGAAATTGGCGCGTGTACAACCATCGACCGTGGTGCTTTGGACGATACTGTGATTGAAGATAATGTTATCTTAGATAACCAACTTCAAATTGCTCACAACGTTCACATCGGATATGGTTCTGCCCTTGCCGGTGGTACTATTGTCGCTGGCAGCACAACGATAGGTAAGTACTGTATCATTGGTGGTGGCTGCGTGATTAATGGTCACATTGAAATCGTTGACGGCGTTACAATCACTGGTATGGGGATGGTAATGCGTAGCATCACTGAGAAAGGCATGTACTCTTCTGGTATTCCTTTACAGCCAAACAAAGATTGGCGTAAAACAGCAACGCGTGTACATCGTATTGATGAAATGAACAAGCGTTTGAAAACCGTTGAAAAACTTATTGAGAAGAGCGCGGAATCATAATTCCAGCATTTCTAATAAAAGGCTCGCGAACAGCGAGTCTTTTTCGTTTATAATCCTTCTAATTAAATAAAGAATATATATAGGAATACGACTTTGACTACTGAACAGACAACGATGAACATTACTGAAATTCAGGAACTATTACCTCATCGCTACCCATTCTTAATGGTTGATCGTGTGACTAGCTTTGAAAAAGAAAAAACACTGACTGCAATTAAGAATGTCTCTGTTAACGAACCTCAGTTCACAGGCCACTTCCCACAACTTCCTGTATTCCCAGGCGTGTTGATCTTAGAAGCAATGGCACAAGCTACAGGTCTTTTGGCATTTAAATCCTTTGGTGCTCCTTCTGGCAATGAGCTTTACTACTTTGCAAGTGTCGATAAAGCAAAATTCCGTAAACCTGTAGTGCCAGGTGACCAGTTAGTTATCGAAGTTGAGTTTTTAAAAGAGCGTCGTGGTATCGCATCATTTAATGGTGTAGCTAAAGTAGACGGCGTCGTAGTATGTTCAGCTGAACTTAAATGTGCTCGTAGAGAGTTTTAATATGATTCATGAAACAGCGAAAATTCACCCGGCAGCAGTAATCGAAGGTGATGTGACAATCGGTGCTAACGTGACGGTTGGGCCTTTCACTTACATTGCTGGTAATGTGACTATTGGCGATGACACAGAAGTGATGTCACATGTTGTGATCAAAGGTCACACAACAATTGGTAAGCAAAATCGAATCTTCCCACACGCAGTGATTGGTGAAGAAAACCAAGATAAGAAATACGGCGGTGAAGACACAACTGTTGTGATCGGTGATCGTAATGTGATCCGTGAAGCAGTTCAGATCCACCGTGGTACAACTCAAGATAAAGCAACCACAGTGATTGGTGATGACAACCTACTTTGTGTCAATGCTCACGTAGCGCACGATGTAATTGTTGGTAACCATACTCATATTGGTAACAATGCGATTCTTGGTGGCCACGTAACCGTAGGCGATTACGCTGGCGTTATGGCGCTTTCTGCTATTCACCCATTCTGTTCAATCGGCGCTTACGCTTATATTGGCGGCTGCTCTGCTGTTGTTCAAGATGTACTGCCGTACGTGCTTGCGCAGGGCAACCATGCTGCTCCATTTGGTCTTAACCTAGTGGGCTTGAAGCGAAATGGGTTTGAGAAACCGGAAATCCGAGCATTACAAAAAGCGTACAAAGAGTTATACCGCTCAGGCAAAACACTTGAAGAAGCGAAAGTGGCTTTAGTTGAAATGGCGAAAGAGTTTACTTCTATAACTCCGATGTTAGAAATGCTAGAGAACTCTGAGCGCGGTATTATTCGTTAATACTTGATGTGGTTATGTACCAGTCAACATGAGTATGACAATCATTACTTCATCAGGTTGGTATAACAAAAAGATCGCTACTTGTTAGGCGATCTTTTTTGTTTTAGGCAAG
This sequence comes from Vibrio sp. S/42/10, assembly GCF_029890535.1. Taxonomy (NCBI): domain Bacteria; kingdom Pseudomonadati; phylum Pseudomonadota; class Gammaproteobacteria; order Vibrionales; family Vibrionaceae; genus Vibrio; species Vibrio sp. S/42/10. The sequence goes on along the minus strand of NZ_JAKMZC010000003.1, from coordinate 31,512 downwards.
AAGGGAATTGAAAATTATGGCACAACAAGATGCGCATACTGATAGCTCTAACTTTGTTTCGAATGAACCACTGCGAGTCGGTATTGTTGTGGGAGAGCTCTCCGGAGACACGCTAGGTGAAGGTTTCATCAAAGCAATAAAATCCCAGTATCCGAATGCTGAGTTCGTAGGTATCGGTGGACCAAAGATGAAGGCTCTGGGTTGTGAATCTCTTTTCGAAATGGAAGAGCTTGCCGTAATGGGGTTAGTTGAAGTATTGGGTCGTTTACCTCGCTTGTTAAAAGTGAAAGCAGAACTGGTTAAGTATTTCACACAGAACCCACCAGATGTCTTTGTTGGTATTGATGCTCCTGACTTCAACCTGAGACTTGAGTTAGATCTGAAGAAAGCTGGAATTAAAACGGTTCATTATGTTAGCCCTTCAGTTTGGGCTTGGCGTCCTAAGCGTATCTTTAAAATCGATAAAGCAACTGATTTAGTCCTTGCTTTCTTGCCATTCGAAAAAGCGTTCTACGATAAATATAATGTTGCCTGTGAATTTGTTGGCCATACCTTGGCAGACGCTATCCCTCTGGACCCAAATAAGCAGGAAGCTCGAGAGCTTTTAGGTTTAGATCAAGATAAGCAGTGGCTTGCGGTATTGCCGGGTAGCCGTGGTGGTGAGATGAGTTTGATTGCTCAACCATTTATCGAAACGTGCCAACGCATTAAACAGAAATACCCTGATATCAATTTTGTTGTTGCGCTTGTTAACGAACAGCGTAAAAAACAGTTTACCGACATTTGGCAATCGACAGCACCTGAACTTGAATTCTCGTTAGTGGATGATACCGCGAGAAACGTAATTACCGCTGCTGATTCTGTGCTGCTTGCCTCAGGTACTGTTGCTCTTGAGTGTATGTTACTGAAACGCCCGATGGTCGTTGGCTACAAAGTAAATAAACTGACGGGATACATTGTTAAGAAATTATCGATTACCGAGTTCGTCTCATTGCCGAATATTTTGGCAGGTGAAGAGATAGTGAAAGAACATATTCTTGAAGAGTGTCACCCAGACTTTTTGTTTCCGTCTGTCGATAAAATGCTCTCAGCGGACAATACTGCGTTGATCGAACGCTTTACTGAGATGCATCATTGGATTCGTAAAGGCGCGGACAAGCAAGCAGCCAATGCAGTCTTGAACCTTATTAATAAGCCATTTGTTGAAGCGTAAGCGTTGATAGCTTTATAGAGCACTAAGAGAATAATTATGGCAGTAAAAGAGAAAAAAGAACTTCCTCCTTTTGAGTATCCTGAGGGTTACCAGTTGTTTGCTGGTGTGGATGAAGTGGGACGTGGGCCATTGGTTGGTGATGTAGTGACGGCTGCGGTTATTCTTGATCCAAATAATCCAATTGAAGGCTTGAACGACTCCAAAAAACTGTCTGAAAAAAAACGCCTTGCTTTACTTCCTGAAATCAAAGAGAAAGCGTTGGCGTGGTCTGTTGGTCGCTGTTCTCCTCAAGAGATTGATGAACTTAATATTCTGCAAGCAACCATGGTAGCGATGCAGCGTGCCATTGCCGGACTTAATGTTCAGCCCGATATGGCATTAATCGATGGTAACCGTGTTCCTGAACTGCCGATGGACGGTATGGCTATTGTAAAGGGTGACTTACGAGTCGCTGAAATCAGTGCGGCGTCTATTATTGCTAAAGTGGTCCGTGATCAAGAGATGGAAGAACTTGATAAGATCCATCCCGAATTTGGTTTCGCTAAACATAAAGGTTACCCAACTAAAGCGCATTTCGAAGCAATTGAAAAACACGGCGTAACCGAACATTACCGTAAGAGCTTCAAACCAGTAAAACGTATTTTAGGTATCGATTAACGTGCTTTGGCCAACGCTTTAAATTGGTTTGAGCTTTATATTGATTAGGGCTTCGTATTGATTTAAACGTAGCAGCGAATAAAGTTGCCTATTTGCGGCAGAAAAAAATAGAATACACACAGTTGTAATCCTAGGCTTGAGCCTAGAACTCAGGAAAAATAATGTCAGATCCAAAATTTGTTCACCTACGCGTACACAGTGACTTTTCGATGGTGGATGGCCTATCTAAGGTGCCACCATTAGTAAAAAAAGTAGCTGAAATGGGTATGCCTGCTCTAGCACTTACCGACTTTACCAACCTTTGTGGCTTGGTTAAGTTTTACGGTACTGCCCATGGGTGTGGGGTTAAACCTATTATTGGTGCGGACTTCGTTATGCAGTCTCCAGAATTTGGTGACGAGTTAACAAAGTTGACAATACTGGCCACGGATAACAAGGGTTACAACAACCTTACTTTATTGATCTCGAAGGCCTATCTTCGTGGTCATGTACAGCATCAACCTGTTCTCGATAAAGAATGGTTAATTGAGCATGCAGAAGGCCTGATTATTTTATCGGGTGCCAAAGATGGTGAGATTGGCAAAGCGTTACTGAAAGGTAACCGTGAACTTGTCGCGAGCAGCGTTGAGTTTTACAAAACGTATTTCGCAGATCGTTTTTACCTTGAGCTTATTCGTACCGGGCGTCCGGATGAAGAGTCTTACCTACACTTTGCATTAGAACTGGCAGAACAAGAAGATTTGCCTGTTGTTGCGACGAATGAAGTGGTGTTCCTAACCGAAGATCTTTTTGACGCTCACGAAATCCGCGTAGCGATCCACGACGGTTTTACAATGGTTGATCCACGTCGACCAAAAAACTACAGCGCACAGCAATACCTTCGTAGCGAAGAAGAGATGTGCGAGTTGTTCTCTGATATCCCTGAAGCTCTGGAAAACAGTGTCGAGATTGCTAAGCGTTGTAATGTAACCGTTCGCCTTGGCGAATACTTCTTGCCTAACTTCCCAACCGAAGGTTTAGCGATTGAAGACTTCCTGATTAAGAAGTCAGAAGAAGGTCTTGAGCGTCGTTTAGAGTTTCTATTCCCTGACGAAAAAATCCGAGCAGAGCGTAGGCCAGAGTATGATGAGCGCCTCAAAATTGAACTTGAAGTTGTCAATAACATGGGGTTCCCAGGCTACTTCTTGATTGTTATGGAGTTCATCCAGTGGTCCAAAGACAACGATGTACCTGTTGGTCCAGGCCGTGGTTCTGGTGCTGGTTCTTTGGTGGCTTATGCATTGGATATCACCGATCTTGACCCACTTGAATACGATCTACTTTTTGAACGTTTCTTGAACCCAGAACGTGTATCGATGCCCGATTTTGATATCGATTTCTGTATGGATAAGCGTGACCAAGTCATTGATCACGTTGCAGAAATGTATGGCCGTGATGCTGTTTCGCAGATCATCACCTTCGGTACCATGGCAGCGAAAGCGGTAATTCGAGATGTAGGTCGTGTGTTAGGCCACCCATTTGGCTTTGTTGACCGAATTTCTAAGCTAGTTCCGCCTGACCCGGGTATGACGCTAGAGAAAGCCTTCCTCGCTGAACCCGCATTACCTGAACTCTATGATGGTGATGAAGAAGTTCGTGAGCTGATTGATAAATGTCGAATTCTAGAAGGTTGTACACGAAACGCTGGTAAGCACGCTGGGGGGGTTGTAATCTCACCCACCACGATTACTGACTTTGCACCTATTTATGCCGATGCGGAAGGTAACTTCCCAGTAACGCAATTCGATAAGAATGACGTAGAAACCGCTGGCTTGGTTAAGTTTGACTTCTTGGGGTTGCGTACCTTAACTATTATCGATTGGGCATTGGGCTTAGTGAATCCACGTTTGGCAAAAGAGGGTAAAGATCCGGTTCGTATCGAGTCGATTCCTCTTGATGACCAAGCGTCGTTTAACTTATTACAAAATTCTGAAACGACGGCGGTATTCCAGCTGGAATCTCGCGGTATGAAAGACCTGATCAAGCGTCTACAGCCCGACTGTTTTGAAGATATCATCGCATTAGTGGCCTTGTTCCGTCCGGGCCCTCTTCAATCAGGTATGGTAGATAACTTTATCGACCGTAAACATGGACGAGAAGCAGTATCTTACCCCGATGAAACGTGGCAACACGAGTCGTTAAAAGAAACATTAGAACCGACTTACGGCATCATCCTGTATCAAGAACAGGTAATGCAAATCGCTCAGATTCTGGCGGGTTATACGCTTGGTGGAGCCGATATGCTGCGTCGTGCGATGGGTAAGAAAAAGCCTGAAGAGATGGCAAAACAGCGCGGTACCTTTAAAGAGGGTGCTGAAGCTAACGGTGTTGATGGCGAATTGGCCATGAAGATCTTTGACTTGGTAGAGAAGTTTGCGGGCTACGGCTTCAACAAATCTCACTCGGCTGCCTACGCATTGGTTTCTTATCAAACACTATGGCTGAAAACGCACTACCCAGCGGAATTTATGGCGGCGGTAATGACCGCAGATATGGACAACACGGAGAAGGTTATTGGCCTTGTTGATGAGTGTTTCCGTATGAAGCTTAAGCTTCTTCCACCTGATATCAATTCAGGCCTATACCGATTCAATGTCGATGAAGACGGAGCGATTGTTTATGGTATTGGTGCGATAAAAGGGGTGGGTGAAGGCCCTATTGAAGCGATTATTGAAGCGCGCAATAAGGGCGGTTACTTTAAAGATTTATTCGACTTCTGTGCGCGTCTTGATCTGAAGAAGGTTAACAAACGTGTTATCGAAAAGTTGATTCTATCTGGAGCCTTAGATAGATTAGGTCCTCACCGTGCTGCGATGATGGCGTCATTGAAAGATGCAGTTAAGGCTGCAAGCCAACATCACCATGCTGAGTCGTTTGGTCAATCCGACATGTTTGGTGTGTTGACTGATGCTCCAGAAGAGGTTGAACACAAGTATACTCAAGTACCTAAATGGCCTGAAAAAGTTTGGCTTGAAGGTGAGCGAGAAACACTGGGTTTGTATTTAACGGGTCACCCGGTGAATGCTTACATCAAAGAGTTAGCAAAATACACCAGCTGTCGTTTGAAAGATGCTACGCCAACGCGTCGTGACCAATCATTAACGATTGCAGGCTTGGTCATTGCTGCTAGGGTCATGACCACGAAACGCGGTACACGAATCGGTTTAATGACACTTGATGACCGATCTGGCCGAATGGAAGTGATGTTGTTCTCTGATGCACTCGATCGCTACGCAGAATTGCTCGAAAAAGACAAAATTGTGGTCGTTTCTGGACAGGTCAGCTTTGATGACTTCAACGGTGGGCTTAAAATGTCCGCGCGCGAGGTCATGGACTTAGGAAGCGCCCGTGAAAAATATGCTCGTGGGGTATCGATATCTATCGATCAATCCCAGATTAATGGTCAATTTTTTGAACGCTTTGGTCAAATCTTAGAACCTTATAGAGCCGGAACGGTCCCAGTCAATGTATACTACCAACGTGCCGACGCTAGAGCGCGGTTAACATTGGGCACAGAATGGCGTGTGACGCCAAGTGATACATTACTAGACGAATTAAAACAGCTGCTTGGAAATAGCCAAGTAGAACTCGAATTTAACTAAAATTTAGCTTCGCTAACGTGGAGCTGAATCAACAAGGATTCATAGATGAGCCTGAACTTTCTAGAATTTGAAAAGCCTATCGCTGAACTTGAAGCAAAAATCGAAGCGCTACGTGACGTTTCTCGTCACGGTGGTGACGCAGCGGTAGATCTAGACAAAGAAATCGAACAACTAGAGAAAAAAAGCTTAGAGCTTAAACAGAAAATCTTTAGTGACTTAGGTGCGTGGCAGGTAGCTCAACTTGCTCGCCACCCTCAACGTCCTTATACCAAAGATTACCTGGAGCATGCATTCACAGAATTTGAAGAGATGGCGGGTGATCGCGCTTACGCTGACGATAAAGCAATTGTGGGTGGTATGGCTCGTCTAAATGGCCGTCCTGTTATGGTTATTGGTCATCAAAAAGGTCGCGAGACCAAAGAAAAAGTGATCCGTAACTTTGGTATGCCAAAGCCTGAGGGTTACCGTAAGGCTCTTCGCTTAATGGAAACGGCTGAGCGTTTCAACATGCCAATTATTACTTTCATCGACACGGCGGGTGCATACCCTGGTGTTGGTGCTGAAGAGCGTGGCCAATCTGAAGCTATCGCAAAAAATCTAAAGGTAATGGCTGGTCTATCTGTACCAGTTATCTGTAACGTTGTCGGTGAAGGCGGTTCTGGTGGTGCACTAGCGATCGGCGTTGGTGATTACGTGAACATGCTTCAGTACTCTACGTACTCAGTAATATCTCCAGAAGGCTGTGCTTCAATCCTATGGCGTGATTCAGATAAAGCGCCACAAGCTGCAGAAGCAATGGGTCTAGTTGCTCCTCGTCTTAAAGAGCTTGAACTTATCGACGAAATCATTCCTGAGCCTCTAGGTGGCGCGCACCGCGATCCAGTACAAACTGCTCAGAACATGAAAGACATGCTAGTCAAACAACTAGAAGAGCTAGAGCAGTTTGATAATGAAGCGCTTCTTGAGCGTCGTTACCAGCGTCTAATGAGCTACGGTTACTGCTGATAAGCGTGCCTTGAAATGAGGCAGCTTCAAGTAACAAGATGATGAAAGGGTTGGACTCAGTACCAACCCTTTTTTATTATTAGAACATACCCCCGTCAAACCTACTCTCATGGTTCACTCGCTCATGACTCACTTAATCAAAACCTTTACATCGGCACTTCATCAAAGCGCACTTAAGCCTAGTAGATTGATCGTGGCTTTCAGTGGCGGTGTTGATTCTCGAGTTTTGTTAGAGTTAGCGGCACAGTACGCGCAAACGCATGACATTGAGTGTCGTGCGGTACATGTTCACCATGGCCTAAGCGAAAACGCCGACTACTGGGTAGAACGATGCCAAGCATGGTGTGATGTGTTGTCGGTATCTTTGGCTGTAGAGCGAGTATCATTAGATCTTAATAGTGGCGAGAGCGTTGAAAAGCTTGCGCGAGACGCTCGATATAAAGCTTTTGAGCAGCATGTCAGATCGGGTGATGTGTTAGTCACGGGTCAGCACATTGATGACCAACTTGAGACTTTCTTGTTAGCGTTAAAACGTGGAAGTGGCCCAAAAGGACTCTCTTCTATGGCGAATATTATGCCGTTTGGGAAAGCTTTCATGCTTCGTCCTCTGCTGTCGGTGACCCGCTCAGATATTGAAACATCAGCTCATAATATGGGTTTAACTTGGGTCGAAGATGAGAGTAATCAAGACCTGCGCTATGACCGTAATTTTATTCGTCACCAAGTTACGCCGACATTAATTGAACGATGGCCTAGTTTTCGAGAGTCGGTCAGTCGCAGCGCTCAACTGTGCGCAGAACAAGAGTTGCTACTCGATGAACTGCTTGAGTCTCACTTTCAGCAAGCTTTGAGGGGCAATAAGAGCCTAAGCCTAAGCATTGAGGCCTTATCTCAGCATTCTGATTTACTGCGCGCACGCTTGCTAAGAATGTGGTTGAACCATTGCAATCAACCTATGCCGAGCCAAAAGCAGCTAAAACTTATTTGGGATGAGGTAGCCTGTGCTCAGGCAGATGCCAATCCTAAGCTGGTGTTGAATGATGTTGAGATTAGGCGTTTTAATAACCAGCTCTATTTGGTACAAGACACCCAAGATTTGTCGAGCTGGCAAAGTGATATTTCAGCGGAAGGTAGCTTAGTTCTGCCTGATGGTTTAGGGGAGCTACACTTAAGTTCAGCAATGAGTGAGGGCGTATCTAGCAACCGTGATTTGCAAAGCTTTAGTTTGTCGGATAAAAGCGTAACACTAAGGGTGATTTTTAATCCGGAAGGATTATCGGCTCACCCTGTTGGACGCGGGCATAGCAGAAAGCTTAAGAAGCTCTTTCAAGAGTATCAGGTACCAAGTTGGTTACGACGTCGAACACCAATATTAATGGATGGTGATCGAGTGATCGCAGTTTTAGGCTTATTCGTAGATAAAAACTACGAAGGTCAAGATTGTGAAGCGCTTTGGAGCAAGTAAAAAAAGTTTGTGTCACAATTTGACGTTACTTTAATAAAAATAATTAATGGAATATGCAATGAAGAAAATTACACTAGGATTAGTTATTGGATTTGGACTATTGAGTGGTAATGCTCTGGCAGGGGATGTTGCCGCAGGTCAAGCTAAAGCCGCAATCTGTGCAGCATGTCATGGTGCAGATGGAATCGCTGTCATCCCCGGTTACCCGAATCTCAAGGGACAAAATGAACAGTATATTGTGTCATCAATTAACGCGTACAAAACAAAGCAACGTAATGGCGGCTTAGCAGCTGTAATGCAAGCTCAAGCTTCAATGTTAAGTGATGATGATATCGCGAACCTAGCTGCTTACTATGCAAGCCTTAAATAAAGTTTCCTCAAAGCGCTAATTAAACAAGATGATAAATTTCGAGCCAGAGCTTTAAAGCTCTGGCTTTTTTCATTGAATGTTTACAATAGCTAACCGATAATGAGCTATTCGTACAGTTTAAGGGATGAACATGAAAAAGATTGAAGCGATTATCAAGCCATTTAAGCTTGATGATGTACGTGAAGCACTTGCAGAAGTTGGTATTACAGGTATGACTGTATCTGAAGTAAAAGGTTTCGGACGTCAGAAAGGTCATACTGAGCTATACCGTGGCGCAGAGTATATGGTCGACTTTTTGCCAAAAGTGAAATTAGAAATTGTCGTGACTGATGAAGTTGCGGATCAATGCGTAGATACCATTATCGAAACGGCTCAAACCGGTAAGATTGGTGACGGTAAGATCTTCATTACTGATGTTGAACGTGTGGTACGTATTCGTACTGGCGAAGAAGACGAAGACGCTGTATAAAAAAACGATTACCCTAAAAGGAGCGCTTATCGCTCCTTTTTCATTTCTGGTGGGTGTTGTATGTTTAAGAAAACCATCATTGTTATCGCAGTTTTGATAACACTTGTTGTTGCTAGTTTTCATCTTATCTTCGTTATTCCTCAAAAACCTAATCTGGTTACTTCCTCTTATAGCACCAGTAACGATACCTATAGTTGCTATCAAAATTCACTACCTAAATCGATTGATGTTTCAGACGGATTGAGCCTAATTGTGTGGAATATCTACAAGCAAAACCGCAATAACTGGCAGAATGAACTGAATCAATTGACGGAGGGAAGTGATTTAGTGTTGTTACAAGAAGCACGTATAACTAAAGAGCTTAGTCAATGGGTGACAAGCGGACAGTGGGGAAGTACTCGTGTTAATGCGTTTGAAGTCTTTGAACAAAGTGCGGGTGTGCTTAGTCTAGCGACCCATTTACCGATCGAAGCTTGTGCATATACTCATGAAGAGCCTTGGCTTCAACTGCCTAAATCTGCACTTTGGTCTCGCTATCAGTTAAGTAATGGAGAAGAGCTTGCCGTCATTAATATCCATGCCGTGAACTTTACGTTTGGCACCGAAGATTATAAAGCTCAGCTTAAAAGCCTAACCGATAACCTGCAAAAATATCGCGGACCAGTCATTTTTGCTGGCGATTTTAACAGCTGGAGCGAAGCTCGCTTTGCGGTATTGAAAGAGGCGTTGGAAAAAGTTGGTCTGACCGAGGTTGTTTTTGACCCTGATAACCGAACTCAGTTTATGACAGGTTTGGTGCTTGACCACGTGTTCTATCGAGGGTTAGAGGTAGAAAAAGCAAAAGCGCCCATTACGGACGCTTCTGATCATAACCCAATGCGAGTGACCTTTAAGGCTAGATAGTAACAAGCCAATGGCAATTAGCTATTTGCACAGTGGTTACTTTTAATAATTAGCTAATGAAACAAATAGACTAGTGAGTATCCTCTAGCCTTTATTTTATCGACTCAAGCTTAGAATATTAAAATGTAGAGAGCCCAGATTAGGTAGTAACCAACCCATGGCAAACCAGAGATGACCAGTGCTTGTCCGCGTTCAAATTCAGTCCACGTCAGCACTGCGGCATAACCTAGCACGATGTACCAAGGTAACAAAAGCGGTAATGAGCTCGCGAACTGTGACCAGTCATTGGTTAGTGGTAACTTGATTAAGCCGTTTAAGCTGTTCAAGTCAGCGGCGTAGCTCATCACCTGTCCATGTTTGAGGAGTAGGCTTGCGTAGCTTGCTACATCACCTAAAACCGCAGGGAACATCACAACCGATGAAGCGGCAAACCATCTCCAGTAACTATGCTGATGTTGGCTTGGCTTTGTTGCGAGGTTAAACCAGAATGCCAACAGAGCAATGCTTAGTGTACGGCCAAATACATCACTGATGATTTCGCTCGCGAGTAGAGTATTGCTGTCAAGTAACGCCAATTGGTCAGGATTAGTTTCAGCCAGTTGCTGTGACAATTCTGAACTTAACCATGCAAAATCTACATTTGAAAAATAGGCACCCCAAAATAAAAATGGGCTGAGTATTAATACGACGTAGGGTTGCCATCCCCAAGCACTTCGTTGATAAAGCGCTAAGAAACAAGCCGTTGGTGAACGGAAAATATCCAACAGCATGACGAGTGGGTTGCTTGACGGGTTCATACACTTACCTTAGTTACATCAACATACAGCTTCAGTTTTTGTCCTGGCTGTAGGTATTTCTTGTTCTGCAAAGTGTTCCATTTTACAACATCTGCACTTTTTACTTTGAACTTTGATGCAATACCGCTGACTGTGTCACCTGATCTTACGTTATAGAAGACAGTGCGGATGATAGAGCCGTCTGAACTATTCTTCCAGATGACCAGTTCTTGACCAACTCGAAGTGTGTCGCGTGGCCCCATGCCATTCCACTTAGCCAGCGATTGGTGAGAGACTTTGTTTGCGCGCGCAATCGTCCATAAGCTGTCACCACTTTTTACTGTATGACTGAGCTTATATTGGCCGCGACTCTTCGACTGTGTGTTAGCTAGGCGGTTTGAAGCGCTTAGTGCATATGTTTTGTCGTCTTTGGTTGAGGTTGGGATAAGCAGGTGCTGACCAATACGGATATTGTTGTTGCTCATCCCGTTTGCAGAGCGAATCACTTTACTGGTGGTGCTGTATTTACTCGCCAGTACGCTGATGCTATCGCCAGATTGCACTTTATAGCGCACCAATTTCATACCTTTGCCTTTATTAGCTGTCACTTCTTTGTTGAACTTCTCAACAGAGCTTAGAGGAAGCAATAATTGCTGATGTTTTTCTGGTGCCGTCGCCCACTGGTTATAAGCCGGATTGTAGCCTTGCAGTTCTTTAACTGGAATACCTGCGTAGCTAGCAGCAATCGCGAGATCGAGCTGTTCATCTGGGTTCACCAGAGTTAATACGGGTTTGTTAGGAATAGCTGGAATATCAATTCCATATTTCTCTTGATTTGCGATTACATCAGCCAGCGCGAGTAGCTTAGGAACATAGCTGCTGGTCTCTTTTGGTAAATCTAGAGAGAAGAAGTCGATTGGTTTACCTAGTTTCTTGTTCTTACGAATTGCGCTGTTTACTCGACCGCCACCACTATTGTAGGCCGCAATCGCATGGTTCCAATCGCCATCAAAGCGTCTATTTAGGTCCGAAAGGAAATCCAATGCCGCATCGGTAGAAGCGGCTACGTCACGACGACCGTCATACCAGAAGTTCTGTTCTAGCCCGTAGTCTTTGCCGGTGCCAGAAATGAATTGCCATAGTCCTGCAGCACTGCCATGAGAGTAGGCAAACGCATCAAAAGAACTTTCTACAACGGGCAATAGTGCCAATTCTAATGGCAACCCTTTTTCTTCAATCTTCGTCGTAATCAGATAAAGAAAAGGTTCAGCACGTTGTGAGACGGTTTTGAGGTGACTAGGGTGTTTTAGATACCAAGTTCGGTAGTAGTCGACTTTCTTTTCGTCGGGTACTTCCATTTCAAGTTGCATCGCAATGCGTTTCCAAACATCTTCTTGTGTTTGTGGAGTAACGATAGGTGCTTCAACTTTGGATTCTTCTTTGGTCGCTTCTGATGAAACGTTCGTTTGAGAAACTTCTTTAGTAGGAGATGTGTTGGTTTGCTCGGAAGCTTGGTCTGGATTCTCTGACTGAGTTAATTGGCAACCAGAAAGTAGTAATACCAAAGCCCAGCTGTACTTAACTCGCATGTTACAGCCTTTTTAATAAACGGCTGCTGATAATACTTGCCACTCCCTATGAGTGACAAGTATGGATTTGTTAAAATTCGTTCTTCCACGCACGTAAAGCGGTAAAGACTGATAAAGGATCGGTCTGCTCGGTACGATTAGATACTGATTTAACTACACTTGGCTCTGTGTAACGTAAGAAAGGGTTCACAAACTTCTCTTGTCTCAAATTTGTGGGGATGGTCGACTTATTCTGAGCGCGCAGTCGGTTTACTTGGTCTCGATATTGCTGCAAATGTTGGTTATCAGGTTCAACGGCAAGTGCGAAAGCGACATTAGCTGCTGTGTACTCGTGTGCACAATAGACTTCCGTTTCTTGAGGAAGTGCCGTGATCTTATTCAGCGCGTCAAACATTTGTTGTGGTGTGCCTTCCATGATTCGACCACAACCCGCTGAGAACAATACATCGCCACAAAATAACTTAGCATCACCGACATAACCGATGTGACCTGCGGTGTGTCCACTGAGCCCAAGTACTAGAAAGACTTCGCCAAACAGCTCTAACTGGTCACCATCGTCGACAGGGTGAGTCAACGTTGGGATCGGTTCGTTTTTTGGGCCCACTACATCAACGCCAGGGTGTTGCCTTACTAATTCTGGAACGCCACCAATGTGATCATGGTGGTGGTGTGTAATCAAGATTGCATCTAAAGTTAGCTCATGATGTGCCAAGTACTCTAATACTGGAGCCGCATCACCAGGGTCGACGACAGCACAACGGCGATCGCTATTTTCAATCAGCCAGATGTAATTATCGTTAAATGCAGGTATGCTTTTGATATGTAACATTATTGGATCTCCAGTCACTTTTAGTGAGACAGAATAAGTGAGATAGATTATTGATGAAGCCAGCGCGTAGCAGAAAGAAGTTTGAGCGTCCTTACACTTGGGCACAGTTGCACAATGGGGACTGGTTGAGAGAATCAATTCAAACTCGACTCGATGAGTGGTGTCCAAAGCTTTTTGGTTACCACATGCTCAAGCTCGGCGGCCTCAGTAGTGAGATTTCTAGCTGCACATGCAACATTCAACATCAAGTAAACTTAGATATCCAGAACCCATTACATAATGTGATAGCGGATGGCTATAATTTACCCTTTTTAGAGAAAAGTTTTGATGTTGTGGTGCTCAGTCATCAATTAGATTATAGCAATGACCCACATAGGTTATTGAGAGAAGTTGACCGAGTGATGATGGACGATGGCTATATTATCATCACAGGCTTTAATCCGTTTAGTCTTACTGGGCTTGCGAGTTTACTACCTTGGCGAAGAAACAGTTTACCTTGGAGTGGGCGCATGTATACGCCAAGTCGAGTTAAAGACTGGTTAGGTGTACTAAATTATGAAGTGATCCACTGTGATACCTACGCGCTGTTTCCGATGAGTAAATATCAGGCGATGTGGACGTGGTTAGAGAATAGCTTGGGCGGTTGTGCATCCTTTGCGGGAAGCCAATACTTTATTGTTGCTCGCAAGCGTACTTATCCGCTCAAACCGATTAAGCCTCATTGGCACCTTAAACGACGTTTTTCTCCTGTTGGAGCGAGCTTTAGAACCAATACGCGTCGTACAATGGATTCAGCCAAAGCTTCATACCCGCTAAATACAGAAAAAGCCGACTAGAGGTCGGCTTTTCATCTATTCATTGGGCTAAGAAATTATCAATTTCTTTAATAAGTTATCAATCAGTTCGAGAAACTATCTTGGTTCAAATGTTACATCGAATTGAACTAAGATAATTAGCTTGGTTGATAACCAGTATCCTCTTGAGTTGGATTCTCAGCCGCAGTTCGCGCTAGGTCATCACACATTTCGTTTTCTCTGTGTCCCGCATGTCCTTTTACCCAGCGCCAATCAACGGTGTGACGAGCAGTTTCTTTATCAAGCCTTTGCCAAAGATCGGCGTTTTTAACAGGTTTCTTATCAGCTGTTTTCCAATCTCGCTTTTTCCAGTTGTGAATCCACTGTGTGATACCTTGGCGTACGTATTGGCTATCGGTGGTCAAAATCACAGAGCAAGGCTCTTTGAGGGTTTGGAGAGCAACAACAGCGGCGAGCATTTCCATACGGTTATTGGTTGTTAGCGTGAAGCCTTCTGCTAGTGTCTTTTCGACTTTTTTGTAGCGAAGTACGATACCATAGCCACCCGGACCAGGGTTACCTAAACAAGAACCATCAGTGAAAATTTCAACTTGTTTCGTCATGATTTGATACTATTACCTCAAGCACATTATCGGCATAGTCTGACACAGTTATCCTTATGAATACCAGTAGCACTCCAGAACAAAGCACGAACGAAAAAAACAGTTCGAACGAAAATAAGCGCATTGTTGTACTCGATACCGAAACCACAGGTATGAATACAGAAGGTGGTCCTCACTATATGGGCCACCGCATCGTTGAAATTGGTGCAGTAGAGATCATCAACCGTAGGTTGACCGGGCGTCATTTCCACGTCTACATCAAGCCCGATCGTGCGATTCAAGAAGAGGCGATTGGCGTTCATGGTATTACCGATGAATTCTTGATTGATAAGCCTGAATACCAAGATATACATAAAGAGTTTCTCGACTTTATCAAAGGTGCGGAGCTGGTGGCTCATAATGCGCCCTTCGATACGGGCTTTATGGACTATGAGTTTGAGAAGCTTAATCCAGCGATAGGTAAAACGGATGACTACTGCAAAGTCACCGATACCTTGGCAATGGCGAAGAAGATATTCCCAGGTAAAAGAAACAACCTAGATATCTTATGTGACCGTTACGGTATTGATAACTCGCACCGTACTCTCCATGGCGCATTGCTCGATGCGGAGATCCTAGCCGACGTCTACTTATTGATGACGGGTGGGCAAACTTCGCTACAATTTAACGCTGGCCAACAAGAAGGCGAAGCCGAAAGTATACGAAGAGTAGAAAGTGGTCGAAAATCCCTAAAGGTTTTACGAGCTACGGCCGATGAAGTAGAAGCGCATCAAAATCGTTTAGACCTCGTCGAGAAAAGCGGAAGCTGCCTTTGGCGTCAGTAGGGAGAAAGTATGTTAAGGGTATTGGCTACCGGTTACTTATTGCTGTTAAGCTTTAGCTTACATGCAGCAACGGAATCCGTAATGAGTTTATTGGATAACCGTTTTCGCGTTGATCCCAGTATTGAACAAGTCACCTTTGTGATTTATCGAGCCGATAACTCTAAACCCGTCGTTTTGGTTCGCCCTGATGGCAAGAAATACTACTCTTGGCGCAATGCTGATAACGTCCGTTGGTACGAAGAATCATCTATGGACATTGTCTCTATTGATAAGCCAATGCCAGGCCCTTGGCAAGCGATAGGTAAAGTCTCACCTAAGAACAACATTAAACTATTGTCTCATTTGGTTTTGGATGCCAACGAATTTCCAAATAAGTTGTATCAAACCGAACACATCAAGTTCACCGCTCGTTTGACCTCAGATGGTAAGCCTCTAGTACTGCGCGATTTCCTTGATCGCGTGAAACTTAAAGTCACCTTTACTAAATTTGTCGAAAATGAAGATTCTCTAGTCAGAGAGGCGCGCCCGGTCCCTGTTGTGATGGGAGAGTTTGCCGACGACGGTACAGGTTTAGACGAAAAAGCCGGAGATGGCGTATTCACAGTATCGTTACCTATTGATATTGAACCGGGTAAATACCGAGCTCGTATAACCTCTGGCAATGGCGTGTTTTTGCGAGCGCAAGAACAAGAAGTACTCGTGTATCCAACCCCCATTACCACTACTTTTATCCAGTCTCGCAAAGAGGGTTTACCTCATACTATCGTTGTGTCCGGCGAGCAAGGCATGGTCGCGCCCAGCTCTTTGGCGGTTCATGTTGAGCACAAGGCTCCTGATGAGTTTGTTATGTACAGACAAGGCCAAGCTATGGTTGATGCAATGAAAGTGTCTCTAGAGGTACCTTACGCTGATGAACTGGGTATTTATAACTGGTCGGGGATGGTTTATGCCACTGATGCTTCAAGCCAGCGTCCGCTGATTTTCCCAATTACTGAGCAATCGTACAGCGTTGTTGAAGATATCGATTTAGCGGAGTCACGACGCCTTCAAGCAGAAGCGCTTGAGGAGCAAAAGCGTATCGCAGCAGAATTAATGATACTTCAGAAGCGAGAAGATGACAGGCAACGTAGTATGATCATTATAGCTGTGGGCAATGTGATCGCGATTCTATTGGGTTTGTTGGTTTGGTTTGTTGTTCGAAAGGTGAAAGTGAAGAAAAAGGCTCAACCAGAAATGCAGTTAAAGGCACCTAAGTAAGCTTACAAGCTATATGGTCTTTGTAAGTATGAGCATTGGCATATAAATCATTGGTGTAAGGCCGATTTGCGTTGGTATTGTAAAGAATCATAGTCGTTATTAAAAAAACGGGACTCATAAGAGTCCCGTTTTTTATTGCTTGTTTGCTTCAGCTACCCGTTCGATTTTAATGTCTCGTTTAGTCTTGGTTATCGATGCTAGGCAACGTTCTCAATTGATTGATCTGGGTACTGTGATTTTGAAGCAAGCTTTTCTGGAGAGAAATCGTCAACGTTAATTGTATACAGTCTGTGTTCCTCTGCACTGACAAGCAACGCAGCTTCTTTCTCCGTTAAGATGCCTTTCTCAAGCCCTAATTGAGCGACAAGGTCTAGTCGTAAGAAAGCGCGTTTTTGATGCGTTTCTTTACAAACTTTATCGAACAGTGGCTCAGCTTGAAGAATCACTTCGAGTGCTTTCTCAATCTTACCTACTGGGTTATGTTCAGTTGCTTCTAAGTATTGACCACGGCCGATACGTGAACGTGTTTCGCTCGGCGTTTGAATAATATGCGCTACTTGGCTATCCAGCTTGTCGTTTGGTGCGCGACGAATACGGCCAAATGGCATCAATACAACGCGAAGTAAACGACCAATCACAGGGCTAGGGAAGTTTGCTAAAAAATCATCAATAGCAATTTCTGTCTGTCTTAGGCTGTCTTGCATACCCCAATGTACTAGCGGTAGATCTTCAGCGTGGCTGCCTTCGCTTTCAAAGCGTTTCAGTGTTGCTGAACCTAAGTAGAGTTGGCTCAGGATATCCCCCAGTCTTGCTGATAGGCGTTCTCTGCGTTTCAATGACCCCCCTAAAACGGCCATTGAGATGTCAGAAAGTAGCGCTAGGTTGGCACTGTAGCGGTTTAGCTGTTGGTAGTAGCGCTGTGTCTGTTTATCTGTTTTATTTAATGGTGTTGGTGCATCTGAACCACGACCATCGGTTAAACCAAACCACAAGCTGCGGACTAGGTTGCTCATAGTAAAGCTAACGTGCCCTGCTAACGCTGAATCAAACTTATCAAGCGCATCGCTGCTTTCAGAATAAGCGGCTTCCATTTCGTTAAGTACGTAAGGGTGACAACGAATCGCCCCTTGGCCGTAGATGATCATTGAACGAGTCAGGATGTTTGCACCTTCAACTGTTATGGCGATAGGCGAACCTTGGTAGCCACGTGCTAAGAAGTTGGATGGACCTAAACAAATACCCTTACCGCCGACGATATCCATCGCATCAATGATGCTTCGTTGGCCACGGTGGGTACAATGATACTTAACGATTGCAGAGATAACCGAAGGCTTTTCGCCAAGGTCGATACCTGCGACGGTTAGGTTACTTGCCGCATCCATTACATAGGCGTTTCCTGCTAGACGTGCCAGTGGTTCTTCAACCCCTTCCATACGGCCGATAGGTTGCTTGAATTGACGACGAATGCGAGCGTAAGCGCCTGTAGCTAATGCCGCAGATTTAATGCCACCTGTCGAGTTTGAAGGCAGTGTGATACCACGGCCAACCGACAAACACTCAACCAGCATACGCCAGCCTTGACCTGCCATTTTCTGACCACCAATGATGAAGTCGATAGGCACAAAAAGGTCGTCGCCTTGCGTTGGGCCATTTTGGAACGGAACGTTAAGCGGAAAGTGACGGTTGCCAATCTCAACGCCTTTTAAATCCGTTGGAATCAACGCACAAGTAATACCAAGATCTTGTTTATCTCCAAGCAGACCATCAGGGTCACGTAGTTTAAAGGCTAACCCTAAAACGGTTGCGACAGGAGCAAGAGTGATATAACGCTTGTTCCATGTTAAACGCATTCCAAGTACTTCTTCGCCTTGCCAATCTCCTTTACATACAATGCCGTAATCAGGGATTGAACCGGCATCTGAACCAGCTTCTGGGCTAGTTAGGGCAAAACACGGGATCTCTTTACCTTCTGCCAAACGTGGGAGGTAGTGGTTTTTTTGTGCTTCTGTACCGTAGTGTTGCAATAGTTCACCGGGGCCTAATGAGTTAGGTACGCCTACGGTTGATGACAATACACTAGACACGCCGGTTAGCTTTTGTAGAACCAAGGATTGAGCGTAAGCTGAGAATTCTAAACCGCCGTATTTTTTCTTGATGATCATGGCGAAGAATTTATGGTCCTTCAGGTATTGCCATACTTCTGACGGTAAATCAGCAAGTTCATGTGTCACTTGGTAATCATTGACCATTTCACACACGTCATTAACCGGGCCATCTAAAAATGCTTGTTCAGCTTCAGAGAGTTTTGGATCGGCGATGTTTTGTAGTTTTTTCCATTCAGGCTTGCCTTTGAATAGCTCTGCTTCCCACCATACAGTGCCTGCTTCTAGAGCCTCTTTTTCTGTCTGAGACATTGCTGGTAGAACTTTCTTAAATAGAGAAAGCGCCTTTTGGCTTACTAGGGTTTGACGAATAGTCGGTACAGCAAAAATCGCTACTGCTAATAGATAACAAAGCCAGCCAGTAATCGCGACGCCGCCAAACAGTGTGAGTGCTATCATCGCGCAGGTTAGTACAACTAATGCACGCACCAGACTAACTCTATGGTAAAGACAGACGCCTAAGATGACGGTCATGCCGAGTAGGGAGAGCAATATGTTCATGATCGATTTCCTTTTCAGAGATCACTTATTGTTATTAAGTTTTAGGTAAGAGGTCTAACCAGTTAAGTGTAAACAAAATATTAAATATTTGTAAAACTCTAAATTGGATAAAAAGCGATCTGAATAGAGTTAAAATTCTAATTGTGAGAGGTTGGTGGTGAATATTTGGGCGGATCGACAGTGACTGGTTAATAAAGGTGGCAATCTTTGGGCTTAAGTGTCGACACTATTTCATGTTTGTGGGTAAACTCAGTTAAAAGAGGGAAAAACCCTCAGCTCTCATTTCACGTACTTTAAGTTGCGTAACAAAATATAAGAGATAAGCCTTATGTACCAAGACCTAATCAAAAGTGAATTGAACGAAGCTGCTGACGTTCTTAACAAGTTCTTGAGTGATGACCACAACATCGCTCAAATTGAAGCGGCTGCAAAACTGATTGCCGACTCATTCAAACAAGAAGGCAAAGTGCTTTCTTGTGGTAACGGTGGCTCACACTGTGATGCCATGCACTTCGCGGAAGAGCTTACTGGTCGATACCGTGAGAACCGCCCAGGTTATGCTGGTATTGCGATTTCAGATCCTAGCCATTTATCTTGCGTGAGTAATGATTTTGGTTACGACCACGTATTTTCTCGCTATGTAGAAGCGGTAGGCCGTAAAGGTGATGTGCTGTTTGGTTTGTCGACTTCTGGTAACTCTGGCAACATTTTAAAAGCGATTGAAGCTGCTCAAGCGAAAGGCATGAAAACCATCGCCCTAACAGGTAAAGATGGCGGTAAAATGGCAGGTTGTGCAGACATCGAAATCCGAGTTCCACATTTTGGTTACGCAGATCGCATTCAAGAAGTTCACATTAAGATTATTCATATTGTGATTCAACTTGTTGAAAAAGAAATGGAATAGTCGTTTACAGAGATTTAAAGCACAGCTTAGGCTCTGCTGGTTTTAATAGGGAGTAGATTAAACCATGTGTGAATTGCTCGGTATGAGCGCGAATGTGCCAACTGATATTTGTTTTAGTTTTACTGGTCTGATGCAGCGTGGAGGTAACACAGGTCCACACCGTGATGGATGGGGTATCACTTTTTATGAGGGAAAGGGTTTTCGTACTTTTAAAGATCCTAACCCTAGCTGTGAATCTAAGATCGCAGAGTTGGTTCAAAACTACCCAATTAAAAGCCAGGCTGTTGTCAGTCATATTCGTCAAGCCAACCGTGGTGGGGTTAATCTTGAAAATACTCATCCTTTTACCCGCGAACTTTGGGGAAGATACTGGACTTTTGCTCACAATGGTCAGTTAACAGACTACGATGATCTTATCAGTGGTCGTTTCAGACCGGTAGGTGAGACGGACAGTGAGCTCTCTTTTTGTTGGTTATTAAAACAGCTCGAGGATCGCTTTCCTGAACCGCCTCAAGACATGGAAGGCATGTTTCGCTTTGTTGCTGAGTGTTGTGACCAGTTACGAGATAAAGGTGTCTTCAACATGTTGTTGAGTGATGGTGAGTATGTGATGACGTACTGTACCAATCATTTGTACTGGATAACAAGACGCGCGCCTTTTGGCAACGCGAGCTTAATTGATGAAGACGTTGAGATTAACTTCCAAGAAGAGACCACGCCGAACGATATAGTTACCGTAGTGGCAACTCAACCTCTTACATGCAATGAGGAGTGGTTTAGAATGAAGCCTGGCGAATATGCGCTGTTTCATTTTGGTGAGCTGATAGGTAACAACCATCAAGCGTTAGAAGATGTTGCTTACGCACCTAAAAAAGTTGCGAGCCAAGCACCGACTGAGCCATTGAGCTAAAACCTCCGGGTAGTATTATTTGCTCTGAACAAAAGAGAGGCCGCTTACTGAACCAAAAGATCAGTAAGCGGCCTTTTTATTTGATTTAGTTTTTGACGAACTACTCTTCTGCGTAACCGTGCTTGCCCAATGCTATACCGTCTAAGATCGCTTGCCCGTTTACCATTAATAAACGATCTTCAGCGAACCATTTGCAGACCATCGGATAAATACAGTGCTCTTGGGTGAGGACTCGGCTTGCTAACATGTCAGCATCATCGTCTTCAAAAACTGGTACCTTAGCTTGTAAGATCACAGGTCCGCCATCGAGTTCTTCTGTTACAAAGTGAACACTTGTACCGTGCTCTTTATCTTGCGCATCAATAGCGCGCTGATGGGTGTGTAAGCCGGGGTATTTAGGAAGTAGAGAAGGGTGGATGTTGATCATTTTCCCTGCGTAATGGCGAACAAACTCTGAACTTAGAATACGCATGTAGCCCGCGAGCACGATCAAATCGGGTTGGTAAGCATCGATTTGAACCATCAATTCATGATCAAACTCTTCGCGTGAACCAAAGTTTTTTGGATTAACAGAATGTGCGTTAACACCTGCGGCCTTTGCTCGCTCTAACCCAAAAGCCTCTGCTTTGTTTGAGAACACAGCTTTAACAGAAGCATCAATCATATTGTTATCGCAGGCATCTAAAATTGCCTGTAAGTTACTTCCGCTTCCTGAAACTAAAACAACGATGTTTTTCTTAGAGTGACTGGTTTTATTTGAGTGATTATTTTTCATAGAGTGGGTCATACGATTAGTTAACAGGACTGTTTACAATTTACCTACATAAACTAAGGTTTTCTGCGGGCCAAATAGCAAAATGAGGACCATTAGGTCCTCATTGATTAACTAAATAAGTGAATACATCACTTATTTGATTTCTACTTGCTCTTCACCAGCTTCAGCGTTTGCGATCTCACCGATAACCCAAGCGTTTTCGCCTTCAGCTTTCAGTAGTTCAACAGCTGCTTCAGCTTGATCTTTAGGTAGAGCCACAACTAGGCCTACACCACAGTTGAAAGTGCGGTACATTTCAAATGTTTCCACGTTACCTTTCTCTTGTAGCCAATTGAAGATAGCAGGCCATTCCCAGCTCTTGCCATCAATCACTGCTTTAGTGCCTTCAGGAAGTACGCGTGGGATATTTTCCCAAAAACCACCGCCTGTGATGTGCGAGATAGCATGAATGTCATGCTCAGCAATCATCTTAAGCGCTGACTTAATGTAAATCTTAGTTGGTTCTAGTAGGTGCTCACCGATTGTGCGGCCTTCTAGTTCTTCACTCTTATCAGCACCAGAAACTTCTAGAACTTTACGAATTAGAGAATAACCGTTTGAGTGTGGACCACTTGAGCCAACAGCAATAAGTGCGTCGCCTGCTGCTACTTTAGTGCCATCGATGATGTCAGCTTTTTCTACAACACCAACACAGAAGCCAGCTACGTCATAGTCGTCACCTTCGTACATACCTGGCATTTCAGCCGTTTCACCACCGATTAGTGCACAACCAGCTTGAACACAGCCTTCAGCAATACCAGAAACAACGTCTGCAGCTGTATCTACATCTAGCTTACCTGTTGCGTAGTAGTCTAAGAAGAATAACGGCTCACCACCTTGAACGATTAGGTCGTTCACACACATTGCCACTAGGTCGATACCAATGGTGTCGTGTTTTTTCAGATCCAAAGCAAGGCGAAGTTTAGTACCAACACCATCAGTACCTGAAACCAGTACTGGCTCTTTGTATTTCGTTGGAAGTTCACATAGGGCGCCAAAGCCACCAATACCGCCCATCACTTCAGGGCGACGAGTGCGTTTAACTGCACCTTTAATACGGTCTACTAGTGCATTACCTGCGTCGATATCAACACCAGCGTCTTTGTAGCTTAGAGAAGAAGTATTACCACTCACGGGATAGTCCTCGAACTTAAGTTGGATGTGAAAACGGCGCTATTCTAACAGGGCTTGATTACGAAGAGCAAACGTTTGCGCGGTTTTTTTT
Source organism: Vibrio sp. S/42/10 (assembly GCF_029890535.1). Classification (NCBI taxonomy): domain Bacteria; kingdom Pseudomonadati; phylum Pseudomonadota; class Gammaproteobacteria; order Vibrionales; family Vibrionaceae; genus Vibrio; species Vibrio sp. S/42/10. The sequence goes on along the minus strand of NZ_JAKMZC010000003.1, from coordinate 8,581 downwards.
ATTAGAATAAAGATTCTGAAATAACCACACAGTTCGTGTATAATCTACAGGTTTGTTTAAATATTGCCGGAGTTGGAAATGAAAGTTGTTGAAGTGAAACACCCGCTAGTAAAACATAAAATTGGCCTGATGCGTGAAGGTGAGATTAGCACTAAGCGTTTTCGCGAGCTAGCAACAGAAGTGGGTAGCCTTCTAACGTATGAAGCGACATCTGATTTCGAAACTGAGCGAGTAACCATTAATGGTTGGAATGGCCCAGTAGAAGTTGACCAAATCAAGGGTAAGAAAGTAACAGTAGTACCAATCCTACGTGCTGGTTTAGGTATGATGGATGGTGTACTTGAGCACATGCCAAGTGCTCGTATTAGTGTAGTTGGTATCTACCGTGATGAAGAAACACTAGAACCTGTACCGTACTTCAACAAGTTAGCATCTAACATTGATGAGCGTATTGCTCTAGTTGTTGATCCAATGTTAGCGACTGGCGGTTCTATGATTGCAACTCTTGATCTACTAAAAGAGCAAGGCTGTAAAGTCTTTAAAGTGCTTGTCCTTGTTGCTGCACCTGAAGGTATCGCGGCTCTAGAAAAAGCGCACCCAGATGTTGAGCTTTATACAGCTGCAATCGATGAGAAGCTAAACGACAAGGGCTACATTGTTCCTGGTCTTGGCGATGCTGGTGATAAAATCTTCGGTACTAAGTAATTCGGTTTCAGCTTAAGTGACTCAAACCGTTTCTTAACTCGCTGAATTAGCCGTATTAATAAAAGAGGGAGAGCATTCGACGCTCTCCCTTTTTTGATCTTGTTGGTTTGTGATTCTTTTGAATCTAGCACTACCGATGGATTAATCGATTTGAGCTTTGTCTACCACAGTATTGTCACCTAGCTCTTCTGGAAGTACTAGGTTAAGTAGAATCGCCACGATACCGCACAAGCTTACGCCTTGTAGGCTGAAGTCACCAATACCAAAGGCCATACCGCCAATACCAAAGACTAAAGTAATACCCACAATCACAAGGTTACGTGATTTATGCAGGTCAACGTTGTTCTTGATGAGTGTGTTAAGGCCCACTGTTGCGATAGAGCCAAACAGTAGAATCATGATGCCACCCATTACAGGAACCGGAATCGTTTGAAGTAGTGCGCCTAGCTTACCAACCAATGCAAGAACGATAGCAGTAACAGCAGCCCAAGTCATGATCACTGGGTTGAATGCTTTCGTCAGCATTACTGCACCTGTTACTTCACTGTAGGTTGTGTTTGGCGGAGCGCCCAGCATAGAAGCTGCGATTGTAGCCACGCCGTCGCCTGTGATAGTACGGTGTAAACCTGGCTTTTTAAGGTAGTCTTTACCGGTTACGTTAGAGATAGCAAGCATGTCCCCTACGTGCTCTACGGCTGGTGCGATAGCAACAAACACCATAAAGAAGATAGCGTTGATGTTAAATTCTGGTGCTGTGAAGTTAGGTAGTGCTAACCAGGCTGCTTGAGTGACAGGGGTAAAATCAACGACTCCGTATACTAAGCTCGTTACATAACCCGCTACAATACCACCAAAGATAGGCAGTAGTTTAAGGAAGCCTTTCGAGAAAACACTGATGACAATCGTCACTAGTAGTGAAATAGAAGAGATCCATAATGCTGCATCAGCATCGATAAGTTGCACAGCACCATCACCGGTTTTGCCTAACGCCATGTTTACTGCAACGGGTGCAAGACCTAAGCCGATCACCATGATTACAGGGCCAACCACGACTGGTGGAAGTAGTTTATGGATGAAAGCAACACCTCGAACTTTAATCAATGCGCCCATTAAGACATACACAACACCCGCAGCCATTAGGCCGCCCATTGTTGCGCCAATGCCCCAAGTTTGAATACCAAACATGATAGGTGCGATGAATGCAAAAGAAGATGCTAAGAAGATTGGCACTGAGCGGCGTGTAATCAGTTGGAATAAAAGAGTACCGATACCCGCGCCAAAGAGTGCAACGTTAGGATCAAGCCCAGTTAGTAGCGGCACTAATACAAGTGCACCAAAAGCTACAAACAGCATTTGCGCACCTTGCAAAGCATTTTTCATGTGAAGTCCTTAAATTGGTCGTTATATGAAAAGTGGAAAATAAAATTCGCAGGATTCTATCACTTAGCAATCGATTGCTATACCAAATAGATCAAATTTATTTATCTTAGTGATGTTTGTTGCTATCAAAATAAGAAGAAATACAGTTTACAAGTGAACGATTTATCATGGTCAGGTGATATTTTGTGGTTATTAAACACAGTGGGCGCTATCGACCTTGCCCCCCAATCCATAGTTGCTTATCATCTAGGCACAAGATTTGAATATTAGGATCAGTATGCGCTACATAGCATTTTTGTTAATGGCACTATTAGCCTCTCCGAGTTATGCATTAACTCAAGTAGATATTTTTAGTGCTGAAGTTGCGATTAACGCTGAAAACAAGCAGCCAGAACAAGTGGCAAGAAATACCGGTATGGAGCAGGTATTGATACGTGCGACTGGCCAAACTGATGTTGCATCGAACGAAACCATTCAAAAGGCGATGCGTAAGAGTTCGCAGTACATGTCTCAAATGAGTTTTGGCGAGAGCAATGACCAATCAACATTGCGCATGCGTTTTAACGGTGCTCAAATCCGTTCTCTATTGACCCAAGCGCAGTTACCGTACTGGCCTGATACTCGTTCAAACATTCTTGTTTGGCTCGTAGAAGAAGACAACTACGACAAAAATATTGTGTGGGAACACTCCAACTCACAATTAGCGGCAGGTTTACAAGCTAACGCAAAAGAGCGCGGCTTGCCTCTAACGCTACCTGTGGGTGACTTTGATGATATTACAGGTATTGCGACTTCTGATTTGTGGGGCAGCTTTGTTACGCCAATCAGTAAAGCGAGTCAGCGTTACCCTGTTGATGCTGTGTTGGTGATTAAGGCTCAATCTTCAGGTTTACGTTGGACTTTGTACGATCAAAAGCCGAGTCAATTGACGAGCGCACCAACATCGCCAGTGAGCGGTTCAGTGTCGGGTAACAGCGCTACGACTTCTAAGAAGCTAGTCGACCAAATCAGCAACTACTACGCAGGTAAAAGTGCGGTTACCGTAGCCAGTGAATCTTCGGAATCAATATTAACGCAGTTTATTAGCTTGAATAACGCGCAGGATTTCTTCCAACTGGAGAACGCACTTAAGCGTCTAAATTCAGTTGCAAGTTTAGATATTCTCAAGATTCAAAACAACGAAGTGACGTTCCGAATTCACTTATTGTCGACTCAACAAGAGTTTGAGCAAGAAGTGGAAAGCATTCGCCAAGTCGCAAAGGTTGAAGAATCTTACATTGAACCTGAAGTGAGCCCTGAATTTGAAACGCAAGACAACGCCATGTCTGTAGGCGATGATTCAGCAGCTATTACTGATACGACCCTGAACGATGGCGCAGAAGCGACGGTTAACGAAGCAGACCCAAGTGTTCAAGTCATCAAAGGTAGTAAGTTATCAGCTAAAGCGGATGCTGAGCTAACGAATACGTCTGGCTCGGAAGAGCTAACAGTTGTTGCGCCAGTACATGCTAAGCCAAGTCTAGTATACGAATGGGTTCGCTAGTAATGGTCTACTGACATTGCGGATTGAAATGCATTCATGAAAAAGCCCTGCAAGAGAAATCTCGCAGGGCTTTTTGTTTGTTTATTGTTGCTTTTTCTACTTGTACTAGCTAAAGGTAACCGAACCTAAGTTATTGCTCGAACTTAGCTTTCTCTTTCTTTTCTACTTCAGAAAGACGCTTGAGCTTGATGCCCAACTCTTTTGCTCTAAAACGAGTAAATAAGATATTACCCGCGAACCCTAAGGTAGTCAGGAGTAGTTCTACAGCCGCTAATAATCGCTCACCACCGTCTATATACAAAATAGTTAATGCGTGTAGGAAGTAGAGCATTAAGACGAAATTCGCCCAAGCATGCGTATAAGGTTTGCCTGCTAGAATGCCTGGTAATGGCAGTAACAGTGGTATAGCCCAAGCAATCGCAAGCGTTATATTACTTAGATGAGGGTGCGGCGAAAGTGTCATCTGCCAAGCGACTACCCAGAATAAAAGTGACAAGTTACCCGTTAGCGCAAGGTAGCGAAATAACTTGGTTTTGGGAGACATAGCCTTCTCTGGCATATACATCATTGAGAAATTCCCTTCTGGTTTATGGCGATACGTGCTAAGCGTTTGCCTAGGTTCTGCGCCAACTCAATCTCTTCTTTGCTTAAAGAAGCGCTCTCTCCAGTACTGCTTGCACCGTAAGGTGTGCCGCCGGTTTGAGTGGTGTGTAGTACTGGCTCTGAGTAGGGGATACCCACTAATAACATGCCATGATGAAGCAGAGGCAACATCATGCTTTGCTGTGTCGTCTCTTGACCCCCATGCAGTGATGAAGATGAGGTAAATACGCAACCAGGTTTGTCTATAAGATCGCCATTGATCCATAGTGATGTTGTGCTATCCCAAAAGTGCTTCATTGGCCCAGCCATATTGCCAAACCATACTGGACTACCTAGTGCTAAACCATCGCAAGAACGGAGATCTTGCAAGGTCGCAATAGGATCTGTTGGTTGATAGCGCGAATCAGGCTGCTCTTCTACTGTGTACACGTCGTTCACCGTTCTTAGCATGGCTTCGCAGTTCGGGATGGATTCAACCCCTCGTGCAATCTGTCTTGCTAGAGCTTGAGTATTGCCGTGGCGACTGTAGTAGAGAACAAGGATGTTGATGCTCATATTGGCTTACAAAATCTCTAATACTTGTTCTGGTGGACGACCAATCTTTGCTTTGTTGTTCGCGACAACCACAGGGCGCTCAAACAGTTTTGGATTCTTGGCCATTGCAGAGAAAAGCTCCTCATCAGTCACTGATGTATCAGCCAAGTTTGCTTGTTTGTAGTCAGTTTCTTTGGTGCGCATCATTTCGCGAACACTGTCAAAACCCAGTTGAGTGAAAAGTACTTTCAGCTGCTCGACAGTTAAAGGCGTGTCTAGATACTTGATAACTTCTGGTTGTATACCGTTAGCTTCAAGCAGTTCGAGAGTTTGACGGCTCTTTGAGCAACGTGGATTATGATAAATCACGACAGACATGGTTCTTCCTCATTATTATTTTTGGTTTGATTTTCAGGAGAAGCCATTCGAGTGGCTTCTTCACTGTATCCGTTGAGCTTTCGTTTTCGTTTTGCGTTTACTTGCAGCGAGTTGAGCGATTTACTGTAGCGATAAGAAACGTTCACGCTGAATCATTAATTGGTCAATTCGAGCATCGTAACGCGCTTGTTTTAGGCTACCGAGTTCTGCGATTTGGCTTGCTTGCGTATAGTACTGAATCGCTTTGTTCCAGTTAGCTTGCAATGCCAAAATCTCTGCACGAGCGGCAAGGTCTTCATCGCTGTTACCTAGGTTAATGTTTACCTTTGAAAGCAGATGCCAGCCATTGGTGTCGTTCGGGTTGTCATGCGTGTAACGCTGTAATACGCGAACGGCTTCTTGAAGTTCTTCATTTTCAATTAGCGCATTGGCGTAGTTAATGGTCAGTACTGAGTTATTCGGTTGACGAACCAGTGCTGACTTGAGTTCTTTAATCGCAATTTCAGGCTTTTTTTGCTCGATATGCAGATCTGAAATCGCATCTAAATAAAATAGGTTTGTTGGATCGCTGTTGATGAGCTTGGTTAAAATCGGCGCTGCTTTATCTAATTTGTTAGAATCAAGGTAAACCAGTGCTTGGCCGTATTCTAATGATGGAACCAACGCTTTCGGGGCTTTTTTCAGCTTACGTTCAAACCAATCGAGAGCAGCATCATTATTGATACCCGCGTAGCGTGCAACAATGCGGGCTCTTGCTAGATGGTAATCCAACGAAGGCGCCAGTTTTAGTGGTGGATAGCTACGAGCACGAGCTCGTGAATCTGTGATTCGATCTTCTGGCAATGGGTGAGTTAATAGCATTGGTGGTGGTGTACTCGCATAGCGATATTCATCGGCTAAACGGCCAAAGAAACGCGGCATAGCGTTTACATCGAACCCAGCTTTTGCAAGTGTGTTGATGCCAAATCGGTCCGCTTCTTTTTCATTACTACGTGTGTAGTTTATTTGGCTTTGCATGTTGCCTGCAGTCGTTGCTGTTAGAGCTGCAATACCCGCTTCAGGAGCTGCAATTGCCAATAATACCGAGGCCGCAAGTGCTGCGATGGTCGCTGGGGAACGACGAGCTTGATCTTCCATACTACGTGCTAAGTGACGCTGAGTAACGTGCGCGATTTCGTGCGCTAATACTGAAGCTAACTCACTTTCAGATTGTGCATGCAGGAACAGACCTGAATGCAATGCTACATAGCCACCAAAGAAAGCGAACGCGTTAATGTTGCGGTCACGGATCATAAAGAATTGAAAAGGTGTCTTTACATCGTTCGCGTTCGCGACAAGGCGGTGGCCTAGAGTATCAATATATTGATTTAGAACCGGGTCGTTGACGATAGGCTGACTGCTTCTGATGATGCGCATGTAGGCATCACCATAAATTAGTTCTTGATCGATAGTGAGTGTGCCACCAGCCGCGGTGCCAATATCTGGAAGCTCCAAACTGTTGGTGTTTGCCAACGTTGGGGTGCTTAATGTAGCTGCGATGCATAAGCAAGCAATTGAACGAGCGCGTTTAAACATATTAGTCAGTAATACTCCGTTTCTTCTGACAGTAAGACAAGTGCAATGCAAATTGGTTCTTTATCTGATTTAACCTTTGCCAAGTACGTGCGCTATCATAAAGGAAGATGAATGAATGATGGCGCGTTTTCAAAAACAGATTACAATACGACCCTTATAATAAGCATCGAGCCCAAGAATGACACCTAATATTCTAGATTTACGCCAAGAGCGATGCCCAATGGCGTTATTATTAGCCAAGCGTCACAGTGTAAAGTTAGAAGTAGGCCAATCATTGTCAATTTATGTTTCTGATAACAGCTCGATGAAAGATATTGTTACTTTTTTGTCTAAGCAAGCTTATGTTGTCATGACAGAGGTTTGTTCTAATTACCACCATCTCCTCATCACTAAAAAGGAATCGCAGTCAGATGCTTGAAATGGTCAATCGTTGGTATAAACGACGTTTCTCTGATCCACATGCTGTCAGTTTGGTTGCCATCATTCTATTCGGCTTTATTACGATCTACTTCTTTGGTCATCTCATTGCGCCATTATTGGTTGCTATTGTTTTGGCTTACTTACTTGAGTGGCCCGTTACCCAACTTCAAAGACTTGGTGTGCCAAGAACACCATCGGTGATGTTGGTGATCATGATGTTCTTTAGCCTGATGCTGCTGGCACTGTTTGGTTTAGTACCAACGATTTGGGAGCAAGTGGGCAACCTTATTAATGATATTCCGAGCATGTATGGTAGTTTGCAAAAGTTCATTGCGACGATTCCCGAACGCTACCCTGAATTAGCCAACCTACAGATTGTTGAATCGATCATGTCTAACGCAAAGAACAAAGCGCTAGGTTTCGGTGAAAGCGTAGTGAAAGGTTCTTTAGCATCTCTTGTGAGTTTAGCGACACTTGCGGTTTACTTGATTCTTGTACCGCTTTTGATCTTCTTCTTGCTCAAGGATAAAGAAGAAATGATCAGCATGGCAAGTGGTGTATTACCTAAGAACCGCCGTCTAGCGACTAAGGTTTGGGTAGAGATGAACCAGCAAATCTCAAATTACATTCGCGGTAAAGTGTTAGAAATTCTAATTGTCGGTGGTGTCAGTTACGTAACCTTCGCAATTCTAGATTTACGTTATTCAGCACTGCTAGCGGTCGCAGTCGGTTTTTCGGTTTTGATTCCATATATCGGCGCTGCTGCTGTGACCGTTCCTGTCGCAATTGTTGGCTTGTTCCAATGGGGGCTTGAACCTCAGTTCTACTGGCTGTTACTTGCGTACGGCATCATTCAAGCGCTAGATGGTAACGTGTTGGTTCCGGTTCTGTTCTCTGAAGCAGTGAACCTTCACCCGGTCGCGATCATTGTTGCAGTATTAGTGTTTGGCGGATTATGGGGTTTCTGGGGGGTATTCTTTGCCATACCACTGGCGACCTTAGTGAAAGCGGTTTGGAACGCTCTGCCAAGCCATGCTTTAGAGGATGAGCCTGAGCATCAAAAATAACTGATTTATTATAGAAAAAGGCCGAACATCTATGATGTTCGGCCTTTTTTGCATTCGTTTAATTTGAGTGGGAAACCTAAATAATTAACGCACTCAAATTGACCTTAAGCTTCTTGATTGAAGTAATCTAAAACCACTTCGTGGTGAGTTTTAGTTTTGAACTTATTAAAGACGTGTTCAATCTGACCTTCTTCATCAATGAGGAAGCTAATACGATGTAGGCCATCATAAACCTTGCCCATATTAATATACCCTTGGAAAAACTATAAGACATCTAATTTGACAATTGTTGACAATATCTAATTTTAACAGTGAGTTAGGTTAATTAATGCTCATTTCCCACTCTAGTTGCAGCATCTGTCATAGTTTTTCGCAA